>NZ_JBBKBE010000041.1:0-726 GCF_037890075.1 Mediterraneibacter sp. ICN-202921 | reverse complement strand
CATGTATCGCAGCATTTTTCTTTATTTTTCATAAACGCCTCCTATCTCCGTCTTGAGCTGCTTAATCGTCTCTATGATCACCTGATCTCCTTCTTTCAGCCACACGTCCACTTTCCGGATTGTGCCGTCTGCGAACGTAGCAATCACGATCCCCTGTTCTGGAATGTACTCCAGGTCGTCCAGATCATAAAACGCCCTTGTCGCTTGCAGTGCCGGCAGAAGCAGGTCACAAATTTTCTGTTTATCTTCCATTTTTCCTCTCCTTGTGTTAATATACAGTTGAATAGTTTGTTGAGTGCATGAGGGTTGCCGCCCTGTACATGCGCTCATTTTTTATATAGGCCCCGCCTGCAATATGTAAATCACAACCGCCTGCACCATGTTCAACGCCAGTGACACAAATGCGATCGTTACTATGCCCTTTGTCGCCTGGTCTCTCTGCTTCCGCTTCCGACAGATGATATCGTGTTTCTTTACTTCAATTACCTGTAATCCCTGCACCGCTTTCACCTCCTCTGTATCTCACAATATCCTCAACCTTTACTTCTAATACTTTGCAAACCTTTCCTAATTTCCAGGGCTTCATATATAGCCCACGACGCATCATACAGATAGTACTGTATCCCACACCTGATTGTTTTGATAATTCATACAGATCCATTCCTGCGTTACCAATTGCAATCAAAAATTTCTCTGGGTCTGCCTGCAACATTGTTGTATCGCGTG
>NZ_JBBKBE010000040.1:0-854 GCF_037890075.1 Mediterraneibacter sp. ICN-202921 | reverse complement strand
CTTTTGGCATGTCTTCACCTCCTCATCTGGTTCTGTCCTTTTTATCGGACACCCTCTCTGCTACAATTACTCCAAGAAGTATTCAATACTGACGCCGAAGTAGTCGGCAAGGATTTTCAGTTTAGGTGCTTTTGGAGTTGATTTTCCATCACGCCAATCATAGAGAGTTGCTGTTGCAATTCCAGTATCAACTGAAACTCTGTAAATTGTTTTGTTAGTTTTTTCCAATAACCGTTGGAATTTTTCGTACATTATTACACCACCTTTCCGAGATAAATTATTGCTTTTATATCGGAAATATGATATAGTCAAGTTACCAGCAAAACTATTTCATATTTCCGAGATACGATCCCTTCCGTTTATCACGGTTTTCTTTCGTATCTCTAATATATCACGGTTTTCTTTTATAGTCAATACATTTTATGAAATTTTTCCGTGGTATCTTGGAGGAATCATAATGTACAAAAAATTTGAACAACTGTTACGACAAAATAATGTAACACCATACAGAGTGCATAAGGAAACAGGAATATCTACAGCAACATTGTCAGATTGGAAAAATGGGAAAAGCGAACCTAAAAAAGATAAAATAGAAAAAATTTGTCAGTATTTTGAAGTTCCCCTATCTTACTTTTATGGTGAAGAATCAGAAGGTGGTGAGAAATACTATCTAAATGAAGAGACTGCACAAGTAGCGCAAGAAATATTTGAAAACAAAGAGTTACGGGCTTTATTTGATGTGCAGAAAGACATGGAACCTGAAGACTTGAAAGCATTGCACAATATGGCTCTCGCTCTTAAACGAAAGGAACGTGGAGACATTGACGACACCGGTTATTAATTGCAATATCATA
>NZ_JBBKBE010000039.1:0-1069 GCF_037890075.1 Mediterraneibacter sp. ICN-202921 | reverse complement strand
TGTAGGATTACAATACATGTGTTACAACTGAATAATTAAAAAGCGGAAATACCTTTTCTGTGTTATGCTTTAAGCGACCAAACCTAAATCATTTAAGAAAGGAAGTATTCCCGCATGGCAAGTATAACACAAGATATGAGGTATCGTCTATCCCTGATTCGTTTCGCTGAAAAACATGGTGTCTCAAAAGCAGCTATTAAATATAAGACAAACCGACAGTATATTTATCGTTGGAAACGCCGCTATGACGGCACAATAGAGTCACTCCGCGATCGCTCACGCCGTCCTCATTACCATCCCAATCAGCATACACCTGAAGAAATTAAGTTGATCCAAGATATGCGTAGGCGCAATCCGCATGTCGGTCTGGTTGTCTTTTGGGTAAAGCTTATGCAACGCGGATATAAACGTTCCATCCCTGGTTTGTACCGTTTCCTGAAAAAGCAAGGAATCATGGCTCAAAAACTTCCTAATCCCAAATATATTCCGAAGCCTTATGAGCAAATGGAATATCCTGGACAGCGTATTCAGATCGATGTGAAATTCGTTCCTACATGTTGTCTTGTTAATGATGCGAAAGGAAAGAAGTTCTATCAGTATACCGCGATTGATGAGTACTCCCGCTGGCGGTATGTGGAAGCTTTTGAAGAACACAGCACCTATTCATCTGCACAGTTCCTCAAGCATCTGATTCAACGCTTTCCTATGCCGATCGAATGCGTTCAGACAGACAACGGCATGGAGTTTACAAAGCGCTTTTCCACTTCCGGTAAAGAAACATTGACTTTATTTCAACGGACTTTAAAAGGACTGGGAATCCAACATAAACTGATTCGACCCTTTACACCACGCCATAACGGAAAAGTGGAACGCAGCCACCGCAAGGATAATGAACGTTTTTATGCCTCCCATACTTTCTATTCCTTTGAGGATTTTTCTAAGCAACTTCAAACCTATAACCGTAGAGAGTATAACCAGTTTCCCATGAGACCTTTGGGGTGGAAATCACCACAAACTGTCTTGAGAGAATTTATTGAGCAGGGTGTAACATATGTTTGACAAACCTACA
>NZ_JBBKBE010000037.1:0-1662 GCF_037890075.1 Mediterraneibacter sp. ICN-202921 | reverse complement strand
TTCTTGGCATATCTTCACCTCCCTATGTATTGTGATACCCGACTGGTTCCTCTCCTCTGCGAAGTAGCTCCATTCTCATTGCCGTGACTGACACGTTCCCCGGCGCAGGCTGTCCACAATCTACCTCTCTATGGATACGATTTTTCAGCTGACTCACTGACCAGTCTTTGACTTTTTCTAATTCCCATTGATATACCATGTTTTCCCCTTCTTTCTTTCGCTTTTAAAATCTGGTATAATCTTCCTAACAAATGACGAAAGGAGAAATTAAAATGAAACTAAATCCAGACTGTATGCGCGATATTCTGATTGCTATGGAAAAACAACCACTTAATCATCAATTAGATTTTGATGACATACTCCCTTTACTTCCAAATTGCTATTCTTCTGATGTGGTAGAATACGCTGCTCTCAAATTGAAAGAAGCTGGTTTTATACATGCAATTACTACTTCTGATGCAGAGGGCGACTACCTTGTTGCGTTTCTTGATATTACCTATTCTGGTCATCAATTTCTTTCTGATATTCGTTCGGATAACGTTTGGAATAACGTAAAAGAAGTTAGTAAAAAAGTAGGTTCAAATTCCGTATCAGCAATCTCGCAGATTGCCTCTGGAGTCATTATGGCAATCATCAAGTCGCAGCTTGGTCTTACTTAAAAAGATGTTTCGTCGCTTCGTGGGTACATTCTTTTATTTCGTTGTCGTTTGGAAGTTTGTACCCTCTTATTGTCATGTAATAAATCATTGCCATGCATGAAATGTATCTTTTCATCCATCCTGCAGCACATATCACCGTTGTAACAATGAATACCGCTGTCCACATCTCGTATCACCTCCTCCTTTCCGTCCAACGTCCATTTTATCGGACACCCTCTTTGTTACAATTAATCCAAGAAGTATTCAATACTGACGCCGAAGTAGTCGGCAAGAATTTTTAACTTCTCCATCTTCGGTTTGCTTCTACCCGACTTCCAATCGGAAAATGTAGATTTCGTGATTCCTGTATCTTCTGACACGCGATAGTCCGTCAGTTTTCTTGAATCTCTGATTTCTACATATTTTTCGTACATTAAATAATCACCTCATTTCCGAACTTTTCTATTGATTTTAGTTCGGAAATCAGATACAATATATTTACCAGATATATTGACAGTTACAATTTGTTTTGATTTCCGAACTTTGTAGCTTTATTATAGTGCGGATTTCAGAACTTGTCAATAGCTTTTGTACTGATTTCAAAATTTTTTTGTGAGGTATATTATGTATGAAGTATATTGCAAGTTGAGAGACCAACAAGGACTAAAGGATGCTGATGTAGCAAGAGAAACCGGAATTACTAAATCTACCTTTTCGGATTGGAAAAATGGAAGAAGTGAACCAAAAGATCCAAAGCTACAAAAAATTGCAAAGCTTTTCGGCGTTTCTGTGGAATACCTTAGAACTGGAAAAGACAAAGAAGGCGGTGAGAAATACTATCTAAATGAAGAGACTGCACAAGTAGCGCAAGAAATATTTGAAAACAAAGAGTTACGGGCTTTATTTGATGTGCAGAAAGACATGGAACCTGAAGACCTGAAAGCATTGCACAATATGGCTCTCGCTCTTAAGAGAAAGGAACGTGGAGACATTGACGACACCGGTTGTTAATTGCAATATCATC
>NZ_JBBKBE010000036.1:0-1674 GCF_037890075.1 Mediterraneibacter sp. ICN-202921 | reverse complement strand
TCTTGAATGAAAAACTAAATTCCACATTCATACTGAATTTAGTCTTACTCTCTTCTTCCATATCCTTTATTATTTTAGTACCTTCTATCCGCAGTAGAAAAGAGGTACTTATGTGTAAATCAATTCCTGGAACCCAAAAACATATGACTATGGATCAGCGTATCATAATCGAAAAGGGATTGGATCAAGGCAGCTCCATTCGTAGCATTGCTCTACAGTTAAGGAAAGACCCAACCACCATCTCCAAAGAAATTAAAAAGCACCGTACTATTCAGGAACATAGCCCTTTCAATGAATCAAAAAACAAATGTGCTCTACTGAAAGACTGCAAGAAAAAGAACATCTGTGGAATCTATGCTCCGGTATGCAAAAGAATGTGTAAACTCTGCAACCACTGTAATTCCCATTGCGATGACTTCACTCCTCGCAGTTATCATTGCTCCAAACTGGATAAAGCTCCCTTTGTCTGCAATGCTTGCAGTAAGAAAAGTGGTTGTCGCTTGGACAAGGCCTATTATAGAGCCACGACTGCTCATAGAGAATATAGGACTGTTCTAATTGAATCAAGAACCGGTATCAACATTTCTCCAGAGGATTTAACAAAGCTGGATGAACTGGTTTCCCCTCTGATTCTTCAAGGACAATCCCCATACATGATCCTACAGAACCATCCTGAGATCCCTTACTCTGAAAAAACGCTTTACAATTATATTGAATCTGGTGCTTTAAGTGTTAAAAATATTGACCTGCCCAAAAAAGTAAAGTATAAAATCCGCTCTTCAGGTTCTTCTGAGCTAGCTGATAAGGCTATTTATGAAGGACGTACTTATAAAGATCTCCAGGCATTTTTAAAGGAATTCCCAGATACAAGAATTACGGAAATGGACACCGTACTCGGTTGTGAAGGTTCCCATAAAGCGCTGCTCACGTTACATTTTTCCGGTTGTTCTTTTATGATGGCTTATCTTCTTGACAGCAAAGAATCCCGTCATGTAAAGAACGTATTCGACTCTATTGAACATGTGATTGGAACCTTTTCTTTTGCTTCTGCATTTTCTCTGATTTTAACAGATAGAGGCGGTGAATTTCAGATCCCAGATGCATTGGAATGCGGGGAAGACAACTTGATCCGAACAAGTATTTATTACTGTGATCCTATGTGTTCCTGGCAAAAACCGCATTGTGAAAAGAACCATGAATACATCAGAAAAATCTGTCCGAAAGGAACATCCTTTGACAATTATTCGCAAAGGGATATCAATCTGATAATGAGCCATATCAATAGTACACCACGACAAAGTCTTGGCGGATTATCGCCTATGGCTCTTGCAAAACTCATGCTCCCTCATGAGCTTTTAAATTATTTCAATCTCACTGAAATACCAGCAGATAAGATTGTATTAACACCTGCATTACTCAAAAAATAAAACCAGATAATAAAACAAATCTGCGGATAAAGGTTCTATATCGCACATACCAGACAAGTGGAATTTAGTCTTACAGGGCAGATTCCACTTGTCTCATTAGCATACATTTTTATTGCAGAAAAGCATTTATTATCTGGTTAAATTCCACTTTAAAGGGTTTGACACGATTCGTCAAACCCTAAAATATCGAATTTAGTCTTCTGTATGGAATTTACTTTTACATGTGGAATTTACTTTTTCACTCAAC
>NZ_JBBKBE010000035.1:0-1786 GCF_037890075.1 Mediterraneibacter sp. ICN-202921 | reverse complement strand
TGTGAAAAAAGCATAGCCTAAAAACAAAGAAGGACCATGGGTCAAAAATAAGCCCAAGGTCCTTCTTTTGTGTTAAAATTAACTTGTGATGATAATTATTAACAAGTCTAATTCTAACGCAAAACAGGCAGTTTTGCCAATACTTATTTCGGATTATCTGGATATCTGTGATCCAGTGCTGACATTTGACCGTTTTATGGAGGAAATGGATTTGGAGAAATATCTGAAAAGAATCCCGAAACACTATACGGGAAGACTCAGATACAACCCGGTCAGCATGCTGAAAACAGTCTTATTCGGATTTATGGCAAACGGGTATATCTCACTACGGGAACTGGAAGACAGTTGTAAGGTGAATCTTCGCTTCATGTACCTTATGGATCATGAAACCCCGTCTTATAGGACATTCGGCTACTTTATCAACGAAGTGCTCGGAGATTCTATCGAAGAGATATTTAACGATATCAACCGGAAGATCTTTGAAACAGAACATGTGGATCTGCAGCATCTGTATATAGACGGTTCCAAATTTGAAGCAAATGCAAACAAATATTCCTGGGTATGGAAAAAGGCAACCGAGAAGTCCAGATACCGCTTGTTTGATAGGATTACGAAACTTCTGCAGGAGATCAATGAAGAGATTGCTTATACTGGGACAAGGCTCTGTATCAATACGGAGTATGCACCGGAATACCTAAAGGAGGCCGCCGGCAAATATGCTCAGATGTGGCAGATAGACGAAACCACATTTGTACATGGCCGTGGCCATCATAAATCGATGCAGCAGCGTCACTATGAGAAGCTGATGGAATATGCGGAAAAATTGGAAGAATATGTGGAGAAAATCCATATATGCGGAGAAGGGCGGAACAGCTATTCCAAGACGGACCATTCCGCAACATTTATGCGTATCAAGACAGATTATATGGGAAATGATCAGCTGCTTCCTGCCTATAATGTCCAGATCGGTGTTGCAGATGAATATATAGCAGTAGTAGAGGTGAATCAATACCGCAGCGACATGGACTGCTTTGTGCCGCTGATGGACAAGTTCAAAGATATTTATGGATTCTATCCGAAATATCCTGTTGCAGATGCCGGCTACGGTTCCTACAACAATTACATTTTTTGTGAGCAGAATGGAATGGAAAAGTATATGAAGTTTCCAATGTTCAAGAAGGAAACAACGGATAAGAAATATCAGGAAGACCCATTCAGAGCAGCCAACTTTCCGATTGGCGAAGATGGAATGATGCGGTGCCCGAATGGAAAAGCCTTTCACTTGCAGTATCGCCAAAATGTAAAAGGGAATGCATACGGCAGACAGGAAGAAGTGTATCAATGCGAAGACTGTAGCGGATGTCCGTATGCAGAGAAGTGTAAAAAGACAGATAAGAACCGTACGGTGCGGGTCAATCGAGAACTCACAGCCATGCACCGTGAAGTGATAGAAAATCTGGAAAGCATCCAGGGAGCACTGCTCAGGATGAACCGTTCGATACAGGCGGAAGGAACATTCGGTATTATGAAGAATGATCGATGGTATAAGCAAATCGTACGAAGAGGAATAGAATCGGTTCGGCTGGAAGTATTTCTGGTTTCTATTGGACAGAATCTCTATAAATTTCACAACAAAAAGATAAGGTCTGCAGCCGCCGCATAAGCCATTCAATCATTAGACTTATGGGGGGTAAGGGGGAGTTATACGCATTTTTAGAAAAAAAATGTGCTTATGTATAAAAAGAGGACTGTGAAAAAATGATTTCTCATTTTTTCACAGCCCCTT
>NZ_JBBKBE010000034.1:0-1972 GCF_037890075.1 Mediterraneibacter sp. ICN-202921 | reverse complement strand
GGGAGTTTGACAGTTGAATAAAGAAAAAAACCTTACGATGCCTATAAAAAGGCACTTTTTTTGTCAAATTTTTTAAATTTATTAGTGCTTGTTTGTGCTAGTTGTGATATAATAAAAAGAAAAGAGGTTTTTTATGTACGTAAATATCACAGGTAGTGCAAACAACAAAGATGTATATATTTATCAGTCCTTCCGCAAAGAGAATGGAAAAACTTCCTCCCATATCTATAAAAAATTGGGAAAGATGAACGATCTCCTCGCACAATTCGACAATGATAAGGATAAGATGATGGCGTGGGCCAGAAACGAGGCAAAGAAAGAAACCGAACTTTATAATCTGAAAAATGGAAAAGTATCAGTGGACTTTTCACAAGGAGCTCGCATCCTAAAAAATGAACAGCGCCTTTTTAATACCGGATATCTCTTTCTCCAGTCTCTGGTTACAGAGCTCCGGCTGGATAAGATCTGTCGGGCGATCAAAAGTCGTCACAAGTATCAGTATGACCTGCTCGCTGTTTTTACGGATCTGATCTATGCACGCATTCTCCATCCTTCCAGTAAATGTGAAAGCTATGAGTACTGCAAAACTCTGCTGGAACCACCAAAGTATCATTTGCAGGATGTTTACCGCGCCCTTTCTGTTATTGCAGAAGAATCCGATTTTATACAAAGTGAGCTATACCGGAATTCCAACTTTGTCCATCCCCGGAACAAAAAAATCCTGTACTATGACTGCACAAACTTCTATTTCGAGATCGAGCAGGAAGATGAACTACGCAAATACGGCAAAAGCAAAGAACACCGACCAAATCCGATTGTCACCATGGGATTATTTATGGATGCGGATGGAATTCCTCTGTCTTTCGATATTTTTCCCGGAAACCAGAATGAGCAGACCACTTTAAAACCGTTAGAGCAAAAGATCATCCGGGATTTCAACTGCAGCGAATTTATTTTCTGTTCAGACAGTGGATTGGGTTCCCACAATAACCGCCGCTTCAATAGTTTCAGCCACAGGGCTTATGTAATCACACATTCCCTGAAAAAAATGAAGGCGGAAGAGCGAAAAGAAGCGATGAATCCCACACAGTTCCGCAAGATAGGAGCACAGAAGTTCATCGACCTTCGTACACTGGATGAAACAGATGAAGAAATCTATAACTCCGTTTACTATAAGGAATATCCCCTTATAACAGGAGATATGGATGAGACACTGATTGTTACCTATTCTCCGAAATATGCTGCTTACCAGAAAAAGATCCGGGAAGGTCAGATTGAACGGGCGCAAAAGATCTTGGATTCACCAGGAAAAAAGAGAAAAGGAACAAACCAAAACGATCCTATGCGGTTTGTAAAGCGTACGACTATTACGAAAGATGGAGAGATTGCTGAAAAAACAGTGTATGGACTTGATCAGGAACAGATAGAAAAAGAAGCAATGTATGATGGGTTCTACGCAGTAGTGACGAATCTGGAAGGAGACGTGGGTGATATCATCCGGATTAATCAGCAGCGTTGGGAAATCGAGGAAAACTTCCGGATCATGAAAGATGAACTCGGCTCCCGTCCCGCATTTGTCCGCCGAGAAGATCGGATCAAAGCCCATTTCATGACTTGCTATATCAGCCTGATTATTTATCGGCTCTTAGAGAAAAAGATTGGGAACAGATTCACTTGTGACCAGATCATCCAAACTCTGCGGGCCATGAATATGACCTTTTTAAGTGCTGCCAGTGGTTATATTCCTTCGTATACTCGCACGGAACTTACAGATGCTCTGCATCAGAGTTTTGGATTCCGTACGGATTACGAGATCATTACGAAAGCCTCTATGCGAACAATCATTAAAAATACAAAAATTTTAAAAAGACCTGAAATATAGCACATATCGATGCAAGACAAGAAACGGCTACACCTCCCATATTTACTGGGTTTGTAGCCGTTTTTTTCTCTTCTAACTGTCAAAGACGGG
>NZ_JBBKBE010000033.1:0-2002 GCF_037890075.1 Mediterraneibacter sp. ICN-202921 | reverse complement strand
TATAATCCCATCTTTGACAGTTAAAAAATGAAAAAGCGGCTACAAACCCAGTAAACATGTGGGTGTAGCCGTTTCCTTGTTTGCATCGATATGTGCTATTTTTCTGTTTATACTATTTTTTCGCTTTTGTTTCTTTTATAATTGTCCTCATTGTAGATTTACGCATGAATTCGTAATCCGTACGGAATCCAAAAGAGTTATGTAGATTGTCTGTTAACTTTGTCCGTTTATAAGATGGAATGTAACCACTGTCTTTGGATAAAAGTGTAACATTCATATTTCTTAAAGTCTCTAAAATCTGATTACAGGTAAACTGTTCGCCAAGTTTCTTTTCTAATAATCGATAAACCAATAAGCTGATGAAACAAGTCAGGAAATGTGCTTTGATACGATCCTCACGTCTGACAAACACAGGCCTTGCCTCGAACTCTGACTTCATGATTCTGAAGTTTTCTTCTATTTCCCAACGTTGTTTGTTGATATGAATGATTTCCCTGACATCTCCCTCGAGATTTGTAATAACTGCATAAAATCCATCATACATAGATTCTTCTAGGATTTTAGATTCATCTAATTGATAAATATTTTTTTGAGCTATTTCGCCATCGTCTGTAATCGCTGTTTTTTGGATGAAACGAGCCGGATCATTTGGCCCCTTTCCTTTTCTGTTTTTATCAGAAGACTGTATCCTTTTTTTTGCTCGATCGATCTGAGCATTACGAATCTTACTTTGATAAGCTTTATATTTAGGAGAATAGATAATAATGACTGTTTCATCCATATCGCCTGTTACAAGGGGATACTCTTTATAATAAATAGTGTTGTATACCTCTGGATCTGATTCATCAAGCGTCCGCAGGTCGATTAGTTTGTTGGAACCCGGAACCTTAAATTGAGTTGGCAGGAGTGCGAAATCACGTTCTTCTTTTTTCATTTTTTTCAAAGAATAAGTGATTACATAAGAACGGTTACCAAAACTGTTCAGAAAACGATTCTTTTTTCCGGCTAAACCAGCATCTGAACAAAAGATAAATTCACTGCAATTAAAATCTTTGATTACTTTCTGTTCGATTGGTTTTAGTGTAAGCTGCTCGTTTTGATTTCCAGGAAATATATCAAATGCCAAAGGAATACCATCTGCATCCATAAAAAGCCCCATGGTTACGATTGGATTTGGACGATGCTCTTTACTTTTCCCGTATTTTTTCATGCCATCTTCCGCTTCAATTTCGAAATAATAGTTCGTGCAATCATAATATAAAATCTTAGAATTACGTGGATGGACAAAGTTAGAATTCTTGTACAATTCCTCCTGAATAAAGTCAGACTCCTCAGCAAGAACGGATAAAGCACGATAAAGATCCTGGAGGGAATACTTTGGAGGTTCTAATAAAGAATGACAGTACTTATAACTGCTGAGTTTGCTGGAAGGAGCCAGTATTCTTGCATAAATCAAATCTGTGAGGATTGCGTGGAAATCATAGGCAAACTTATGGTGATTACGTATGTTTCTGCAAATGTTATGCATTCTTAGTTCGCTGCATATCTTCTGTAAAAATAAATATCCGATATTAAATACGCGTTCTTCATCGAGAGGAATGCGAGCAAGTGGCGATAAGGATAGAGAGACTTTTTCTTTTTGTTGATTATAAGCAAGAGTTTCTTTTTCGGCTTCCTTTTTTGCCCAGTCCATTAAATCTTGTTCATTGCCTGAAAAGTGTTCTAAAAGAGTATTATATTTTCCCAGTTTTTTATAAATACGAGAAGATGTTTTTCCGTTATCTTTTCGATAAGATTGTTTGATATAAACATCTTGATTTCCTTTATTTCCGGTAATAGAAACGTACATCTGATAATTCCTCCAACCCTTTTTCTTTATTATACCACAAATAGTACAAAATAGCACGTACAAAATCATAAAATTTGACAAAAAAATAAGCCTTAAATGGCTTAAATAAAGGGTTTCTAAGGAAAGTTATAAAAATGATGTGTCAAACTCCCG
>NZ_JBBKBE010000032.1:0-2391 GCF_037890075.1 Mediterraneibacter sp. ICN-202921 | reverse complement strand
AATTTTCCCAACAGTGGAAATGAAATGGTGATAAAAAATGAAGATGGAAGTTATACTATCCTGATTAATGCAAAGCTGTCAGATCAGGGCAGAATTTCCGCCTACGAACATGCTTTAAAACATATAACAAATGAAGATTTTGAAAAAACAGATGTACAGGAAATTGAAGCGTCTGCACACTAATAATCAATATAGCTCCATATAAAAAAACGTTATTTATGCGAACTGACGTTTGTGTGGAGGTACGAATGAGTGTAAATAAGCTTATAAAATTTTATCAATTTCAAGCACAGCCCTCATTTTTAAACAATTTCGGTTCAAGGGCTACTTTCGATATACTTTGTGATTTTTTGAAACCGAGTAGCACTTATACAATAAATTATGAGAATGAAACTTATTGCATAGACATTATAGATGTTAAAGACTCGATTATCTTTGGTGCATGTTCAAGAGAAAATGCAGTAAAAATTACGAACTTTTGGCAAGTAAGGAATAATAAAACTCTTGAAAGAACTCCTTATACATCGGAGATGTCTGACAGCCACTTGGAAACATATACTTATTTTTTGATAGACACAAAGAAAAATCGTATGGCTACAATTATGCAAAAAAGTATTTCATCTCTTCACAATATTTTGATAGAATTTATATACAAAGAATCTAATAATATGTTGCAAATTTATATTGCTCCAGAGAAAATAAAAGATGTAAAAAAAGCTGCAAAAAACTTAAAGCAATCTAATTGGTTGAAATTACAGTTTGCAAAAGGGCGTTCTAAAGAAAATATTGCTCCTTTAGTTGAAACCTTAGGCGACTTCGAATATGAGTCTTACTCCGTAAACATAAAACTTTCGCAGAAAGATAATTCATTTATTGATCGAGTATTTTCAGTGTCACATGATAAAAAAGATGATTTTGCATCAATACAACTGATTGGAAAAAACGAATATGGATTGGATGAAACAATAAATTTCATAGAGTCTGTCTATACAAAAAATATGCCTTTTGAATTAACTGAGGATACCGCAACAAACATTGACTACATAGAACAGAGGCTTATAGAGGCTTTATCTCAATAGAAAATCTATGCCATTAGAACATATGGAGGTGATGGTTATGAAAAAAATAAAAAGTTATTTAAAATACTATTCTAACTTTGCTATGCCATCATTAATTTTTGCCATTTGTTTCATCCTATCAAAAAAATTCAACATTTTTAAGGTTAGTTCTGATAAAATTTCTACACTAATAGATGTTTCCGCTTCATTTATAGGTGTACTTCTTACCATATTGACTATATACTTAGCGGTCCCAAAAAATGAGCAAAAAAAAGAACGCTTACGTGCTTCTTACCATGAATATATATATTTGTCCAACATATTAACTGGAATCATATTATTTTTCTTATCAATTGTAATATGGATATTCTTGGATACAGCTATACTCTCAACATTATTTTTTCTCTCTGGGATAGCTAATATGGCAATTGCGACTTATTATACTTTTGTTTTGATAAAATTATTATAAAAACAAATCAAAATGGTTCGCACATTAAATGATTATTGGTATAACCGCCCCAGCGATTATATAAATACAAAGGAAGAGGGAAAGAGATGTCAAAAGAGTTTACAAAAGATGATGTTATACAAAACAAAAAAGAAGCTATAAAAGCATTAAACAGAATGTTAGAACATTTTATCAATGATTCTTCTGAAGAGCATTTGAAAAAAGCACATTTAATATCCTCGTGGATAAGAACTTATACTAACATGATTAATTTCGAGGAAAATTTCAATCCTACTCGAAATATATCATACAAAAGAGGGGATATTCTTTTTGTTGACTTTGGTTTTGGTGTTGGTAGCGAATTTGGCGGAAAACACTATGCCGTTGTTTTGGATAAACATAACTATCATAATGCTGCTTCTATAACTGTGGTTCCATTAAGCTCATTAAAGACGGGGAAAGCAATATATAAACGTGACATTTTTCTCGGAAATGAGTTGTACGAAAAGTTAGCGTTGAAATTACGCTCTAATTTGCAAGAATCTCGTAGACAGCTAGAAGAAAATCAACGATTACTTGGCACTTTAGAGAAAATTTTACATCTTTCTGATGCCGATCTCTCTGGAACAGGAATTTCTGAATTAGAAGATAAAATATCTCAAAATTCTGCAGATATGGATAAATATGTAACGGCACTTGAACAACTACGAGACGAAATTGTCTTATTAAAGACTGGAAGCATAGCAAAAATAGAACAGATTCGTACTATTAGCAAAATACGTATTTGCAATCCCAAAAATAAATGGCAACCTCTATACGGAATAAAATTTTCCAAAGAAACCATGAAAAAGATAAATGAAAAAATAAAAGAACTTTATATTTTCG
>NZ_JBBKBE010000031.1:0-2865 GCF_037890075.1 Mediterraneibacter sp. ICN-202921 | reverse complement strand
ATCTTGAGGGGGGCTTCACGCTTAGATGCCTTCAGCGTTTATCCCGTCCCGGCTTGGCTACTCTGCTATGCTCTTGGCTGAACAACAGATACACCAGCGGCCAGTCCATCCCGGTCCTCTCGTACTAAGGACAGCTCCTCTCAAATATCCTACGCCCACGCCGGATAGGGACCGAACTGTCTCACGACGTTCTGAACCCAGCTCGCGTACCGCTTTAATGGGCGAACAGCCCAACCCTTGGGACCTACTTCAGCCCCAGGATGCGATGAGCCGACATCGAGGTGCCAAACCACTCCGTCGATGTGAACTCTTGGGAGTGATAAGCCTGTTATCCCCAGGGTAGCTTTTATCCGTTGAGCGATGGCAATCCCACTTTATACCACCGGATCACTAAGTCCTACTTTCGTACCTGCTCCACCCGTCGGTGTCGCAGTCAAGCTCCCTTCTGCCTTTGCACTCTTCGAATGGTTTCCGACCATTCTGAGGGAACCTTTGAGCGCCTCCGATACCCTTTCGGAGGCGACCGCCCCAGTCAAACTCCCCACCTGACATTGTCCCCCAGCCGGTTCACGGCTGCTGGTTAGAAACCCAATACTGCAAGGGTGGTATCCCAACAGCGGCTCCATAGGAACTGGCGTTCCTACTTCCTAGCCTCCCACCTATCCTGTACATGCAATACCGAATCCCAGTATCAAGCTGGAGTAAAGCTCCATGGGGTCTTTCCGTCCTGGCGCAGGTAACCAGCATCTTCACTGGTATTTCAATTTCACCGGGTGCATTGTTGAGACAGTGCCCAAATCATTACGCCTTTCGTGCGGGTCGGAACTTACCCGACAAGGAATTTCGCTACCTTAGGACCGTTATAGTTACGGCCGCCGTTTACTGGGGCTTAAGTTCAAAGCTTCGCTTGCGCTAACCTCTCCCCTTAACCTTCCAGCACCGGGCAGGCGTCAGCCCATATACCTCACCTTTCGGTTTTGCATAGACCTGTGTTTTTGCTAAACAGTTGCTTGGGCCAATTCTCTGCGGCCTGGTCTCCCAGGCACTCCTTCTCCCGAAGTTACGGAGTCATTTTGCCGAGTTCCTTAACAATGCTTCTCCCGTCGGCCTTAGGATTCTCTCCTCATCCACCTGTGTCGGTTTACGGTACGGGTATTTTATGAACAATAGCGGCTTTTCTTGGCAGTTAGCTCACGCTCTTCCCTACTCTTAATTCGGTCCGCGTCACGCCTTCCCCTTGCACACCGGGTTTGCCTGATGTACGGGTACTTCGCTTGCACCGGGCTTTCCATTCCCGGCTCGCGCTCTCTCCCTGCGTCCCCACAGTTCTGTCATAAAATAGTACAGGAATCTCAACCTGTTATCCATCGACTACGTCTTTCGACCTCGCCTTAGGCCCCGACTTACCCAGAGCAGATCAGCTTTACTCTGGAAACCTTAGATATTCGGCCGGAAGGATTCTCACCTTCCTCTCGCTACTCATTCCGGCATTCTCTCTTCTTAAAAATCCACTGCTCCTTCCGGTACAGCTTCTTCTCTTTAAGAATGCTCCTCTACCAACTGACATTCATCAGTTCCTAAGCTTCGGTAGTGTGTTTTAGCCCCGGACATTTTCGGCGCAGGACCTCTCGACTAGTGAGCTATTACGCACTCTTTTAATGTATGGCTGCTTCTAAGCCAACATCCTAGTTGTCTTTGAAATCCCACATCCTTTTCCACTTAACACACATTTTGGGACCTTAGCTGTAGGTCTGGGCTCTTTCCCTTTCGACTACCCAACTTATCTCGGATAGTCTGACTCCCATACAGCATCTACACGGCATTCGGAGTTTGATATCCCTTGGTAAGCTTTGACGCCCCCTTAGGAATTCAGTGCTCTACCTCCGCAAGACTCGTATGAGGCTAGCCCTAAAGCTATTTCGAGGAGAACCAGCTATCTCCGGGTTCGATTGGAATTTCTCCCCTATCCACACCTCATCCCCACCCTTTTCAACGGATGTGGGTTCGGTCCTCCATTGCCTTTTACGGCAACTTCAACCTGGACATGGATAGATCACCCGGTTTCGGGTCTACTCCGGCTGACTTTGTTCGCCCTCTTCAGACTTGGTTTCCCTTCGGCTCCACACCTTTAGTGCTTAACCTCGCCAGCCGACGTAACTCGCCGGACCGTTCTACAAAAAGTACGCAGTTCCGCATTTAAAGCGGTTCCACAGCTTGTAAACATATGGTTTCAGGTTCTCTTTCACTCCCCTCCCGGGGTCCTTTTCACCTTTCCTTCACAGTACTATGCGCTATCGGTCACTAAGGAGTATTTAGCCTTACGGGGTGGTCCCCGCTCTTTCAGTCAAGGTTTCTCGTGTCTCGACCTACTCTGGATACCGCCTTGTCAACTCACCTTTCGCTTACGGGGCTTTCACCCTCTCTGGCTGGCTTTCCCAAAACCATTCTGCTAGACTCGTTGAATCAATTCCGCGGTCCGAACCCCGGAGTGCACGCACTCCGGTTTGGGCTCTTTCCATTTCGCTCGCCGCTACTTTGGAAATCACATGTTGTTTTCTCTTCCTCCGGCTACTTAGATGTTTCAGTTCACCGGGTTCCCTTCCTAACGTTATGGATTGGCGTTAGGATAACTGAGGTTTTCTCAGTTAGGTTTCCCCATTCAGATATCTCCGGATCTATGGATATTTGCTCCTCCCCGAAGCTTTTCGCAGCTTATCACGTCTTTCATCGGCTCTTAGTGCCAAGGCATCCACCATACGCTCTTATCAGCATAACCAACTGATGCCGTCCGCGGGTACGGACTTCATCTACACATGCATAGCGTTGCACGCGTTGGTAATAGTCAATTTTATTTCTGTCTGTTTT
>NZ_JBBKBE010000030.1:0-4835 GCF_037890075.1 Mediterraneibacter sp. ICN-202921 | reverse complement strand
ACACTGAACCCGCATGAAATACAACTATAAACCTAAAAACTGGCAAAACCTGCCGAATCGGATTTTTCGTATTACCGGATACTCTCATAGTAGGCAAATAGACCTTCTGCCATCACCGGATCGATAACAGGAAGCCCTGTAACGTCCTCCAACTCTTGTGCCGCACCGATCGTCGCAAGACCTGTGCAGGCAAGAGCGATCACTTCTGCTCCCTTTTCTTTCAGACGCATGCCGGAGGCGATTACCTGTTTTCTTCCTTCCGGCGTCATCAGATCCAACGTACTGTCCACACCTTTTGGCTTCTCCAGGATCATTTTTCCTGCCAGAAGTCTTCTGTAAGCGTCCGGCGCATACTCTGTAATTCCCAGCACACCTACCTTTTCCCCGTAACGCAGAGCCAGAGCCACCGTTGTCTCCCCGCCTCCGGTCACTGGCATACCCGGCATTGCCTTTCGTATCTGCCTGACTCCCGGATCATCCGCACAGCTGACAATGAGCATATCCACATTCTGAAAGGATTTTGCCGTCTCTACTATCTTGGGAACTGCAATCTCACAAAGTTCGGGACTGTGTATTCCCTCCGGCTGATCCGGAATACATTTTGTCTCTACCGTCAAAGTAGGAAATTTCTCCATGATCTGCTTTTGATGAGCATATAGTACCTCCGGATCTTCACTAGTCAGAACACGGATCAATCCTATTTTAAATGCTTTTTCCTGCTTACTCATTTGTCTCCTCCTTCAAATGCCCAAGCCAAGCTCGCTACAAAAACCTCGCAGCTTTTCTGTCGGCTGTGGGGTTCATTTTTATACTTGAAATACTCCTTCTTTAATCACCAATGTGTCGTCCAGATAGAGTGTGGGCCGCAAAATAATGCCGTCCATATGGCAATCTGCTTTATTTACCCCGCCAAAGGAAGTATTCGTCCCAAAGGCAATGTGCACTGTTCCATACACTTTCTCGTCTTCCAAGATAATACCGTTTAAAACAGCAGCCTCATTGGTCCCTATTCCTAGTTCACACAACGTCGCATTTTCCTGATTTTTCAGCAGGATGTCCAGATTCTCTCTTTTTTCTCCTGTCACATGGCAAAGTTTTCCTCCGCGGATCTGCATATACAATGGACTTTCTAATTTCCCGATCCCTACCATAGAACCGTCTATGAGCATTTCTCCATCTGCTCCATCTTCCAAAGGAGCGATATACGCTTCCCCGGAAGGAAGATTCCCGCATTGTCCATTTTCCTTATATACACCCGGACTGGGAACACCCTTTCTTCCTTTTAAATAAATATGTAATATCTTTCCACCCTTTTCAATTCTCGCACAGTCTGCTTTTGATAGCATATCCGTGATCTTTGCGGTCAGTTTCTCTACTGCTGCATAGTCTGCTGTCATCGCTCCTTTAGTGAACATTTCTCTGGTGATCCCCGGCATTGTGGCTACTCTCGTTCCCTCTTTTGCCGCTTGGATCCTTGCGTTTGTATGAGTCAGCGATTTTGCCGTAGGCGCAATCACGACATCTGCCGCCTTCATAGCTTCTGCGATCGCCCTAGGAGGTTCCTGCCCACTGACGTCTCTTTCCCGCATGACAAACAGCATCCCTTCGCAGCCAAGATGACCGGCAGCTTCATACAATGCCTCTCCGATTTCTTTTCTTGTATCATCAGTGATCACAAGAACTTCTTCTCCCCGCCTGACTCCCAGACAGGATACCAGCACCTGCTCCGCGATCTTTACTAAATCTTCCATTATCTTTTTATCCTCTTTTCTTTAAATCTGTCAGTTCAGATACGACCCGGGCGAGAAGAGTACGGGGAAGAACGATCATTTTCCCTGTTTTTTCTTCAAACATACGCTTCATTTCCTGTGTATAGCCAATACAATCCAAAACGACCAGATCTGCCTCCATGTCTTTCACCCGTTCTGCCGCCTTTTCCAGTTCCTCCCATGCTCCATAAGGGGAAGCCGCGACTGAAGTCACCTTATCTACATGCTGCCTCCATTTTTCTTCTGTCTGCGCAAGCTGCAATGGAGAAGGTGTCACACAGATTATATTCGATTTTTTCGTCATCAAAGGAACCAGGCGATCTAGGATATCGCACGGATAGATCAAGGGAATATGCCTGGCTGTTAATGTTTCGGGAAATTTCCCTGTGCAAAAGAACATGATCAGCCGGCAGCCTTCTGCCTCCATCGTATCGATCGCCTCCTGCAGCCTTGGCAGGATATGCCGTTCTGCGAAAGTAACCGACGTTCCGTCTGTCAGACGGGAGACAAGCACATAGTCTCCTTCTTTCGGCTGAAAGCCAGCGATTTCTTCCTTAGACAGCCCGTCCAGTCCGCCAGCCTGTATAAGCTCAGCCTGCCCTTCAAAAATATCCATGATATCTGCTGTCACATCTGTTCTTGGCGCTTGTCCGATAGTAATCGCACCGATCTTCAATATACTCACCTCTTACTCTTTCCCCAGCGTCTGCAAATGTTCCATAGTCCCGTACAATTTCACAATGCGGGCATATTCTGCTTCATCATAAAATTTACACTGTCCACGCCCAAAGGCTTTCGCAACTTCCAACATAAACCGTGCCGCTTCTTCTACATCTGTCGCATGTGTAGCTCCCGTCGCACATCCCGGCACCATGACCTCTGTCGTAATGGCAACCCCCACTACCGGAGCTTTCGTCGCCGTGCATGGCTGCAATACACTGTTGATATGATGCACGTCATTTCCATAAGGCGTGATATCTTGCGTAGCCAGCGGAAATACATATGGAAGTCTGCCCGTCGTGATCTGCATCAAATCCAGCAGGTCCTCGGAAGTCCTTAAAATATACCCTTCTTTCACAGTAGGAGAAATGGCAAATCCTCTTGTATTGATCACGCGATTTCCTTTTGTTGTATCCACAGAAAGAATAGCGTCCAGATCATCCGATACTTCTTCTTTGTTCACCTGAGACATCTCTACTGGAGAACCCATAAAAGGAACCGGATCATGAGGCTGCGTCGGTGCATCCGGACAGATATGCGTAGAGATCAATACGTCTCCTTCCAGCATATCTCCTTTGTTCTGCATATCCAAAATTTTGGCGGCAAGGGCAACCGCCGCAAGAGCTCCGTCACCATCAGATACAAAACCGATCCGATCCGGGCGTGCTCCCAGCCCGCCCAGTCTGCCAAGAAGTCCGATCGTCGGCGCAGTTCCGCCATTTGTTTTTCCTTTAGAACCCGGGATACGTACCTTGAGCATATCAGTAGAACCCTTTGGTCCTTTTAGTTCATACACCTCGATATCTGCATCTGATTTTATGCCTCTTAGATATGCCTCCACTTTCTTCCCTGTTACGTTCCCATCATCCAGAATATCGTACGCTTCCATGATCTGTTTCATCAACATATTCTTACTCTCCTTTACACGTTTTCTATTTAATAACAACATACCACTTTATCTCAATAAAGTCTTTATTCTATGTAAACAATTTTTAAACAGACTCTTTGTGCTCTATGCACATATCCCTCTTATCCTTCTTCACTTTCTGAGAAATACGCTTTCACCCGGCAAAGAAATTCCAGTTCCTGCAGCGTTTTGAAATCTCCCATATCGCATTTCAGTATTTCTTCTATCTTTTTCACCCGGTACAGCATCGTATTTCTATGAAGATACAGCTTTTCCGCCGTTTGCTTTTTTGAGCCTCCATTTCGCATCATCATTTCCAATGTTTCTATTAATTTTGTACCATGTTCCCTGTCATATTCTTTCAGGCAGTACAGACGCTCCTCCACATAGAGCTTCACCTGCGGCAGTTTCGCGATTTCCAGCAGAAGCTCTTCATATTGCATTTCTTCTCTCCACAGGACTTTCTCTTCCACAGAAACATTTCCGGCGATCCGTGAAAGGGCAGACAGCTGCCCGGCCGCTTTTGGCATATCTAGGTATCTGCCTATACTGTCAGATATCAACATGCACAATTCCGTATGCGCCGCTTCCTCCAGCTTTTCCAGCCTCTCTTTCAAAGCTTTCTTAAAGGGAAGTATATATTTCGGCTCGCAGAACAAGATCATCGTTTTCTCAGGAAATGAAAGTTTAATATAGGGCAGTTGCTGTTTCTGAAAGAACAACTCCGCCTTCTCTTCCATTCTCTCTTTGTTTTGTCCACCCCATCCTTTCTTTGTATATAAGGGACGGATTTCCATCCAACGCACCGGTACCTTTGGCCAGCAAAGAGAATGCGCCCTTACTTGCGCCTCTTTCTCCTCTTTCATCTTTCCTTGAACCAGAGCAAAATAAAATGTTCGGTCTAATTCCCTCTTTTCGCTCTGTCCGATCTGACAGTAATCCTGCATTTCTATTCCATTGTTCGCTTTCACTATTGCCGTCATGACCGGATAAACCGTTTCCATAAAGCCTAAAGCATTGTTTAAAAAAAAGAGGGGGAAATGCAGTTCATCTGCCAACTTTAACGCCTCTTTAGGAAACTCTCCAAAAAAGCGTGTTTTAATCGCCAGCGCTGCGGCGTCCGCCTCATGCAGATCCCGGATCAGGTCCAGCAGTTTTTCTTTATCGTTGCGGATCGCATATCCTGTAGTGATCAACAGCATATCCTTTCTAAGCCATGGCTTGATATCCGGCTGCTCCATCATGTCATAGACTTCAACAGTATGAGCAAGTCCCTCTTTTCCTGCCACTAATTCTGCCTGTCCCTTTTCCCATAATTGTCTGATGTCATTAACTGTCAGTTTCACACACCATCACTTCCCTTTTGTCTTGGTCTCTTAACGATAACATTTCAGAGGCTATTTTTCAATGGATACAGAGTGATGATGATCTGAATTGAT
>NZ_JBBKBE010000029.1:0-5117 GCF_037890075.1 Mediterraneibacter sp. ICN-202921 | reverse complement strand
TACTAAATCGCTCCCCGGCGCAAGCAGAGGGATTTCTCTCCTCCTCTACATTTTTCCTGCATAGTATGCTAAAATAAATCTGATATACGCCACCTTGACGCTTTCTTTCTGCTCATGAGTGGTTCTGAACTGTGAAAGGAGATCTACTATGCATATACAGGAAACACTGCCCCGGTACCTTGGAAAATCCGTTTCGGAGGCTTCCAATAAAGAAATCTATCACGCGCTTCTTGCCCTTGTGCAAGAAGCGGCTGCCGGCAAAAAAGCAGCTGACAGCAAAAAGAAACTCTATTATATTTCCGCCGAGTTTCTCATTGGCAAACTTCTGTCCAACAACTTGATCAATCTTGGAATTTATGAGGAAGTAAAAGCATTTCTTGCGCAAAATGGCAAGAATTTAAGTGAAATCGAGGAACTGGAGCCGGAGCCATCTCTTGGCAACGGCGGACTTGGCCGCCTCGCCGCATGCCTTCTGGATTCTATCGCCGCACTGGGACTTAACGGAGACGGCATTGGTCTCAACTATCATCTGGGACTTTTCAAACAGACCTTTGAAAATTTTCTTCAAAAAGAGACACCTGATCCCTGGATTGAAAAAAAAAGCTGGCTGGAAAAGACAGACGTCACCTATCCTGTAGAATTCGGTGGTTTTACTCTGCATTCCAGAATATATGACATTGCCGTGACCGGATATGAAAACCGCACTAACAAGCTCCATCTTTTTGATGTGGATACCGTGGCAGAAGAGATCGTACATGACGGGATCACCTTTGACAAAGAAAATATCCCCAAAAACCTCACCCTCTTTCTCTATCCTGATGACAGTGATGAAAATGGACGCCTTCTCAGAATTTACCAGCAGTACTTCATGGTCAGCTGTGCCGCGCAGTTGATACTGGATGAATGTACGGCAAAAGGATGTACGCTCCTGGATCTTCCGGATTATGCAGTCATCCAGATCAATGACACCCATCCGACTCTGGTGATCCCCGAACTCATCCGGCTTCTGACCAAAAAAGGCCTTACAATGGATGAAGCAATCGCCGTAGTCTCCAAGACCTGCGCCTATACGAACCATACCATTTTGGCAGAAGCATTGGAAAAATGGCCGCTCTCTTACCTGCAGAAAGTTGTCCCGTCCCTGGTTCCTATCATTGAGATCCTGGATGATAAAGTACGAAGGAAATTTACCGATGAAAGCATCGCTATCATTGACCGCAACGATACCGTCCACATGGCTCATATAGATATCCACTATGGCTTCAGCGTCAATGGCGTTGCCGCCCTGCACACGGAGATCTTGAAGAAAAATGAACTGCATAATTTCTATCAGATCTATCCGGAAAAGTTCAATAACAAAACGAATGGAATCACTTTCCGCAGGTGGCTGCTCCACTGCAATCCCCTGCTGACACAGCTGCTTGTCTCTTGCATTGGCACCGGCTTTTATAAAGAACCGGCTCAGTTGGAAGAATTTCTCCGTTTCAAAACAGATCCGGAAATCCTGCGCCAACTTTTGGAAATAAAATATACAAACAAAAGACGACTATGTGAGTATCTAAAAAGCACGCAAGATATCACGCTTGATCCGGATTCCGTCTTTGATATCCAGATCAAGCGCTTACACGAATACAAACGTCAACAGATGAACGCACTGTATCTGATCGATAAATATCTGCAGATCAAAGCCGGCAATAAGCCCTCCACGCCGATTACCGCTATCTTCGGCGCAAAGGCGGCTCCTGCTTATACGATCGCCAAAGACATCATCCATCTGATACTCTGTCTGCAGGAACTCATCCGGCGCGATCCGGATGTCCTTCCTTATCTGCAGATTGTGATGGTTGAAAATTATGCCGTGGAAAAAGCAGAAAAATTGATCCCTGCCTGCGATATTTCGGAACAGATCTCTCTTGCTTCCAAAGAAGCGAGCGGTACCGGCAATATGAAATTCATGCTGAACGGAGCCATAACTCTCGGCACAGAAGACGGCGCCAATGTAGAAATACATGAACAAGTAGGTGATGAGAATATCTTCCTGTTCGGCGCATCCAGTGATGTGGTCATCCGCTATTATAAAAACGCCGACTATTCAGCAAAAGCGTATTATGAAAAGGATAAGGACATTCAAGCAGCCATAGATTTTATAACGGGCCAAGAACTGCTTTCCATTGGAAACAAAGAACAGCTGACACGCCTGCAAAATGAACTGCTTACGAAAGACTGGTTTATGACACTGCTGGATTTCCAAGCTTACAAGGCGAAAAAAGAGGAAGCACTGCGGGCATATGAAGACAGGACTGCCTGGGCAGAAAAGATGCTGGTGAATATCGCCCATGCAGGTTTCTTCTCTTCTGACCGCACTATAACAGAATACAACCGCGATATATGGCGACTGTAAAGACTTACACACCTGACAATAAAACGATTTAAACACCGGAGGAAGCATTATGCGAGCAAGCGGCATTTTATTACCTGTTTTTTCTCTGCCGTCTAAGTATGGCATCGGCTGCTTTTCTAAAGAAGCCTATGCATTTATTGATTTTTTAAAGGAAGCGGGACAGACCCGCTGGCAGATCCTGCCCCTGGGGCCGACCGGATATGGCGATTCGCCCTACCAGTCCTTTTCCACTTTTGCTGGAAATCCTTATTTCATAGATTTACAAACTCTGATTGAAGAACATCTTCTGACAGAACAAGAATGCGCAGCTTACGATTTTGGGAGAGATCCTGTTTCTATTGATTATGAAAAACTCTATCACGCAAGATTTGGAATCCTGCGTAAAGCCTATCAGCGTTTTTGCCCTGATAAGACATATGAAACCTTTATTTCACAAAACACCTGGTGGTTGTCTGACTATGCCCTTTATATGGCAGTCAAAGACGCTCATGACGGCATGCCCTGGTCTTCCTGGGAAACGCCTCTGCGCACCCGTCAGCCGGATGCTTTAAGGAAGGCCAAGGAACTGTATGCAGACGAGATCGGTTTCTATTCTTTCCTACAGTTTACCTTCGACAAACAATGGACACAACTGAAAGCCTATGCGAATAAAAATGCCGTACAGATCATTGGCGATCTCCCCATCTATGTAGCCTTTGACAGTGCAGATACCTGGGCGGCTCCAAATCTGTTCCAGTTCACAGAAAATCATACTCCAGTCCATGTTGCCGGCTGTCCGCCGGATGCCTTTTCTGCCACCGGACAGCTCTGGGGCAATCCTCTTTACAACTGGCAGTATCATAAGGAAACGGACTATGCCTGGTGGACACGTCGTATCGCACATAGTTTAAAATTATATGACATTGTAAGGATCGACCATTTTCGTGGCTTTGATGAATATTACGCGATTCCTTACGGTGATAAAACAGCGGAACACGGACAGTGGATGCCTGGACCAGGACTAGATTTTTTCCGTACTATAGAAAAGAAATTGGGACAGCTGCCTATTATTGCAGAAGACCTAGGTTTTCTTACAGACAGTGTGTTAAACTTACTAAAAGACAGCGGTTTTCCCGGTATGAAAGTCATCCAATTTGCCTTTGACGACCGGGAGTCATCCAATTATCTTCCCTACACATATCCTGCCAACTGCGTTGTATATACCGGGACACATGACAATGATACGACCCGCAGTTGGTATCGCCACGCGCCGAAAGAATGCCGAGATTTTGCGGCGGAATACCTACACAAGCCACTTCTGGATACAGACAGCCTGTCCTGGGATTTTATCGCCATGGCGATGAGTAGTGTAGCTAATTTATGTGTCATTCCGATCCAGGATTGTCTCTGCCTTGACGAACACGCCCGCATCAATACGCCTTCTACCCTAGGAGGCAACTGGACATGGCGGCTTACAAATGAGCAGCTCACAAAAGAACTGGCAGCACAGCTGAAGCATATGACAAAGCTGTATGGAAGGCTCTCCAGCTGATAAAGCGTGTTCTTCCGGCGCATTGTTAAAAACACTGTATCACCGTTATGCTTATATGCAGCGGTTTTGATACAGTGTTTTTCTCAACTTCTAAATATATTCCAGTATCCCTCGTATATCTCTTACAACAGCGTCTGCTCCGGCAGCTCTGTATTTCTTTTCTGCTGCCTTCATCCTGCTTGTCTTTTCTTCCTCGGAGAGTGCCTCAAATGTATCCAGCACGCTCTTGGCGTTCCGGATGCCTACATAATACAGCGGGCAGATTGGGAAAATGACGGGGTATTAAAGGCTATATACACAGACATGCTATGGAAAGCAAAGTTAAAGAAATGTCCGACATCACAAATAATCATTTTGAGCAACTATGTAACACGAAATGCAACACAAAAAAATAAAACCCCTGAAAATCAGAGGCTTTTCAATGCCGCAGACCGGAATCGAACCGGTACGGGTATCACTACCCACGGGATTTTAAGTCCCGGGCGTCTGCCAGTTCCGCCACTGCGGCATATGGAACCTATAGGGCTCGAACCTATGACCCTCTGCTTGTAAGGCAGATGCTCTCCCAGCTGAGCTAAGATTCCATCTCAACATCAAAAATTATTATATACCTAATTATAATTGATGTCAACGACCCAGAAGAGACTCGAACTCTCGACCTCCGCCGTGACAGGGCGGCGCTCTAACCAACTGAGCCACTGGGCCTTGCTTATATTCTGTTTTTAAATAGTGGACCTTCAGGGACTCGAACCCGGGACCGATCGGTTATGAGCCGATTGCTCTAACCAGCTGAGCTAAAGGTCCACATTAAATATGTCCCATATAGGAACAAAGCCGATGATCGGACTCGAACCGATAACCTGCTGATTACAAATCAGCTGCTCTGCCAATTGAGCCACATCGGCATATTCAATTTTATTGAATTGCACCATATCGGCAAACTACATTCAATGACTCCGACGGGAATCGAACCCGTGTTACCGCCGTGAAAGGGCGATGTCTTAACCGCTTGACCACGGAGCCAAATATTAAAATTACCTCTTATATTTTTATAGACCGCAAGTATGTGCTTACGGTCTATAACCTCCCCCTGTTGGACTCGAACCAACGACAACTCGGTTAACAGCCGAGTGCTCTACCGACTGAGCTAAGGAGGAATATAACTATTCTTCAGGATATACCCTG
>NZ_JBBKBE010000028.1:0-11567 GCF_037890075.1 Mediterraneibacter sp. ICN-202921 | reverse complement strand
TTTTTATAAGAGCGACAGACGGGGTTCGAACCCGCGACCCCGACCTTGGCAAGGTCGTACTCTACCAACTGAGCCACTGTCGCATGTTTTGTTTGTTCCTTGTTGACCGGAACAATAAATACTATACTACAAGAAATTTAGAATGTCAACAACTTTTTTAAAATTTTTTCGCAAAAACCGAAGGGGTTCCGAGAATACTTTTTTTATGCTATAATATGACCCAATGAACGCTTGAGAAAGGACACATACGCAAGATGAAAAGAAAAAAGATAAAAGCAGCGCTGCTTGGATTTGGGACAGTAGGCGGCGGTGTGTACAAATTGATACAGAAAAGAAGAGACGTGATGGAACAGACGATCGGAGCGCAGCTTGAGATCGTAAAAATCCTGGTGCATGATCTGCATAGAAAAAGAGAAGGAGTGGACGTCTCTCTTTTGACAGATAACTGGAAAGAAATTTTAGAAAATGAGGAAATTGAGATCGTCATAGAAGTGATCGGCGGGATAGAACCGGCGAAGACAATGATTTTGCAAGCTTTGCGCGCTGGTAAGCATGTAGTGACGGCAAATAAGGATCTGATCGCCGAGCAGGGCAGGGAACTTTTAAGTGCGGCAGAAGAAAACCATACCGATTTGTTGTTTGAGGCGTCTGTAGCAGGCGGGATCCCCATTATACGTCCTTTGAAACAGTGTTTGGCGGCAAATGAGATCACAGATGTGGTCGGCATTGTAAATGGCACGACGAATTATATTTTGACAAAAATGTTTGAAGAAAACATGAGTTTTGAGAGCGCCCTGGAAAAGGCAAAGGAATTGGGATATGCGGAAGCAGATCCGACAGCGGACATAGAAGGACTGGATGCAGGCAGAAAAGTGGCGATCATGGCATCCATCGCTTTTCATACTCGTGTCGTCTTTGGAAATGTGTATACAGAAGGGATCACAAAGATCACAGAAAAAGATATCGCCTATGCAAAAGAGCTGGACTGTGTGATCAAATTGCTGGGTGTGGCGCATAATACAGCAGACGGAATCGAAGTAGGCGTATATCCGATGCTATTGAAAAAAGAACACCCGCTTGCATCTGTACGAGATTCATTTAATGCCGTATTTGTGCATGGAGACGCAGTGGACGACGCCATGTTCTATGGAAGAGGCGCAGGGGAATTTCCGACGGCCAGCGCGGTGGCAGGAGATGTTATTGATGTGGCAAGAGATATACAATATGGCTGCACAGGAAGGATCAGCTGTACCTGTTATAAAGAGACACTGATCAAGGAGTTTCAAGAGGTGGAAAATAAATTTTTCCTGCGTATGCAGGTGAAAAATCAGCCGGGCGTACTAGCGTGCATTACCCAGATATTCGGAAACCATAAGGTCAGTATCGTGCGGGTGGTACAGAAGTATGTAGAGGATACGAAGGCAGAGCTTGTCATTGTAACGGACAAAGTAAAGGAAGGTTATATAAAGAATGCTTTAAAAGAACTAGAAGAATTGGAAGATGTCTATGAAATAAGCAGCGTGATACGGGCATACTTATAGGGAGGGGGCTTCCAAAAGAGCATTTTCGTTTTACAGATGTCTGTATAGAGAAAGGAGCACATATGGAGAGAAGAAATCAGCCTATCGGATTTATGGTAAAGCAGATCAATAATGTGTTTGAAAAAGACTTAAATGAGAGGCTGCGCACGATCGGTATCACTTCTTCCCAGTGCGCGGTTTTGGACTACCTGTTCCATACAAGCAAAGACGAGGTGAACCAAAGAGATGTGGAGCGGCATCTGAGCCTGAAAAATCCTACCGTGACAGGAATATTGAAAAGACTGGATGAAAAGGGATTTATCCTCTGTGTGCCGAATGCCGTCGATAAGAGGAGAAAAAATATCTATCTGACAGAGAAGGCATATGATATCCAGAGGAGGATGGAGACAGACAGAAAAAAGATGGACAGAAACCTTACAAGGGGCATGAAAAAGAAAGAAATTGAAGCCCTCGTAAAAGGACTGGAAAAGATGTTGTATAATATTGCAGAACCGTAAAAAGTCAGGGAGGAAAATATGAGTTACGCAGATAAAGTTTTTATACAGATGTGCAGAGATATCATAGATAATGGGACAAGCACGGAAGGGGAGAAAGTAAGACCTGTATGGGAGGATGGAACGCCGGCATATACGGTGAAGAAATTCGGAGTCATCAATCGGTACGACCTTTCAAAAGAATTTCCGGCGCTCACTCTTAGAAGGACAGGAATCAAAAGCTGTACAGACGAGCTGCTCTGGATCTGGCAGAAAAAATCGAATAATATCCACGATCTTAACAGCCATATATGGGACAGCTGGGCAGATACAGAAGGATCCATCGGGAAAGCATACGGTTATCAGATGGGCGTAAAGCACGCTTATAAAGAGGGAATGATGGATCAGGTGGACCGGGTCATTTATGATCTGAAGAACAATCCGTACAGCCGTCGTATCATGACAAATCTATATGTACATCAAGATCTTCATGAGATGAACCTCTATCCATGTGCATACAGTATGACATTTAATGTGACAAAGGAAAAAGGCAGTGAAAAACTGACTTTAAATGGAATATTAAACCAGCGTTCCCAGGATGTGCTGACGGCAAATAACTGGAACGTATGTCAGTATGCCGTGCTTTTGCATATGCTGGCGCAGGTGTGTGATATGAAGGTGGGAGAGTTTGTTCATGTCATTGCGGATGCGCATATTTATGACAGACATATTCCGATGATCGAAGAGCTGATCGCAAGAGAACCTCTGCCGGCGCCGGTGTTCTGGCTGAATCCGGAGATTCGAGATTTTTACGCGTTTACGCCGGATGACGTACGTCTGGAGGAGTATCAGACGCATCCCCAAATAAAAAACATACCGGTAGCAGTGTAGCAGGAAAGGAGAATATATATGCAGGCAATTGTAGCAGCAGACAGAAATTGGGGGATAGGAAACAAGAACAGACTTCTTGTAAGCATTCCTTCTGACATGAAGTTTTTCCGTGAAAAAACGACCGGAAAGGTGATCGTGATGGGACGAAAGACATTAGAAAGTTTCCCTGGAGGAAAACCTTTGAAAAACAGAGTGAACATCGTATTGACAGGAAACCGAGAGTATACGGTAAAAGATGCGGTGGTCGTACACACAGAAGAAGAATTAAAAGAAGAACTGAAAAAATATAAAGAAGAAGATATCTTTGTCGTCGGGGGAGAAAGTGTTTACCGTATGCTGCTTCCGCTTTGCAGTACAGTGTATGTAACGAAGATAGACCGGGTGTTTGAGGCAGATACATTTTTCCCGAATCTGGATGAGAAAAAAGAGTGGAAGATGACGGAAGAAGGTGAGGAGCAAACCTGTTTTGATCTGGAATTCAGGTTTACGAAATATGAACAGCAAAAGTAGAAGGAAGAAAGCTACTCTTTCTTCCTGGATTATTTTTTTATGTGCCGCAGCGCTGTTGTGTCAGGGCTGTGCTGCAGGCGTTAAACAGACAGAGAAAAAAGCAGGCACAACAGAGAAAATCGAAGAAAAGCTAAGTGTGGTGACGACGATCTTCCCCCAGTATGATTTTGTGCGGGAGATCGCGGGAGAAGAAGTAGAACTTAAGATGCTGCTGAAACCGGGGGAAGAAACACATTCTTATGAACCGACTCCGCAGGATATGATCGCTATTGAGAACAGTGATATTTTTATCTATGTGGGCGGAGAGAATGATGAATGGGTGGAGGATATGCTTGCCTCCATGCCGGATGAAAACAGAGCAACGTTAAGGCTGCTGGACTGTGTGGATACTTATGAAGAAGAACATGTGGAAGGAATGAAAGAAGAGGGGGGACTTTTTCACGAAGAAGAAAACAATGTGCAGTCCGATGCTGCAGAAGTACATTCCGTACATGAAATCGACGAACATGTCTGGACTTCTCCTAAGAATGCGGTACAGATCGTGGAGGCGATCAAAAAAATCCTCATAAGAAAGGATCCAAACAGGCGGGATGTATATGAAGAAAATGCGGCTGCCTATACAGATAAGCTTGCAGAGTTGGATATGCGGTTTAAAAAGATCACAGAAGAAACGGAAAATCCTTTGCTGCTGTTTGGCGACAGATTCCCTTTCCGGTATTTTACAGAGGAATACGGGATTTCTTATTATGCCGCGTTCCCAGGGTGCGCCTCTGATACAGAGCCGAGTGCGGCGACGATGGCATTTTTGATCGATAAAGCAAAGCAAGAAAAGATACCTGTCATACTGAAAATGGAATTGAGTAATGCAGATATAGCGAATGCGATCGCGGAGGCGACAGGGGCCAAAGTTATGACATTTTACAGCTGCCATAATATTTCGGCGGAAGATTTTGAAAAGGGAGAAACATACTATACGATGATGGAGAAAAATGTAGAAACGCTGAAAGAGGCATTGGACTAAAGGAGGAATCGTTACAAGATGGCACTGATAAAATGCGAGAAGGTGTCAGTCGGCTATGAAGGACGGACTGTACTCAAAGATCTGGATTTTCAGATAGATTCCGGGGACTACCTATGTATCGTAGGAGAAAATGGTTCCGGTAAAAGTACGCTCGTAAAGAGCATTTTGGGGCTGAAGATGATAGAAAAGGGCAGGATCTTATTTGGTGACGGACTAAAGCAAAGAGAGATCGGATATCTGCCCCAGCAGACAGACGTGCAGAAAGATTTCCCGGCAAGTGTGTATGAGGTCGTACTATCCGGGAGATTAAACAGTCGGGGGATATGCCCATTCTATACAGCGCAGGATAAAAAGCAGGCACATGAGAAAATGGAACTGCTGGGTATACGAGATCTTTCCCGGCAGTGTTTTCGTGATCTTTCCGGCGGGCAAAAACAGCGGGTTCTGCTCGCGCGTGCTTTGTGTGCGACAAAAAAACTGCTTCTTTTAGACGAACCGGTGACCGGATTAGATCCGATCGTCACAGGAGAGTTTTATAAACTGATCTATGAAATCAACACGCAGCAGAAAATTGCTGTTGTGATGGTTTCGCATGATATAGAAAGTGCTGTCGGATATGCAAGCCATATTTTGCATCTGAGTGAAGATACACAGTTTTTCGGAACTGCTGCGGCATACCAGAGAAGCCGCGCCGGGAAGGCATTCCTGGGAGAAACGGCGATGGATGGAAGGCATGCGGGAGGTGAGATTCATGTTTGAGACAGTCATACAGATGCTGTCCTATCCTTTTATGGTACGGGCGTTTCTGGTAGGTTCTCTGGTGGCTCTTTGTTCGGCACTTTTGGGTGTCAGTCTTGTCCTGAAGCGTTATTCTATGATCGGAGACGGACTCTCCCATGTAGGATTTGGCGCTTTGGCGGCGGCCACCGCAATGAACGCGGCGCCTTTGCCCGTGGCGATCCCTGTTGTCATTCTCGCGGCGATCCTGCTTTTGCGCCTTAGTGCAAATACGAGGATCAAAGGAGACGCAGCGATCGCCATGATCTCTACAGGTTCTCTTGCAGTAGGGGTGATGGTGATCTCTGTAACAACGGGGATGAATACAGATGTCTATAACTACATGTTTGGCAGCATACTCGCCATGAATGTACAAGATGTGAAACTGGGGCTGCTTTTATCTGCGGTTGTATTGATCCTGTATGTATTTTTTTATCAGAAAATATTTGCAGTAACGTTTGATGAGACATTTGCGCTTGCCACGGGAGTGCGTGCGAAGTTTTACAATACGATGATCGCGATCCTGACGGCAGTTACGATCGTGCTCGGTATGCGGATGATGGGGGCGCTTCTTGTTTCCAGTCTGATCATCTTTCCGGCGCTGACTTCTATGCGTTTGTGTAAGACGTTTAAGGGTGTGATCATAAGTGCAGGGATCCTTTCGGTCATCTGCCTTATATTGGGGCTTACCTTGTCTTATTTTTGCGCGACGCCCGCAGGAGCCAGCGTGGTACTGTTAAACATAGCTGCATTTTGTGTTTATACGGTGCTGGGCGTGATTAAAAATGGTAGGAAAAGATAAAATATATCAATAATCTTGTTAAAATATATCAACAGATGAGCGTTGACAAAGGAAAAGATACAAATTATAATAGAAATACATTGTCGGTAAGATAAGATCGTCCAAGAAGGTACGGATATTACTGCCGGCAGAGCATGCGTTTTTAAAAGCAGAGAAATGCAGGGATAAGGAGGAGTACATGACCTTCGGAAGCAAAGAGAGAAGATGGGTGGTGAAAATCTTCGTGAAGAGATCATGGAAGTAGCCTTTGAGCAGTGGATTGAACAGGAGGGATCCTAAGTAGACTCCAACGTTATTCCCACGTTACAGGGAAACAGTATCGGACATTGTTCCTGTGCTGGCAGAGTGCAGAGATTTCTCTGAATTTAGGTGGTAACACGGATGACAGATTCGCCCTGAGCTTATGAAGCTTAGGGTGTTTTTTGTAATTAGGAGGAAGCGATGAGACAGATAACGGGAAATAAATTATTGGTAAAGGCGCTGAAAGAGGAAGGAGTCGATACGATCTTTGGGTATCCGGGCGCCTGTACGATCGACATCAGTGATGAATTGTATAAACAAAGTGATATACGTGTGATCCTGCCCCGACATGAGCAGGCGTTAGTGCATGAGGCAGACGCCTATGCGAGGACGACGGGAAAAGTCGGCGTTTGCCTAGTGACGAGCGGACCGGGAGCCACAAATCTGGTAACGGGACTTGCGACGGCTAATTACGACAGCGTGCCTCTTGTATGTTTTACAGGACAGGTGGCAAGACATCTGATTGGAAACGATGCTTTTCAGGAAGTAGATATTGTAGGGATCACGAGAAGCATTACCAAGTATGGAGTGACGGTACGCAACAGAGAAGATCTCGGAAGAATCATAAAGGAAGCTTTTTATATTGCTGGCACAGGACGTCCGGGACCGGTGCTGATCGATCTGCCCAAAGACCTGATGGCGGAACTGGGAAGCGCGGAGTATCCGTCGGAGGTCAATATCCGAGGATATAAGCCAAACACAAGTGTGCATGTGGGACAGTTAAAACGGGCGATCAAAATGCTGCACAAATCAAAGCGTCCTTTGTTTTTGGCAGGAGGCGGCGTCAATATTGCCCGCGCAAATAAGATCTTTGCGGAAGTGGTAGAGAAAACAAAAGTTCCGGTCGTGACTACGATCATGGGGCGGGGAGCTATTCCTACGGACCATCCTTTATTTGTGGGGAATCTGGGAATGCATGGCGCCTATGCAGCAAATATGGCAGTCAGTGAATGTGACCTTCTTTTTTCCATCGGAACCCGTTTTAATGACCGGATCACAGGAAAACTGCATGCATTTGCGCCTAAGGCACAAATCGTACATATTGATATCGACACGGCTTCTATCTCGCGGAATATCCATGTGGATGTGCCGATCGTGGCAGATGCCAGAGAGGCAGTTATAAAGATGCGGGAGTATGTAGATATGTGCCATACGGAAAGCTGGTTAAAGCAGATCATTGCCTGGAAGGAAGAACATCCGCTGAAGATGAAAAAGCGTGCTGTGATGGGACCGCAGGATATCATAGAAGAAATCAATCAGCAGTTTGATGAGGCGATCATCGTGACAGATGTAGGACAGCATCAGATGTTCGCAAGCCAATATGTAGAGATTACGAAGAAAAAGCAGCTGGTCATGTCCGGTGGGCTTGGAACGATGGGATATGGATTTCCGGGCGCCATAGGAGCGAAGATTGGGAATCCGGATATTCCGGTGATCGCGATCTCCGGAGACGGGGGCATGCAGATGAATATACAGGAATTTGCGACTGCGGTGCTGGAAGAACTGCCGTTGATCCTCTGTGTGTTTAATAATGAGTATCTGGGCATGGTCCGTCAGTGGCAGAAACTGTTTTACGGAAAGCGTTATGGGATGACCAATTTGCGCGCCGGCGCTCTTTATCGCAGAACACAAGGAGAAGAAATGCCGGAGTATACGCCGGATTTTATAAAGCTGGCGCAGAGCTACGGGGCAAAAGGAATCCGGGTGACAAAGAAGGAAGAGATAAGAGAAGCGTTCAAGGAGGCTAAGAAAAATACAAAAGTGCCTACATTGATCGAATTTATCATTGACCCGGAGGAAATGGTATATCCGATGATACAGCCGGGCGGAACGCTGGAAGATATGATCATGGACTGTTAGGAGGAAGAACGATGGATGGAATGAAGAAAAGATGGATTTCCTTGTATGTGGAAAATCAGGTAGGTGTACTTTCGAAAATTTCTGGGTTATTTTCAGGCAAGTCTTACAATCTAGATAGTCTGACAGTAGGGACGACCGAGGATCCTACTGTGTCCAGGATGACCATCGCAACAGTCAGTGATGATGAGACGTTTGAACAGATAAAGAAGCAGTTAAACCGGATGATAGAGGTGATCAAAGTCATAGATTTCACAGATATTTTTGTGCGGATGAAGGAAATCCTCTATATAAAAGTGGAGAAATGTTCTCCCCAGGATAAAGTGGAAGTGTTCCAGATCGCAGAGACTTTTAAGGCAAAGGTGATCGACTATGGAAAAGACAGCCTGCTTGTAGAATTTGTCCAGACAGCAACCAAAAATGACGCCGTAGTGAAGTTAATGAAAGAGGAATTTAAAAGCATTGAAGTGGTGCGGGGAGGAAGCGTGGGAATCGAGTCTATCAGCATGATGGAAAGATAAAACAGAGCGCACTCTTGATTTTTAAGATGTAAAGTATTATAATCTAGGGAAAGCAAAGAGCAGATAAGAGCACTGGATGACAGGAGTTCCATATCCGTTCAGTGTAGAGGAATGGAGGAGTCTATATGGAGAAAAAAAAGATTGACTGGGAGAATTTAGGTTTTGGTTATATGCCTACAGAGAAGCGGTATGTTGCGAATTTTAAAGACGGCAAATGGGATGACGGAGCGCTGATAGAAGATGCCAATATCGTGATGAATGAATGTGCAGGCGTGTTGCAGTATGCACAGACTGTATTCGAGGGGCTTAAAGCATATACGACAGAGGATGGCCATATTGTGACTTTCCGACCGGATCTGAATGCAAAACGACTGATAGATTCTGCAAAGAGACTGGAAATGCCGCCATTTCCGGCAGAACGGTTTGTAGATGCCGTGGAACAGGTAGTCAGAGCAAACGCGGCGTATGTACCTCCATACGGTTCCGGCGCAACATTATATATAAGGCCGTATATGTTTGGAATCAATCCAGTGATCGGTGTAAAACCGGCGGATGAATATCAATTCCGTGTTTTTACTACACCGGTCGGTCCTTATTTCAAGGGCGGTGTAAAACCGTTGACGATCTGTGTGTCTGATTTTGATCGTGCTGCGCCGCACGGGACGGGGCATATTAAGGCAGGTCTGAACTATGCTATGAGTCTGCATGCGATCGTCACAGCACATGCAAATGGATTTGATGAAAATATGTATCTGGATTCCGCAACTAGGACAAAGGTGGAAGAGACAGGGGGCGCAAACTTTATCTTTATCACAAAGGATCATAAAGTAGTTACCCCTCATTCGGATACGATCCTGCCTTCTATCACAAGACGCTCTCTTTTGTATGTAGCAGAACATTATCTGGGGTTAGAAGTAGAGGAAAGAGACGTATACTTCGAGGAAGTGAAAGAATTTGCAGAGTGCGGTCTGTGCGGAACGGCGGCAGTGATCTCTCCGGTAGGCAAGGTTGTAGACCATGGAAAAGAAATCTGCTTCCCAAGTGGAATGGAGAAAATGGGACCGACGATCCAGAAACTCTATGATACACTGACCGGGATCCAAATGGGACATATCGAGGCACCGGAAGGCTGGATCAAAGTGATCGAATAAGAAACAGGCGTATTAAGAAAAATAAAAACAGAAAATAGAATGAATTGCTCCCTTCTAGGCAGACAAGTGAAATAATAAAAAACTTGTTACTTAGAAGGGAGCATATTTATAGATTGAAAAAATGTGTAGCTATAGTAAAATAGATCAAGATCGAAAACGTATCTACCAATGTCGTGATCAAAGGCGAGGCCATGATCGCCGGATCCAGATGAACTTGCTTGGCGCATAGCGGCAGGAGACAGCCGATGAGTTTTGCTACAACGATTGTAGCGGCAAGTGAAAGTGCGATCACCAATGCAAGGGTAACATTCTGATACATGATAAAGATTCGGATGCCGTTGGCCGCTGCCAGCACGAGCCCGACGATCAAAGAGATACGAAATTCTTTGAAAAGTACTTTGAACAGGTCGCGAAAATGAATCTCATCCAGTGCAATTCCCCGGATTACAAGGGTAGAACTCTGAGAACCACAGTTGCCTCCGGTATCCATCAGCATGGGAATAAAAGAGACTAAAAGAGGAACTGTGTCAAAGGCATTCTCATAGCGTGTGATAATGGTGCCGGTGACTGTGGCGGAGAACATCAGGACGAGAAGCCAGGGGATGCGATGTTTTGCATGAGCGAATACAGAAGTCGCAAAATAGGGCTTCTCACTGGGGCTCATGGCAGCCATTTTTGTAATATCTTCAGTGGTTTCTTCGACCATGACATCCATCGCGTCGTCAAATGTGACGATCCCTACCATATAGTTTTCCGCATCCAGTACCGGAAGCGCAAGCAGGTTATACTTTCGCAGAAGCTGCGCGACTTCTTCCTGGTCTGTATGTGTGTGGACAGAGATGATCTCTGTCTCCATTAATTCTTCAATCCGCATGTTGTCATCTTCCGTCATTAACTCTTTTGCCGACACGATGCCGATGAGCTGACGGCGTTCTGTGACATAGCAGGTATAGATGGTCTCCTTGTGTATACCTGTTTCTTTGATATGTGCCATAGCCTGCGCGACGGTCATTGTTTTGCGTATGTCTACATATTCTGTAGTCATGATACTTCCGGCGCTGTCATCTGGATAGTTTAACAATTCATTGATCATCAGCCTGTCGGATGGACTGACGGTGTCCAGTATACGGCTGACCAGATTCGCGGGAAGTTCTTCCAGTATGTCTACCGTATCATCCATATATAGATCGTCCAGCAGTTCTTTTAATTCCTTTTCCGTAAACATCTCCACCAGATAAGTCTGCATGGAGCTGCTCATATTGGCAAATACCTCTGCGGCCTTATCTTTCGGGATCAGGCGGAAAGCAAGTACAAGTTCTTTGTCATTGAGAACGGAGAGAAGGGAGGCTATGTCCACTTCGTTCATGACATCCAAAATACTTCTCACAGCCTTGAACTGGCGCTGTTCGAGAAGTTTTACAAAAATATCTTTGTTCATAGTTTATACCTCTTATTTCTGTATGTATTTTTATTGGGTTACACGAGTGACAACTGGCGCCAGAGTCCATAACCTCACCTCCTTCGTTATATCGGTCCGGCAGAAGCGGATATAGAAAATAAAAAAGACCATACACTGCCTGAACAATGCAAAGTCTTTCTATGTTCTTCTTACCGTTCAAGCTTTAGTATCACAGGGCATAATAATTGCATTAGGTTATGCCTTCACGACATAGCCTGCTAACCAGCTCATTGTGTCTCCACAATCCTGCGGCAGCAATCTTAA
>NZ_JBBKBE010000027.1:0-22431 GCF_037890075.1 Mediterraneibacter sp. ICN-202921 | reverse complement strand
CAATATTTGCCAATGCGCCGCGCATTGCTCTTGAAGGAGATAGAAAAATATGTTACGGTACATACTGGATATGGTTGTTTGGAAGTGACAGCAGATGGGATCTTATGTGGAGGTAAAATGGATAAGTTAAAACGGTATATCATATTTATCAGCGGTTTGTTTATTAATTCTGTGGGAATAGGCATGGCTATTAAGGCAGATTTGGGAACATCTCCTCTTTCGTCTATTCCCTATATTCTGAGTTTGCAATTTCCGTTTACGCTGGGAGTATTTACAGTATTGTTCAGTGTTTTCCTGATCGTGCTTCAGTTGATTATTTTAAAAAGAGACTTTAAATGGGAACATGCACTGCAAATACCGATATCCATCGTGTTTGGATATTTTATTGATGTGAGTATGAACTTGCTGTTTTTTGTAAATCCGCAGACTTATGTTATGAAAGTTATCTGTATGTTGATCGGCTGCATAATCCTAGGTGTAGGCGTATATATGGAAGTGCGTGCCAATGTGGCCATGCTTCCGGGAGAATCTCTCGTACGCGCGATCGTATTCAGATGGAAAACAGAATTTGGCGTGACAAAAATGGTATTTGATATAGCCATAACTGTTATAGCCGTTTTATTGTCCGTCATCTTTTTCGGAAAACTACAAGGTATTCGTGAGGGGACGATCGTCGCGGCTTTTTTGGTTGGTTTTGTTGTGAGATTCCTATCCAGAAAATTGGCACAGCCAAGTAGATCTTGATGGCACATTGGAGTTTATCATTGACGGTTTAGGCGTAGAGCGCAGCACCGACTACGCGATGGAGCAGATGTTTTTTGTGATTGACAGCCGCGACAGTATACGGAGATCCGAAAGGCATCCCGAATAATCTGCTGCCTTATATATCGCAGGCGGCGATTGGAAAACGGGAGCGCCTAGGAGTATTCGGAGATGATTATGATACTCCCGACGGTACAGGAGTACGGAGTATATGCATGTAAAAAAGACATTCCTTAGGAGATTAAGCCACATCGGGCGGGAGACATCGCTATGTGTTACCTTTTAGCCATTTTATAGCTTTGGGGATACCCTTTTAACATTTATGAGAGAGTTTCTATAAAATGCAGGAAAGAGTTTCTTCCTTCTGGAGTGCATTTGTATACGCCGGCATCTTCTAGTACGCGGCAGAATACTCTGCCGATCTCTTGTTCGATAATATATCCGATATTTTCTTTTGTGACATCCGTGTAAGATGGCAGAAATTCTTTTACCCAGGCGGCGTGCTTAGACGTTTCAGGATTACTATCCAGATCGATTCCTTCTAAAATATATTCTTTTAGAAGTTCCATTTCATGGTTCAGCCGGTTTGGAAGAACTGCGAGTCCCATCACTTCGATCAGTCCGATATTTTCTTTCTTGATATGATGCAGTTCCTCATGGGGGTGATATACGCCGAGAGGATGCTCGTCTGTCACCATGTTGTTTCGCAGTGTCAAATCTAGCTCATAGAGTTCTCCTTTTCTCCGCGCGATCGGTGTGATTGTATTGTGGGGCGTTCCTTTTGTTTCAGCAAAGATAAAGGCTTCTTTGTCTGTATATCCCCGCCATTTATCAAGAATATGGCAAGCGAGGGCGGTAAGCCGCTGTGTGTCAGATCCGCGCAGACGGATAACGGACAGGGGCCAGTTAACGATACCGGCCTGTATCTCCTCGTATCCCTTTAATATAAATGGTATTTCAACAGGCGCTTCTGCCATTGCAAAGGTATAGCGGCCTCCCTGGAAATGATCGTGCTCTAAAATAGAGCCGCCCACGATTGGCAGATCCGCGTTGGAACCGATAAAATAGTGCGGAAATATGCGGATGAAGTCAAACAGCCGTGTAAAGGTCTGCTTGTTTATTTTCATAGGAATGTGTTTTCTGTTAAATACAATACAATGCTCATTGTAATAGACGTAAGGCGAATACTGGAATCCCCATTCACTGTTGTCAAGCGTAAGCGGAATAATACGGTGATTATCGCGGGCAGGGTGGCGCAGATTTCCGGCATATCCTTCATTTTCCATGCAGAGCAGGCACTTAGGATAAGAGGAAGAGACGGCTTTTCCTGCAGCCGCGATCGCCTTCGGATCCTTTTCGGGCTTGGAGAGATTGATCGTAATATCCAGCGCGCCGTATCGGGTGTATGTTTTCCATTTCCTGTCTTTTTTAATACGGTAACGTCGGATATAATCACTGTTCTGACTGAACTTATAGAAATAAGAGGTAGCAGATTCCGGAGAAATCCGGTATTTCTCCCAGAATTCTCTCTGCACCTGCTCTGGGCGGGGAACGAGACAATTCATGATTTTCGCGTCAAACAGATCACGGTATGTGATACTGTCTGTGATAATTCCACGGGAAACAGCTTCATCCAACAGTTTACGGAGCAAATCTTCCAGTACAAGGGAAGAGGAATCGCAGGGTACGTCCTCATAACTGTCCTCGTGAAAGAGGGAGAGCAGCTGATTGGTCGTATAGATTTTTTCGGAAGCAGGGGTCAGCCCGCTGGCAATTCCGTATTGTACTAATTTTTTTATAGCTTCATATAGCATGGCAGTTCCTCCCCTCTTAATCGAGACGGCCGGCTCCGGCGCCGATATCTACAGTGTAGAATTCTGCCTCATGCCCGAATGTTTCTTTATATGTATTTCCGATAGTTTCAATGAAGGTTTCAACAGCGTCATTTTTCACAATGCTGACTGTGCATCCTCCAAAACCACCGCCTGTGATGCGGGAACCGATGACACCGGGGATATCCCATGCGAGAGAAACGAGCAGATCAATTTCTTTACAGGACACTTCATAGTCATCCCGGAGAGAGATATGAGACTGGTTCATCAGTTTTCCGAACTTTTCAATATTTCCATTTTGAAGCGCAGCGACAGCCTCTATAGTTCGCTGATTCTCACTGACTGCGTGCCGGGCGCGCCGTGTGCGGACATCGTCCCGGATCAGATCCGCGTGCTTTTCGAATTCTTCCACGGTAAGGTCTCCGAGAGACGCAATGGAAAGTTCTTTCTGTAAATCCTCCAGGGCATCTGTAGACTCCTGCCGGCGGTCATTGTATGCAGAGGAAACGAGGCTGTGTTTTACTTTACTGTTGGTAATGATGATTTTGGCATCGTCAAGGAGAACGGGGGCATACTCATAGTTTAATGTGCTTGTGTCAAGGAAAATGGCATTGTCCTTTTTCCCCATCGCCACCGTAAACTGATCCATGATACCACAGTTGCAGCCGTTGAAATTATTTTCAGAATACTGGCCGAATAAAGCGAGATCCGTAAGGCTTAACTTTGTGAAGCCGAATAAATCTGTGAGCATAATTCCGGTAAGCACTTCTAAGGAAGCAGAAGAGGAAAGTCCGGCGCCGCCCGGAATGTCCCCACAGATCACCATATCGAATCCGGTATCTAAGGAGTACCCTTTTTCGGCAAATGTCCATACAACTCCTAGAGGGTAATTTGCCCAGTCATATACGGCTTTGTTTGTCAGATCGTCCAGAGATGCTTCCACCACTCCGATTTGATCCAGGTTAAGGGAATAAAAGTGCATCAGACGGTCTGCCCTTTTCCTTGCCACACCATATGTGCCGAGCGTCAGCGCACAGGGAAACACATGTCCTCCGTTGTAGTCCGTGTGTTCGCCGATGAGATTGACACGTCCGGGAGAAAAATAAAAATGCGCGCCATCGGCATCCCCGAAAAGCTCTTTGAATTTGTCATACAGTTTTTCTTTCATCATCTGTTTTCCTCCTGAAAATTTTATACGGTTAAAAAAATATTATAATTTAATTATACTATATAATTTTTTCTGGACATATGATAAATTCGTGCAATATGATGTAAAAATGTTGCCTGATATAGGGGCTAAGGATATAATAGACAAAACAAAAGTAAAAAAGCGTGATTGAGGAGGAAAAACATGGAAAGGAAGAACGTAGGAACAAAAAGAGAATTCGGGTGGACGAAAGAAGGGCGTACAGCTTCTTTGTATGTTCTGCAAAATAAGAACGGGACAGCGGCGGAGATTACAGACTTGGGCGCGTCGCTGGTTCGCTTATGGGTAAGAGATAAAGAGGGAAAACGAACAGATGTGGTGCTCGGCTATGACACTCCCGAAGGGTATGAAAAGGGTACCTGTTTTTTCGGCGCGATCGTAGGAAGGAACGCGAACCGTATTGCCGGAGCGCAGTTCGAACTGAATAAAATGGCATACACACTCGCGGATAATGATAACGGGAATAATCTGCATAGCGGAACGGATTTTTATAATACAAGAATATGGGAAACGGAAGAATATACCGACAGTTATGTTCGTTTTAAGCTGCACAGCCCGGATGGGGATCAAGGGTTCCCGGGGAATGCGGACATATATGTGACCTACCGTCTGGATGAAAGGGATACGCTGGACATCCGGTACGAGGCTTCTGCTGACAAGGACAGCCTGTTCAATCTGACGAATCACAGCTATTTCAATTTAGACGGACATGACAGCGGGAGTGTGCTGGGGCATACGCTGCAATTAGAAGCGGACTGTTTTACTCCCGGAAACGCCTATGCGGTTCCAACGGGAGAGATTCTGTCGGCAGAAGGGACGCCAATGGATTTTAGAAATGGAGCAAAAATCGGAGCAAGAATAGAAGAAGAGTATGAACCCCTGCATTTTGGAAACGGGTATGACCATAACTGGGTTTTGAAAAATCAGGGGAAATTTGAAAAAGCAGCAGAACTGCGTGGGGAAAAAAGCGGGATCGTGATGGAAACCTATACGGATCGTCCCGGCATACAGATTTATACGGCAAATTACGTGGAGAATGAAAAAGGGAAGAACGGAGCCGTCTACGGAAAGAGAAGCGCAGTCTGCTTGGAGACGCAGTGCTGGCCGGACGCGGTACACCACGAAAATTTTCCGAGCCCTGTATGCAGGGCGGGAGAAAAATATGATACTCATACGGCGTTTCGTTTTTCGACAGATAAAGATTCTTAAAGTGAGAACTAATATAACAGGAAGCAAAAGAGGCGGTAGAAATGACGGGTACGTATAAACATTCATATAAGATTGGGGAACCCCGGCTGAATGCACTGTCGGTTTATAATGTCGGATACCAGAAATGCGAACCGGAATATCAGTGGGGACCTGGAATAAGGGATCATTATTGTATCCATCATATTTTGTCAGGGAGCGGTTATTATTCCGCGAGGGGAACAGTTTGGCATCTGCATAAAGGAGATACATTTATTCTGTATCCGGGAGAAGAAGTGCGTTATTATGCGGATAAAATAGAACCATGGGAATATGCATGGGTCGGATTTATGGGAACAGAGGCAAGGGAGCTCATCCGAAATACGGAATTTTCTAGAGAAAAACCGTATATCTTGAACGGAAAAATGCCAAATGAGGAGCTTCGGGAACACCTAGAAAAAATTTATACCGTAAAAGGAAATACATATGAAGCGTCTGCGGCGATGACGGGAGTGCTCTACAGCCTGTTATCTGTATTTATGAGATATTATGATGAAAAAAGTGGGACAGAGGATGTACAAATGTTGTATGTAGAACAAGCCCGAAAGTATATTGAAAAGAACTATTCTTACCCTGTGACAGTAGAGGATGTGGCAGTATATGTAGGGATAAGCCGGAGCCATCTGTTCCGTTCGTTTAAGCTATATATGGGAAAGGCGCCGAAAGAGTATTTGTCTGAATACAGAATAGAGAAGGCGTGCAGTCTTTTGAAAGAAACAAGTCTTTCTATTTCTGCGGTGGCTTATTCGGTAGGCTTTGACAACAATCTATATTTTTCAAAGGTTTTTAAAAAATATAGAAAGGTAAGTCCGTCTGTTTACAGAGAACTTGGGAAAAGAAAATGAAAAGATAGAACGCGGCTTGTAATTTATTGCCTATTTGCAAAGGTATATTACGTGCAGGAAAAAAATAGACGAATAAGAACGATTAGAGAAGTAAAAAAGACCAAAAGGTCAGACTCTCTAATCGTTTTTTTAATAAAAGAAATTTTACTTATACAAATGACAATAACCATATTGTAATTAATAAAAATTGAGAACAGAACAACAATAAAGAGCTTGCGATAAAAAATATGTAAAAAACGTTTAAAAATCTAAAATCAGATAGACTTTTCATAACTACATAGATAAAGTATAAGCTGAAATATTTATGAAAAGGGATAAGGAAGGAGGAAAGAGTTATGAAAATCAAAAGTATGAAGAAAAAATTAGCTTTGATAACCATGGCGGCCGTAGTGGCACTTTCTGTTACAGCCTGCGGCGGAGGCGGCTCTGACAAGGGCTCGGATAAAGGCGGAGACGCTAAATCAGAATCCACAGCAACAAACAAGGACAAACCGTTGATTTGGTACAACCGTCAGCCGTCCAATAGCTCTACAGGAGAGTTGGATAAAGCAGCACTGACTTACAACGATAATACATATTATGTGGGATTTGATGCTGCACAGGGCGGAGAAGCACAAGGACAAATGGTTGTTGACTATATCAAGGAACATGCGGCTAAGATTGACAGAAACGGCGATGGCACAATCGGATATGTTCTAGCAATTGGCGATATTGGACATAACGATTCTATCGCACGTACAAGAGGAACTCGCGAGGCGCTTGATACAGGTGTTGATAAAGACGGGAATATCAACAGCGATCCAATAGGAACAAATACAGACGGGAAACAAACGGGAGTAAAAGACGGTTCTATTGAAGTTGATGGAAAGACATATGTAGTACGTGAACTTGCTTCCCAAGAAATGAAGAATAACTCAGGAGCAACATGGGATGCGGCTACGGCAGGAAATGCCATCGGAACATGGTCAAGTTCTTTCGGAGATCAGATTGACATTATCGTTTCCAACAATGACGGTATGGGAATGTCTATGTTCAATGCATGGTCTAAGGATAACAAAGTACCTACATTCGGATACGATGCCAACAGTGATGCTGTTGCAGCTATCGCAGAGGGATACGGCGGAACAATCAGTCAGCACGCGGACGTACAGGCATATCTGACACTTCGCCTGATCCGCAATGCGCTGGACGGCGTTGACATCAATACAGGTATCAGCACAGAGGATGAAGAAGGAAACGTTTTGAGCGAAGATTTGTATATATACAATGAAGAACAGCGTTCTTACTACGCGATGAATGTACCTGTTACTTCTGAAAACTACAAAGACTTTACAGACTCAACAAAAATTCTTGACGCGGTATCTAATCAGTTGGATGACAAAACATCTCCGAAGAAATCAGTATGGCTGGATATCTACAATGCCTCAGATAACTTCTTGAGTTCTACATACCAGCCGCTTCTTCAGAGTTATGACGATCTACTTAACCTTGAAGTTGAATATATCGGCGGCGATGGACAGACAGAGTCTAACATCACAAATCGTCTTGGAAATCCAAGCCAGTATGATGCATTCGCGATTAACATGGTTAAGACTGATAATGCAGCTTCCTACACATCAATACTTGATCAATAATATCTGTTGAAATAAGGATGGGCATTTTATTAGGGGGAAGAAATTCCCCCTAATTGTTTTCATGGGGCAAGGATACCGCAGAGGTTTTCCATGATCTGAGAATGTTGAAAATATGACTACATGTGAACAGGAGTAAAAAATAATGGCAGACAGAAGAGAGGATATTATCTTATCGATACGTGGCCTGAGCAAGTCCTTTGGACGCAACAGAGTTCTCGATCACATTAACCTGGATGTGAAACGAGGGACAGTTATGGGACTGATGGGTGAAAATGGCGCCGGAAAATCAACAATGATGAAGTGTCTGTTCGGTACGTATCAGAAAGACGAAGGAAAGATCTTCCTTGACAGGAAGGAAGTAAACTTTACAGGACCCAAAAACGCACTTGAAAACGGCGTTGCAATGGTTCACCAGGAACTAAACCAGTGTCTGGAAAGAAATGTGGCAGATAACTTGTTTCTCGGACGTTATCCGACTAATTCCATAGGCGTGGTTGACGAAGGAAGGATGAAAAAAGAGGCATCCGAGCTTTTCAGAAAGCTTGGGATAACTGCCAGCCTTTCAGGACCAATGAGAAATATGTCTGTATCACAGAGACAGATGTGTGAGATCGCCAAAGCAATTTCTTATAATTCAAAAATTATTGTTCTTGACGAACCGACTTCATCATTGACCGTACAGGAAGTAAAGAAACTGTTTGAGATGATGCGGATGCTCAGGGAACAGGGTGTGGCGCTTATTTATATTTCACATAAAATGGATGAGATATTCGAGATATGCGATGAGATTTCTGTACTTAGGGATGGTAATCTTGTTATGACGAAGAAAACAAAGGACACAGATATGAACGAACTGATTGCGGCGATGGTCGGACGTTCACTGGACAACCGTTTCCCACTGGTGGACAATACACCGGGAGAATCGGTGCTTTCCGTCCAGCACCTTTCAACAAAGTTTGAACCTTATCTCCAGGATATTTCTTTTAAGGTGAGGGAAGGAGAGATATTTGGGTTGTACGGACTTGTCGGGGCGGGGCGGACAGAGCTTCTGGAAACGATTTTCGGAATCCGTACAAGGGCTGCGGGAAGAGTGTACTTTAACAATAAACTGATGAATTTCAACAGTGCAAAAGAGGCGATGGATCATGGTTTTGCTCTGATTACGGAGGAACGGAAGGCAAACGGGATTTTCCTGAAAGGGGATCTTGTTTTCAATACTACGATAGCAAATCTGGATCATTATAAATCGGGTGTGGCGCTTTCTGATTCAAAGATGACGAAAGCAACCTCCGATGAGATTAAAATAATGCGCACAAAATGTATGGGGCCGGAGGATATGATTTCCAGCCTGTCGGGCGGAAATCAGCAGAAGGTCATCTTCGGGAAATGGCTGGAGAGACAGCCCCAGGTGTTCATGATGGATGAGCCTACGCGTGGAATTGACGTAGGGGCGAAATATGAGATATATGAACTGATTATCCAGATGGCGAAAATGGGAAAGACGATTATCGTTGTTTCCTCTGAAATGCCGGAAATCCTGGGCATTACGAACCGGATCGGCGTTATGTCGAACGGGCGGCTCTCTGGCATAGTCAATACAAAAGAAACAAATCAGGAAGAACTGTTAAGGCTTAGTGCAAAATACCTATAAAAAGGGAGAGTTAAAGACATGGCAAATGGAAATAGTAAAATTCTTACGGCTGAACAGGAAGCACAGCTTCTTAAGCCTATAGAAGATTATGTAGGAGGAATTCAGGCAAAGATCGACAGCTTGCGCAAAGACGGTACAGATGAAGTGGTTTCGCTCCAGAGCAGTATGGACGCACTTAAAAGAGATAAAACCATGACAAGAGGCGAACAGGCGAACCGGTTTGCAGATCTGAAAAAAGAATTGGAAAAGGCAAAGGCTGTGGAAAACAGCCATAAGGTGGAGGTCTCAAAATTAATCGCCAAGGCGGAAGCATACTTGAAAGAACACTTTGACAAGGATTATTATCAGGCTGTCAAGGCAAGCTGCAAGGAGGAAAAGAAAGCGGCAAAGGCAAAATACCAGAGCGCGGTTGCGGCGCTGGGAAAAGAACATGCCCGGCTTCTTTCCAAGACGACAGATCACCAGGAAATCAAGGATGAGAAGTATGTATACAAAAACAGGCTGTTTGACGCAAAGATGGAACTTCAGAAGGATTATCAGGCGGTAAAAGACAGAAGACACGCGGCATATACATATAAATACCATCTGATCGATCTGCTGCGCATGTCAAAATTTACATTTGCAGAAGCAAAAGCACAGAAATGGGAAAACTATAAGTATACCTTCAACCGCAGGGACTTTCTTCTGCGTAATGGACTGTACTTCGCAATAATTATCGTATTTATTGCACTGTGTATCATCACGCCGCTTGTGAAAGGGGCTCCGCTGTTGACATATAACAATGTACTGAATATACTCCAGCAGGCGTCACCGCAGATGTTTCTTGCACTGGGAGTTGCGGGACTGATTATGCTGGCAGGAACCGATCTTTCTATCGGACGTATGGTAGGTATGGGTATGACTGCCGCCACGATCATCATGCATCAAGGTATAAATACAGGCGCTGTGTTTGGGCACGTGTTCGACTTTACGAGGATTCCGGTCATCGCACAGCTTATCCTGGCGCTTATCGTGTGTATTGTGCTCTGCACGATATTTACAACCATTGCGGGATTTTTCACAGCGAAGTTTAAAATGCATCCGTTTATTTCAACAATGGCAAATACATTGATTATCTTTGGTATTGTAACCTATGCTACAAAGGGTGTGTCTTTTGGAGCGATCAATCCGGTGATACCGACTATGATCATCCCGAAATTCAACGGCTTCCCAACGATCATCATCTGGGCGGTTGCGGCGATTACGATTGTATGGTTTATCTGGAACAAAACCATATTCGGAAAGAACCTGTATGCGGTCGGTGGAAATCCGGAAGCGGCTTCCGTATCTGGTATATCCGTATTTAAGGTGACAATGGGAGCATTCATCCTGGCAGGTATTCTCTATGGTTTCGGCTCCTGGCTGGAATGTGCGAGAATGGTCGGCTCCGGTTCTGCGGCATACGGACAGGGCTGGGAAATGAACGCGATCGCTGCCTGCGTTGTCGGCGGCGTATCCTTTACAGGAGGTATCGGTAAGATTTCCGGCGTTGTAGTCGGTGTTATCATTTTCACGGCGCTGACCTATGCCCTGACAATACTTGGAATTGATACAAACCTTCAGTTTGTATTTTCTGGCATTATCATTCTTATCGCGGTAACACTCGATTGTCTGAAATATGTACAGAAAAAGTAGTAGACAGTATAGAGAAAATAAGGCATTACGGACAGAACGAAAGTTGACGTTAGATAGCGATACTTCTAAAACGCAAGGAAAATCAAGACTTGCATGACTTAAGTTTTGGGATACAAAAAAATACAATGACTGGGACATTACAAAGAAATTAGTACAGCAGATGTGTATGGAGATACAACAGAAAACGAATACTAAAAGAAAAAGTGCGAATGAGAAAGATCGAACATTTGTGCTTTTTCTTTTTCTGATGTATATATTTTTAAAAATTGTTTTGTTATAATGTAGTAAGGACAGCGCCAGTCGGATGAAAGTGTAGGCAATCATGTTTACATGAACAGATACACTTTCATTTATCTGGCGAGCAAAGTTAACTCGAAAGACCGAAGGAATTACGAGTTGTTCTGCCCGCTTGTATCAGTAAGTGATGTTTTGTCCACAAAATTTTATTTTGTGACTTTTACTCGATACGACTTGAAAAAGATGTGTATGGGGCATAGAGTTTGTGGCTTCGTGACGAATCCTGTTACGAATATATTTGAAAATGTGGCTGATAGTAAACGTACGAAAAGTCATATCTTATTGAACATTAGTAGTTCAATAAGCATGAATGGAGGAGTTCGCTATGGATAGATTCATTTTGAAAGCCCCATATGGGGAATTCAAAGAGATGTTCCCTGACAATGCAGTTGAATACTTTGTATCTTAGTCCATTGGAGCCTTAAAAAGCGTGCTATTTGGTGGTATTTAGTGCTGTTTTGTACGGAATTTGCGGACGGAGAAGGACTAAACGGCCAGGATGATATGGGGTGAATGGATGGAATTTGTGACTTTTTGTAAGGAAAAGTCGTAATGAAGAACAGGAGAAGGTTCTGGATAAAATTAGATTATTTAGAAAAACGGATACAACATTGGTATATATTGCATCTGATGAATTTGCACAAGAAATTATGAAAGAAAAATATCATAGTGGTGTTAAGTTATACATTCACATCAAGCGAAGTACGGGGGCGGTTATTGTTTATTATAATAATGATGTCAACAAGGTTGTTCATTTGGATATAGTCGAACAAGAATATATTTTAAAATGTGCTGATGCAGAAAGGTAAGGAATAGGGAGAAATAGAGGATGAAGATTTCTAAAAAAATATTAGGTCAAATTCAGAAAGACATAGAGGCTTGTGAGAATCAAAAATCAAGGCAAGGATCAGAAGCATTATATAATGCATTGATTGCAAGATATATATTATTGGATTCCGATTTTAAAAATGGATTACCAAATAATGGAAAATCAATGGCGCCAGGTCAAGAATTTGATTATAGACCAGAATTAAAAGCTATTTCAGAAAAATTAAAAATGATTTTACTAATAAATCAAAACGAAATTATAGAAAGTGAAAATTCTCAATTATTGAAAATTAAAGAGTTTATTGTACAGGGGGAAAAGATAAAGAAAGAGGAGTATCATCCGGCTCGAGGCGGATTTCCCTTTTCATATGTGTCAGGACCTCAATATGATCAATGGATGGCAGAAATAAATATTGTAAATGAAAGGGTGCTAACAGATCATCCATTGAAGGAAAGTATAGGTCTAATGTGTGAGAAAAAGGATGATGATCCAAGAGCATGTGATAAAATGATAGGGTATTTGCGGGCAGTTGCAAATGATGATGAGTTCTGGGATAGTATTAAAGTAAAAACAGAAGAAGGTGGTAAAATGTCAAATAAAAAGGTTTTTATTGTTCATGGTCACGATAAGATGGCAAAAATTGAAGTAGCACGTTTTATAGAAAAGTTTGGTTTAGAAGCAATTATTTTACATGAACAACCAAATTCGGGTAAGACAATTATAGAGAAGATAGAAGCAAATTCTGATGTACAATATGCTGTGGTATTATATACTCCTTGCGACATGGGGCGTGCTAAAGAAGAAGGTGTTAATGAAGAAAAAGAAAGGGCAAGACAGAATGTGGTGTTTGAACATGGATATTTGATTGGAAAGTTGGGACGAGATAAAGTGAGTGCTTTGGTTAAAGGAGATATAGAGAAACCCGGAGATATTTCGGGAGTGGTATATATATCTATGGACGATGCCGGAGCATGGAAAACAGAACTTGCTAGAGAGATGAAAAGTATAGGTTTAGAAGTTGACATGAACAAATTGTAATAAAATGTACATACCCAGTTGGTTTTACAAGAATCAACTGGGATTTTTTATGCCTAAATTTCTGTACATAGCCATTTCCCGCAAAGGAGTGGCTATTAAATTTGAGAAGAAAGGAGGAAGTCAGAGTATGACATCAAAGTGTAAAGTGATTGCGATTGCAAATCAGAAAAGAGACAAAGGGAAAACAACGACAACGGTGAATCTTGGAGTGGGATTGATAAATGAAGGGAAGAAGGTACTTCTAATCGACGCTGATCCGCAAGGAGATTTGACCACATCTTTAGGTTGGGTGGATCAGGATAATTTTCCGGTAACGCTTGCGACACATGTGGAGGGGATTATTCGTGACAAGAGTATAAAGTGGATGAAGGAATGCTGCACCATGCGGAAGGCGTTGATTTAATTCCGGCAAACATTGAATTGTCAAGAATGGAAATGTTGCTTGTAAATGAAATGAGCAGGGAAACAACATTGAAAACGTATCTGGAACCGTTAAAGAAATCCTATGATTATGTTCTGATCGACTGTATGCTAAGTTTGGGAATGTTGACAATCAACGCATTAGCGGCGGCAGATAGTGTGATTGTGCCAGTTCAGGCGCATTATCTGCTTTTAAAGGGAATGACACAGTTAATGCAGACGATTGAAAAGGTACAACGTCAAATCAATCCGCCTTTGAAAGTGGATGGAATACTGCTTACACTTGCGGATATGCGGACAAATTTAGCCCGTGTCACAGAGACCAGTCTGAAAGAGAACTATGGAAAGTTTATCAGAGTGTATCAAGCCTTTACAAAAGAGGTGATTCGGATGCCGAGGGAGCGGATACAGAAATATTTTCCGCCGAAAGCAACGGAAAAGCAGATTGAGGATACAATTGTGAAAGCGTTGGAACTGTACCGAAAACGGGAACGCAGTTTAGAACGATAAGGCTTGCCATCTGAGGAAATGTTCTCGCATTTGGACAGCCTTTTTCTTTTGTTCTTCCTTTCCACACCCTGCCACTTTAATATTACCAGCGGTTTACTAGCCGAAAAAAGAATAAGAGGAGTGTGCCTATTCACATTTTTCGGTTTCTGAAGCAGAGTGGACGGAATAGGACAGTTTACTTCTAATAAATAAAAGAAGTTTACTTTTACACAACAATAAATTATAATAAATGTGTGAAAGTAAGGTGATGAAAATGAATAAAAAAGAAAAGTTAGACAATATGTTATGTGAAAAGAACGGAGTTCTTCAAACTGCTGATGTGATTGAAGCAGGAATTTCAAAGACTTATTTTATGGAATATGCAAAGAAAATGGAATTAGAACGTGTGGCAAAAGGAATTTACTTGTCGCCGGATGCATGGGAAGATCCTTTTTATTTATTACAATCGAGATATCCACAGATTATTTTTTCGCATGAAACTTCGCTTTATTTGTTAGGAATGGCAGAGAGAGAGCCGTTACAATTTACGGTTACTGTAAAAGCAGGATATCATGCAAAAAGTATGAAAGAGCAGAAGGTAAAAGTATATCGTGTAAAAAAAGAACTTTTAGAGTTGGGGGTAGTAAATTTAGAATCACCAGAGGGAAATTTTGTGAAAGCGTACAATGCGGAACGTACCGTGTGTGATTTATTACGAAGCCGCAGTAATGTAGAGATTCAGGATTTACAGACAGCAATAAGGGAATACCTGCGAAGTAAAGAAAAAAATCTGCCACAACTTATGCGATATGCAAAAGAGTTTCGTGTAGAAAAAATTTTAAGACCATATTTAGAGGTGTTGTTATAATGATTAAAACTTCAAGGCAGTTGAAAGCGTTAGTAAGAAATCTAACAAAGGGAGATAGCTTACAGGCACAGATTATTATGCGTAACTATGTGATGGAGCGTTTTTTAGAACGTATTTCTCTTTCAAAATATAGAAACAATTTTATATTGAAAGGCGGAATGTTAGTATCTGCTATGGTAGGATTGGATACTCGTTCTACAATGGATATTGACACAACCATAAAAAATATGCCGCTATCCGTAGAAAATGTAAAGGAAATGATAGAAGAAATTATTGCAATTCCCATTGATGACGGTATGACATTTTCTATAAAAAGTGTTGGTGAAATTATGGATGAGGCGGAATATAGCGGAGTACGAGCAAATTTGGAGGCTACATTGGAAACAATGCGGACACCATTAAAAGTAGATATTTCTACCGGAGATATTATCACACCGAGAGAAGTATTGTATACTTTTAGGTTGATGTTTGAAGAACGTACCATATCTATTTTAGCCTATAATTTGGAAACTGTGCTTGCAGAGAAAATGGAAACAGTAATAGCAAGAGGTGTAGCGAATACAAGATTGAGGGATTACTATGATCTGTATATTTTACAAAATGAATATACCCACGCGATGAACATGGAGCAATTTAAAGCGGCATTTTTAGCAACAAGTAAAAAACGTAATTCTATACAATTGATAACCGAGGGAAATAGGATTTTAAAAGAAATAGCAGATAGTGAAGTTATGCATGGACTATGGAAAAGTTATCAAAAGAAATTCAGCTATGCGGAAGATATCAGCTGGGAAATGGTAATGGATAGCATTGAAAAATTATTTGAGCAAGCATCGCAATAGAAAAAGTAAAGAACAAACATTCGATTTTGTTCTATACTTATATTTTATAGTTTGCTATAATAGAAAAGTAATAAAGTATAGTATATAGAGTTGTTATCAAAATATGTTATAGTTAGAATATTTAATTTGGGAAATGGTATTTTCCTAATTTAAATCGTATAGGAGATTTTCATGAATCATTTTGAATTAGTATCAGAATTTGCCCCAACCGGCGACCAGCCCCAAGCCATTGAACAGCTTGTCAAAGGCTTCCAGGAAGGCAATCAATGCCAGACTTTGCTAGGGGTCACCGGTTCCGGCAAGACTTTCACGATGGCAAATGTCATTGCACAATTAAATAAACCGACGCTGATTATCGCCCACAACAAAACTCTGGCGGCGCAGCTCTATGGGGAATTCAAAGAATTCTTCCCCAATAATGCAGTAGAATATTTTGTATCCTACTACGACTACTATCAACCGGAGGCCTATGTTCCTTCCTCAGACACATACATTGCCAAGGATTCCTCTATCAATGATGAGATAGACAAGCTGCGCCTTTCAGCGACCATGGCCCTGATGGAACGCAGGGACGTGGTGATCGTGGCAAGTGTTTCCTGTATATATGGACTGGGCAGTCCGGTAGATTATCAGAACATGGTGATTTCTCTGCGGCCGGGAATGATACGGGACAGAGATGAAGTGATGGCAAAGCTGGTAGAGATCCAATATGACCGCAACGAAATGGATTTTCATCGAGGAACGTTCCGGGTAAGAGGGGATGTGCTGGAAGTTATCCCAGCGAACTCCGTGGATACAGCCGTTCGTATTGAATGGTTTGGAGATGAGATCGACAGAATTACAGAGATAGATATTTTGACCGGAGAGATTAAAGACGAATTGAAACATGCAGCAATCTTTCCGGCTTCTCACTATGTAGTTGACAGAGAAAATATCAATCGCGCAGTGAAAGACATAGAAGCAGAACTGGAAGAGAGGGTAAAAGAGTTTAAACGTCAGGATAAGCTTTTGGAGGCGCAGAGAATTGCGGAACGTACGAATTTTGATATAGAGATGCTCAAAGAGACAGGCTTTTGTTCGGGAATTGAAAATTATTCCCGTCATCTTGCAGGTTTAAAGCCAGGACAGGCGCCCTATACATTGATAGACTATTTTCCGGATGATTTTATCATGATGATCGACGAATCACACAAAACAGTTCCACAGATCGGCGGTATGTATGCCGGAGACCAATCCAGAAAGTCGACGTTGGTGGACTATGGTTTTCGTCTGCCCTCGGCAAAGGATAATCGTCCGCTGAATTTTGGAGAATTTGAATCCAAGATCGATCAGGTATTGTTTGTTTCCGCGACTCCGGGACCTTATGAAGAAGAACATGAGCTTCTTAGGGCAGAGCAGGTGATCCGTCCTACAGGGCTTTTGGATCCGGAGGTCGTTGTCCGTCCGGTGGAAGGACAGATAGATGATTTGATCGGGGAGATCAACAAGGAGGTTTTAAAGAAGAATAAAGTACTTGTAACGACGCTGACAAAGCGTATGGCAGAAGATCTGACAGACTATATGCGCGAGGTGGGGATACGGGTAAAATATCTTCATTCGGATGTAGATACACTGGAGCGGACAGAGATCATACGGGATATGCGGCTGGATGTGTTTGACGTGCTTGTAGGGATCAATCTGCTGCGGGAGGGGCTGGACATTCCGGAAATTACATTGGTTGCGATCTTAGATGCGGACAAGGAAGGTTTCCTCCGTTCTGAGACGTCGCTGATCCAGACGATCGGGCGTGCGGCGCGGAACGCAGAAGGACATGTGATCATGTATGCAGATACGATCACGGACTCTATGCGGCTGGCAATGGATGAGACGAAGCGCCGCCGCGAGATCCAGATGAAATATAACGAGGAACATGGGATCACGCCTAAGACTATACAGAAATCGGTGCGGGATCTGATCAGTATCTCCAGGAAAGTAGCAGCAGAAGAGATGCGCATGGAAAAAGATCCGGAATCTATGAGCCGAAAAGAATTGGAAAAATTAGTGGCAGATATCACAAAACAAATGAAGAAGGCGGCGGCAGAATTAAATTTTGAGACGGCGGCAGAATTACGTGATAAATTGTTACAGTTAAAAAAATCTTTGCATGAAATGGATGAATAGAAAGGATAAAACCACAATATGGGCATAAAGATGGATGCGCGGAAGTATATCAAGATACGAGGCGCAAATGAAAATAACTTAAAAAATATAGATTTGGATATACCAAGAAATGAACTGGTCGTTCTTACCGGTTTGAGCGGATCAGGAAAATCTTCCCTGGCATTTGACACGATTTATGCGGAAGGACAAAGGCGATATATGGAGTCGCTTTCTTCTTATGCCAGACAATTCTTAGGGCAGATGGAGAAACCAAATGTAGAAAGTATAGAAGGACTGTCTCCGGCAATTTCCATCGATCAGAAGTCTACAAATCACAATCCGCGTTCTACAGTCGGGACTGTAACCGAAATCTATGATTATTTTCGTTTGCTCTATGCGAGGGTCGGAATCCCGCATTGTCCGAAATGCGGCAGGGAAATCAAAAAGCAGACTGTAGATCAGATGGTAGATCAGGTGATGGCGCTCCCGGAAGGTACAAAGATCCAGCTTTTGGCACCGGTAGTCAGAGGCAGGAAAGGAACGCATACTAAATTATTTGAAAGGGCCAAAAAGAGCGGGTATGTACGTGTACGTGTAGATGGAAATCTGTATGAACTTTCTGAAGAGATACAGTTGGATAAAAACATCAAACATACGATCGAGATCATAGTAGATCGCCTGATCGTAAAACCGGGAATAGAAAAACGTCTGACCGACTCTGTGGAAAGCGTATTGCATCTGGCGGAAGGTCTGCTTGTTGTAGATGTAATAGGAGGCAGGCCGCTGAATTTCAGTCAGAGTTTCTCCTGCCCGGACTGCGGGATCAGTATTGAGGAGATCGAACCTAGAAGTTTTTCCTTCAATAATCCGTTTGGCGCATGTCCGGACTGTTATGGACTGGGCTATAAGATGGAATTTGCAGAAGAACTGATGATCCCAGATCCGTCTTTGTCTATCAGAGAAGGAGCGATCACAGTCCTGGGCTGGCAGTCCTGTGCAGATAAATCTAGTTTTACGAGAGCAATCTTAGACGCTTTGTGCAAGGAATATCAATTTGATCTGGATACGCCCTTTGAAAAGTACCCGAAAAAAATTCATGATGTATTAATTTATGGTACAAATGGTAAATCTGTAAAGGTGTATTATAAAGGTCAGCGTGGGGAAGGCGTCTATGACGTGGTGTTTGAAGGATTGATAAAAAATGTAGAACGCAGATACCGTGAAACAGGTTCAGAAGTGATGAAGGCGGAATATGAGACGTTTATGAATATTACGCCGTGCTCTGCCTGTGGCGGACAAAGATTAAAGCCCGGCGCACTGGCAGTGACTGTAGGAGGAAAGAATATTGCAGAGGTGACGGCGCTTTCAATTGAAAAGCTGCAGCAATTTCTATCCGGCCTGGAATTGACAGATACGCAAAAAATGATCGGAAGCCAGATTTTAAAAGAGATCAAAGCCAGGACGCAGTTTTTGATGGATGTGGGATTAGAATATCTGACCCTTTCCAGAGCGGCAGGCTCCTTATCCGGAGGAGAAGCGCAGAGGATCAGGCTGGCGACTCAGATAGGGTCTGGTCTGGTAGGTGTGGCGTATATTTTGGATGAGCCGAGTATCGGGCTGCACCAAAGAGATAATGATAAACTGCTGGCTACGTTAAAACACCTGCGGGATCTGGGAAACACTTTGATCGTAGTGGAGCATGATGAAGATACAATGCTTGCGGCAGACTGCATTGTAGACATTGGACCAGGAGCAGGAGAACATGGCGGTGAAGTTATTGCGGTAGGCACGGCAAAGGAGATCATGAAAAATGAAAAATCCGTAACAGGCGCTTATCTAAGCGGAAAAATAAAAATTCCGGTCCCGAAGGAAAGAAAGAAACCAATAGGTTTCTTAAAGATTGTCGGCGCTCAGGAAAATAATTTGAAAAATATAGATGTAGAGATTCCACTGGGGGTGATGACTTGTGTTACAGGTGTTTCCGGTTCCGGGAAGAGCTCCCTGATTAATGAAATCTTATATAAAAAGCTGGCAAAGGAATTAAACCATGCCCGTACGATCCCGGGAAAGCATAAAAGGATCGAAGGACTGGAACAGGTGGATAAAGTGATCGCTATCGATCAGTCTCCGATCGGCAGAACACCACGTTCAAATCCGGCAACGTATACAGGCGTGTTTGACTTGATCCGTGATTTGTTTGCGGCTACGCCGGATGCGAAAGCGAGAGGATACAAAAAGGGAAGGTTTAGTTTTAATGTCAAGGGCGGACGCTGTGAGGCCTGCAGTGGGGACGGGATCATAAAGATCGCGATGCATTTTTTGCCGGATGTGTATGTGCCATGTGAAGTTTGCGGGGGAAAACGATACAATCGAGAGACGCTGGAAGTAAAATACAAAGGGAAAACGATCTATGATGTCCTGAATATGACGGTGGAAGAAGCGTTGAAGTTTTTTGAACATGTTCCGAGTATTCGGAGAAAAATGGAGACACTAAATGACGTAGGACTCTCGTATATTCGTCTGGGACAGCCCTCTACGGAACTTTCCGGCGGCGAGGCACAGCGTATTAAATTGGCTTCTGAATTAAGCCGGAGAAGTACAGGGAAAACGGTATATATCTTAGATGAACCTACCACAGGTCTGCACTTTGCGGATGTGCATAAACTGACGGAGATCCTGCGCAGGTTATCAGGAGACGGCAATACGGTAGTGGTGATCGAACATAACCTGGATGTGATCAAAACAGCAGATTATATTATCGATATTGGACCAGAGGGAGGCGACAAAGGCGGTACGATCGTTGCTGTGGGTACGCCGGAAGAGGTGACAAAGAATAAAAAATCATATACAGGCAAGTATATAGATACAATCCTTAAGAAAAAGTAAATTTCTTGATGTTTTTTAACTTGACGTAAACAATGTATATTTTAGAAACCGCGCATTTGTGCGGTTTCTAACTTTGATAGAGAAGATTAAAATACATCAATAATGCTCTACTAGTATCACACTAGTATCAATTATTTTGAGGCAGCCAAATACTTTCTACAGCCTCTCTTAATTCATTTATTGTTTTGTGTGTGTAGAGTTTTTCATTCATGTCACCAGCGTGCCCCATTAATTTTAGCATTGTAGATTTTCGTACACCAGCACTATCCAACATGGAGTTAAATGTATGGCGACAGTCGTGCGGAGTGTGCTTTTTTAAAATACCACAACTGGTAAGCGCTTCATTGAAATATTTTCGATAAGCTATTTCCGTTATATCTCGAATAGTATCATGGTAAATTAAACTTTTGAATTTTGGAGTATACCTTTGTTTAACCAGATTATAAATGGCTGAATGTATTGGGACAATTCTATTTTTACCAGCCTCTGTTTTCAATCCTCCGAAAAAGGTCTTTTCTTTCAGATCTATGTCTGATAAAGGCATGAGTGCAAGCTCATTGATTCTCCAACCGGAATAACAGTAAATAAGAATTGTATCGACAAAAGGAATGTCCAGGCCTTTCCATAATAGTTCCAGATCAGAAATGGTAAAAGGCTCTCCATGCTTGTCATCTTCTTCCTTGGTTACAGAAAGAAAAGAAGCGTAATCCTTTTGTGTTATGTCCGTTTCAAGAGCATATCTGCCTAAATGTTTTAGAAAAACAACTATGTGTTCAGACATTGAATGAGAAAGTTCCTTTGTATCTGCAATATCTTGCATTTCCTGTGTACGGATTGACGAATAAACTCGGGTATGTAGCGGTAAACATTTTTTAAATGCGGCACGCGAAGCATATTCTGATGAAGAACGTTCTTTTACAGAAACCTTTTTGTCTGGATGCCGTTTGAAGCGCCTTTGATACCAGCGCTCATATACTTCCGTAAAGGTTAAATTTCGTAAATTAACATCGTAAGGACTTTCATTGTATTTTGCAAGGCTTATGTCGGCCTGCACCTTATCTTCATAAGTTCCTAAAATATCGAAAGTAGGATAACCCCTGTCATCTAGCCTGGTGTTTACTCTGACTTGATATGGTTTTTTCCGATTTCCGGATAATTTTACAACGGTTCCAGATCCGTTTGGTCGCCTCCTTTTTCCTCTTTTTTGTGCTTTTACCGGGAGTGGCTTATCTTGTATAGGATATCCGCAATGAGGGCAAATAACAGCCTTGTCTGACACTTTCCCAGTGCACTCCGGACATGTCATTAATGCCATAAAATCATCTCCTTTTTGTGTACAAAAATAACAGCGTACAAACGTTCTGGATTGTACGGCTGTACCGAAGATGATACAATATTCTTGTGAGAGAACACCGCATAATCTACGGATTGTGCTAGAACTGCTCCGGTATTGGCGTACCGGGGTGGTTGACATTTAAAGTATATTTGCTATAATATACTTAACAAGACAACTGGGATAGATAGATGAAGCCTATCCGTTCCGGGCAAGAAGTTAATTACGAGAAGTAATCGCTCATCCTACCAAGACCGGGCGATTACTTTTTTCGTTTGTCACAGAAGCTTTTTACAAGAGTGATGATTGCGATAATCATTAGTACAAATGTAAATAAGTCATTATATGTAACGAACATAAGCACCACCCCTTTCGCAAGACTCCGAAACGGATGGATTCGCCCTCCCAGTTGCCTGGGTAAATATATTATTTTGGATTGT
>NZ_JBBKBE010000026.1:0-26496 GCF_037890075.1 Mediterraneibacter sp. ICN-202921 | reverse complement strand
AATGCGCGGCGCATTGGCAAATATTGAAATTTTATTTCTTCTGCCTTTCTAACATCAGTATAAATTGCATTCTCGATTTGGGTAACTATTAGGCAACATTGCGAATACTAAAATTGGGGATATCTTCTTTTTGCACAGGATTCTTTTTCTCATATGCCTTACCTACAGTTTTATGTTCCCTCTTATTATGCTTGAATATTTGTACATGTTCAGTATCTATATACAAAACGAGGTGTATAGTAATAAAATATCTTATTATCCTATGGATTGCATATTCCTCTACCTTTGCAGCAGCCCTGCTTTCCTCTTTATATATTACAGATCGAACACGTTTTATCTCTTACTGTGCTGTCCGCATAATTAATTTTGGCAGAATAACAGGCACATTTTTTGTCCCCTTTTTAAAATTCTTTCTTTTTCATGATCTGTACACTGAGGCCAAAAGAAAAAAACAAGATAAGTATAAGGATCACAAATCCGGTTATCCAAAGCGCTGCCGTCCCCATAGTAGACAGCCTGCTGAAAATCTCCTCTATATTTATGCCTGCCTTTTTTAAGATATATATACTCCCGTAACATACAAAAAAGAGCCCGCCCAATGTAATGATCATTGCTGTTCTGCCTTTATTCCCACCAAATTTCAACTGTACAGGTACTGTCACAGAAATGATCAATAGTACAAAACCAAGATACACCATATAACTCATCAGCCATTCCGCATCCAGCGCCAATCTGCCGGACACAGCTGCATAAGCTGCCGCCAAAGCCGTCGTCACACACCATGTGCCGCCTCCATAGAGAAGTGCAAACACATATTTTTCTGATACATAGAGTTTCCGTGAGATCGGGAGTGTAAATAAAAATGCATATCCATTATCAAATTCGTCATAACTGATCGTCGTCAATACAAATATCGTAGCAATAAAAGTGAGAAACCCTACCATATAAGACGGACTTTCCCACAAAAAGGAAAAAGCAATTCCCATGACAAGTATCAGTATCCCAAATGTTTTCTGCAGTTTTGCTATATAGAAATCTTTCAGCAGCAGTCCTTTCATAGTGTTTCTCCTTTCATCATCATCAATACAACTTCGTCAATGCCGACATTTTCTATTACGATCCTCGGATAGTTTTCCATGTAATATTGCTTCTGTTCTGTCAGAAGCTGATACCCAAACGCTTCCTTTCTCTTACGCAAAATATATTGTGTATCTAAATTTTTAAATTGTTCTTCATCTACCTTTATGACCGCGTATCTGTCCAGCAAACGATCCGTTTCTTCATGCAAGATGATCTGCCCGTCCTTAAGCATATACAGATCGTCGCACAAACCCTCCAAATCCCCGGATATATGAGAACTTATCAGAATGGCGCGTTCCTCACCTTTTTCCATATATTCTCTTAAAATATCCAGCATTTCCTCTCTTGCCGCAACATCCAGACCTGCTGTAGGCTCATCAAGCAGCAAAATTTTCGCCTCATGGGACATCGCCAGAAGAAGTTTTAACTTTGCTTTCATGCCGGTAGAAAACGCCTTAACCTTTTTATTTAGCGGGATACAAAACTGTTCACATTGCTCCAGAAACTGCTCTTTATGAAAATATGGATACATATTCTCCATAATGCGAATGATTTCCTTCACAGACAAATATTCACTGAAACCCGAATCTGACAGCACAACTCCCATCTCCGCTTTCTCTCTATTTGTCAGTATCCTGTTGTCTTTTCCTCCGATTTCTATTGTTCCTCCATCTATACGCAGCAAGCCTAGCACTGCCTTAAATACTGTCGTTTTTCCTGCTCCGTTCGGTCCGATCAAACCGGTGACATAGCCCGGCTTTACTTCCATAGAACATTGCAGCATAAACTTCCCATACTGCTTCTGTACAGCGTTTATTCTCAACATATCCTATCCCTCCAATATCAATTCCATCAATGCGCGGATATCTTCCGACGTCAGCCCATATCTTTTTGCTCTGCGGATCAATTCCTCCAGTTCTGTTTCAATCTCTTTTCTGTATTCTTCCAACATTCTCTCTTTATTGGCCGCCGCTACATATGTGCCTTTTCCATGTACTGTGACAGTAAACCCCTCTTGTTCCAGATAGTCGTATGCCTTTTTCACGGTAAGGGCGCTGATTCTCAATTCTTTTGATAAAGTCCGGACAGATGGCAGGTTCGCATTTTCTTTCAGCTCTCCGCTTAAGATCAAAGCTTTGACTTGCTCTACAATCTGTTCATAGATTGGTACCATCGATGAACTGTTTATGATTATCTTCATATATTCTCTCCTCCATCCACAAACAGTATATAACAGTTTATAACTGTTGTCAACTGTTATATACTGTTTATTTCATGGAATCTACTTGCAAAAGCAGATTTTCTTCTTTCTAGAACAAATTCCGCTCTCCCTATTTCTCACATAAATAATAAAACAGACACTTCTTTTCAGAAATGTCTGTTCTATACCATTTGCTCATCTTATACCTTGTCGTGCGCAGCACGCCCGCCTGTAAGGCATGGGTTACGGTATACCCACATGGGTATACCTTGTCGTGCGCAGCACGCCCGCATGGATATACTTACTCTGTCTCAGAGAACTGGTCTTTGCCTACTCCGCAGAGAGGACAGAGGAAATCTTCCGGAACATCTTCCCATTTTGTTCCTGGATCGATGCCGTTATCCGGATCTCCTGCTGCTTCGTCATAAATGTATCCACATACATCGCAAATATATTTTTTCATTATATTGCACCTCCATTTTCTTTTCCTGCTTTTCATCATAACATACCCATTTTCTTTTTTCAATGTGTTCTGTCATAGTTTATCCAGAGTTGTCTAATTCTAATAAATTTCTCTTATAGATCATCTATCAGCGCCGTGGATTTTGCATATGCCGTAGAACGTGCTTCGAAAAAATCTGTTTTTACCATATTGGCATTAGCATATTGCGCCACCCATTTCATAGATCCCGGTTCTTCTTCATATCCCGGATACAGACTCTCATATCCTAATGATCTCCATCTTACATTCCCCAGATATCGGATATAGTCTGTGATCATTTGTTTATTCAGTCCGGGCACACCGTCTCCTATCACATAATGCCCCCAGGAGATTTCCTGGCGAACCCCCTCTGTGAGCAGCTCTTTCATCTGTGCCTCTGTCTCTTTGTCAAATAATTCCGGACATTCCTCTTTCAATTCTAAAATGATATTCCTAAAAAGCCACAGATGTGTATTTTCATCACGGTTGATATAGCGGATCTCCTGGGCAGAACCGGGCATTTTTCCATTTCTTGCCAGATTATAAAAAAACATAAAGCCAGAATAAAAGTAGATTCCTTCCAGAATATAATTTGCCATGATTACTTTCAGAAGAGTCCTCGCATCCTTTTTCTGTTGAAACGCGTTATAACAATCCCCGATAAATGTATTTCTCCTAAGCAAATGTTCATCTGTCTTCCACTGATACAAGATTTCCATTCTTTCGTCCGGTGAACAGATCGTATCCAACATATACGAATACGACTGAGAATGTACACATTCCTGAAATGTCTGGATGTTCAGACACAGATTGACTTCATTAGCCGTGATGTACTCTCCTATGCAGGGAAGATTTGCCGTTTGGATAGAATCCAGAAAAACCAAAAAGGATAATATCTTATCATATGCCTTTCTTTCTCCTTCTTCCAACTTTGGATAATCCTTTACATCCTGGGACAGATTGATCTCCTCCGGGATCCAGAAATTATTCATCGCCTGCCGGTACCAGGCGGATGCCCATGGATATTTTAAATTATTATAGTCGTTTAAGTTGGTCGTATTGCCTCCGATCATCCGCCTTTTCCGCACTTCTGTATCTCCGTTTGGATTAAATAAAGGCTTGCGCTCCAAAGGTCTTTCAATCTGTCGTTTCTCCATATCTGACTCTCCTCTTGATATATAGTAAAGCATTTCTTAAGAAGAACAAGATTCACATTCTTCTACCTCTAATGCCTTCGACCTGACATAATAGATAGTCTTAACACCGCTTTCCCATGCCAGCAGATATAATTCCAGCACCTGCCGCATCGTATACTCATTCGTGATATACAGGTTGACCGACTGCGCCTGGTCGATATGACGCTGCCGTATCCCGCATGCCCGCACCGACCATTTCTGATCGATAAGATGTGCATTTTTATAGTACCAGTATGTCTCCGCGCTCAGTTCCGGCGCCGTCCTCGGCAGCATAGCTCCCTTTTTTTCCTCTAAGAAAAACTTCTTCATGACCGGATCCACCCCTGCTGTTGTCCCTGAAAGGATCGACGTAGAACTGGTCGGCGCTACCGCCAGAAGATAGGCGTTTCGCATGCCCTGCTTTTTTACTTTCTCACGCAGCTTCTTCCACTGGACAGAATCATATCCTCTCTTTTCAAAATAAGCGCCCGTATCCCAGTCTGAACCTGTGAAATAGTTATATCTCCCCTTTTCCGCCGCGTAATCACTGCTCGCTTCTATAGCCGCATAATTGATTTCTTCAAATAAGGCGTCCGCAAATGCAAGATGTTCTTCTGATTCCCATCTTATATGCTGTTTCGCCAACATATGATGATATCCGCTCACGCCAAGTCCTATGGCTCGGTACTTTCCATTTGTAATCTCTGCATAAGGAAGAGGGTAAAAATTCAGATCAATAACATTGTCCAACGCCCGCACCACTGTGCGGACCACTTCTCTGACATAAGCTTTATCCTGTATAGGAAGCCTCCCCAACGTCAAGGATGCCAGATTACATACGACAAAATCGCCTGCTTTTGTTGTATTGACAACGACTGTATCGCCTTCCTCTGTCTGTATCTGCGTACTGACAGTCGATATAGGAGACATATTCTGCGCGATCTCTGTACATAAATTAGAACAATAGATCATGCCCTTGTGTGGATTCGGATTGGCATGGTTCACCGTATCTCTGTTAAAGGCAAAAGGAGTTCCGGTTTCCACTGCGGATTTTATAATAAGGCGTACAATCTCTTTTAAACGTATGGTTCTTTTTGGTATCCGCGCATCTTGTACACATTCCCAATATTTTTTCTCCCATTCTTCTCCATAACTATCCTCCAGACAGTATCCCCTGGCCAGAAAAATATCATGGGGACACATCAGATGCCATTCCTGATCCAGATCTTCCTTCGCCATCTTCCAAAAAAGATCCGGATAACACACTGCCGGAAAGACATCGTGTGCCTTCATTCTCTCATCTCCATTATTTGTACGGATCTGCAAAAACTCCGGCAGATCTCTGTGCCATGCATCCAGATAAACCGCCGCTGCGCCTGCGCGTACTCCCAGCTGGTCTACGGCAACCGCCGTATCGTTGACAATCCTGACCCAGCGTATGACTCCGCCTGCTGCTCCTTCAAACCCTCGGATGGAGCCGCCTGCCGCACGAACTTTCCCAAAATACAGTCCCATTCCGCCCCCGTATTTACTCACTTGGGCAAAATTATCCACAGAACGGAAAATCCCTTTCAGACTATCCGGCACCACATCAATAAAACAGGAACTTAATTGGTGGAACGGCTTTCTTGCGTTCGATAATGTGGGAGTCGCCATCGTCACCTCCATCTTAGAGAGGACAGTATAAAAGCGTTTTACCCATTCCATACGATTCCGTTTTTCTTTCATCGCAAGATGAAGCGCAATCCCCAAAAACATTTCCTGCGGACTTTCCAGCGGTACATGCTGATGCGTCGATATGACATACCGTTTCAAGAGCAGTTCCAGGCCGGAAAATGTAAATACCTTATCTCTTTCACGCTCTATATAATTCTCTGCCTCATATATTTCTTCCTTGCTGTACGCCTCCAGAATGTAGGCTCCATACAGCCCCTGCTCTGTAAGATAACAGATCTTTTCATAAAAGCCGTGGATCCCTCTTTTTCCCTCTTCTGCCTCTAATTTTCTGTAAAACGAAAATGCCAGAAGTCTTCCGGCAATCTTTTCCCATTCGGGAGCTTCCTGGCTTGTCAGCTCTGTGGCTGCATTGATCAAAGCCTCCAGCTGTTCTTCCTTATCCATCTTTGGCTTCAAAAAGCCGGTTGCTCTTTCTTCCAATATAGACAGTGCATACACTTCTTGTGGGAAGTCTTCCTCTATCTCCCGTAATACTTCTGCGATCCCCTCTGTATCAAATTTTTTCTCTGTTTCTTCTCTCTGTATAGTCATACGCCCCTCCCGTCTGTATTCTAGCAAGATATAGAGCAATTATATACTAGAATTAGATTATTTTCAACACCAAAATACAACATATTGTGTTTTTACACAAAATATCAGCTCTGTCACCATTTTTTGGAGATCACCAGAGCTGATATTCTTCTTTTCACTTTTTTTCAGTTTCTTTCTTCCCGCAGTCCTAGTATTCCTTCTACTAAGATCTTTACGTCATTAAAAATATAGTCGAATGCCCCTGCCTGGCACATATTCATGAGGATCATCCCGATCGGTACCGCCAGGATCATGCCGATGACACTGCTGATCCTATATCCGATATACAGTAAAAATAATGTGACCAGGGGATTGAGCCCCATACTGTCTCCTACCAGCTTAGGCTGCAGAAGCTGCCTGACGAGCTGGGTAACTATATAGAAAATGACTAAAATAACCGTCATCTTATAATCTCCCATAAAAAACTTGTAGATCGCCCACGGGATCATAGCTGTTCCTGTTCCAAAAAACGGCAGAAAATCCAAAACTGCGATCAAAAATGCGATCAGAACAAAGTATCGGACATTCAAAACAGCAAAGCCAATCAGAAGGATCACAAACACAACTCCCATGATCTTAAACTGGGCTTTAAAGTATCCTCCTACCGCATACCGCAGATTATCCATGACAAGGGACATGCGCTTCGTGACCGATTCCGGAAAAACTTTCTTAAACCACTGGATCACTTCTTCTCTCTGAACTGTAAAAAAATATGCAGACATGATCGCTACGATAAACCCGATCAGATAAGACGGCAGGCTTTTTGCAAAATTTCCGGCCGCCGTTACTGTAGGCTCGCTGACTTTGGATACCCAGTCTCCCATATACTGATCCAGGTTTGCCACAATCGTGTTCCAGCCATTTTGTACTCCCTCCGGCAGTTTTTCAAAAACTCCTGACAGCGTATCGCCTATCTGTCTCAGGCCGCTTTCTAGCTGTGCGTACAATTCCGGAAAATTCCTTGCCAGATCTCCGATTTCATTTACGACCCTGCTGACAGCAAAATACAGAACAAACACGATCAATGCAAGCACCAGTATAACGATCAGCGCAGATCCTAATTTTTTTACGATCTTTAGCCTTCTCTCCAACCAGTTTACCAAAGGCGCTGCGATCGCCGATATGATCCATCCGATCACAAAAGGCATAAAAAAGCCGATCGCCTTTATCCCAATGATGACAAATGCTGCTGTTGCTAATAAACTAAAGAGCAGGCTGACCGTAACCTGCCAATATGGGCGCCTATTTTCCATTCATTTCCACCTCTGTCTTACCCAAATATTCTGTCTCGACCAGTTCCCAAATCTCCTCTCTTCCTTGTTTTGTAACGGAAGAAAACGGGATCACTCTTGTTCCCGGCACAAGATCTAATCCTTCTTTTATCATCTTTATATGTTTCTGGACCTGGCTTCTCTTTAGTTTATCCAGTTTTGTAGCAATAATGATCGGTGCGAATCCTTGCTCCACGATCCATTGGTACATCATTTTATCGTTGGCAGAAGGCGCATGCCTGCTGTCAATAAGCAGAAACACTGCCTGCAGCTGCCCAGAAGCATGCAGATATCGTTCGATCAGCTTTCCCCACTGCCGCTTTTCTTCCTCTGACACCTTTGCATATCCGTATCCCGGAAGATCTACCAGGTACAATTCTTCATTGATATTATAGAAGTTGATTGTCTGTGTTTTCCCCGGCGTGGCAGAAATCCTAGCATACGATTTCCGATTCATTAATGCATTGATCAAAGAAGACTTTCCTACATTGGATTTGCCCGCAAACGCAATCTCCGGCTTTTCATTTGCCGGCAGCTTACTCGTGATTCCACAGACTGTCTCCAAATTTATACTTCTTATTACCATGCTCTCCCCCTCCCTATCCTTTGTTTTCTTCTTCACCGTGAGCAGGGACAAGTGCTTCCTTTAACACTTCATCCATATTTACTACAGGTATGATCTGCATTCCTCTTGTAATCTCAGCAGCCAACTCTTCCACATCTACTTTATTATCTTTCGGAATAAGAACCGTCTTTATTCCCGCATTTTTTGCTGCCAAAAGTTTTTCTTTCAGTCCGCCTATAGGAAGTACCCTTCCTCTTAATGTCACCTCCCCGGTCATTGCCAGATCGGAACGTACTTTTCTCCCCGTAATGGCGGAAATCATAGCTGTCGCCATCGTGATCCCAGCAGAAGGGCCGTCTTTCGGAACTGCTCCTTCCGGAATATGTACATGAATATCATGTTTCTCAAAAAATGTTTCTGAGATCTTATACTGTTCACTGACAGAGCGTATAAAACTGATACCTGTCTGAGCAGACTCTTTCATCACATCGCCTAACTGACCTGTCAGCATGACTTCCCCATTTCCCGGCATAACATTTACTTCTATTTGCAGTGTATCTCCGCCTACGCTCGTCCAGGCAAGTCCTCTGACAATACCGATCTCCGGATCTGGATTTGCCATCTGATACGTATATTTTTCTCTTCCCAGATATTTATGGATATTCTTTTCGGTCACTGCTATTTTCTTCTTTCCGGTCGTCAAAAGCTCTTTGGCTGTTTTACGGCAGATATTTCCTATTTCTCTCTCTAACTGCCGTACCCCCGCCTCTTTTGTATAATTTCTGGCAATCTTCCAGATCGCGTTCTTGCTGATCGTAAGCTGTTCCTGTGAAAGTCCATGCTTTTCCATCTGTTTTGGGATCAGATGTTCTGCGGCTATATGCAGCTTCTCATTCTCTGTATAACTGCTGATCTCGATCACTTCCATCCGGTCTAGGAGGGGTCTTGGAATCGTCTGAAGTGTATTTGCCGTCGTGATAAACAGAACCTCTGACAGGTCAAGCGGCACTTCCAGATAATGGTCACGGAATTTATGATTCTGCTCACTGTCCAAAACTTCTAATAAAGCCGAAAACGTATCGCCTTTATAATCTGTGCTGACCTTATCGATCTCATCCAGAAGCAAAAGCGGATTTTTTACGCCTGCCATTTTTATCCCGCCGGCTATACGTCCCGGCATGGCTCCCACATAGGTCTTTCTGTGTCCCCGTATTTCTGCCTCATCCCGAACACCGCCCAGGGAAATTCGTACATAGGGCTTTTTCAGAGACTTTGCCAGTGACTTTGCGATAGAAGTCTTTCCAGTTCCCGGCGGCCCCACCAGACAGAGAATCGGACTTTCTCCTTTTTTTGTCAGCGTACGGACTGCAAGAAACTCCAAGATCCTTTCTTTTACTTGCTCTAATCCGTAATGTTCCTCTTCTAATACCGCTTTTGCATATGCAATATCTGTGGAATCTTTGACCGCTTTGTCCCACGGCATTTCCAAAAGCGTCTCGATATATGTCCGGATCACACCGCTCTCTGCCGGAGAATTCAAAGAACTTTTAAACCTGCTGATCTCCTTTTTCAATTTATCTTTTATTTCCTTTGGAGCCTTCAGCTTCTTTGCAGCCTGTTCAAATTCCTCTGCGTCCGAGAGCGTCGTGTCATCCCCCAGCTCCTCTCTGATAAGCTTTAACTGTTCTCTTAAAATATATTCCCTCTGGTGCTTATCCACACGTTCTTTTACTTTCTGCTGTATTTCTTCCTTGATGTCCATGATCTGCACTTCATTCACTAACTTGAAGCAAAGCAGTTCATATCGTTTCCAAAAATCTGTTTCACTGAGTATTTCCTGCTGATCACCATAATATAACGGAATATTCGCCGCGATCTCATCTGACAGCGTTTTAAGATCTTTGATCTCCAATATCTGTGCCACAGCTTCTTTGGACATTTTCCCCTTCTTTGCCGCATACTCCACAAACATATCTTTCAGACCCCGCAGCAGTGCTTCTCCGTTCAGATCTTCCGGCACCGTGATATCCGAGTCATCTACGATATCCACTTCACCACGCAGATAAGGTTCTTCATATTCCATACGTTTTAAGATTCCTCTGGTCTCTCCTGCGACTAACACTCGTACGATATGTTTCGGCAGTTTGATGATCTGTTTGATCGTACCTACAGTCCCGACCTCATACACATCCTCCAGCTTTGGGTCTTTCGTCTCTATGTCTTTTTGTGCGGTCAAAAAAATCTTCTGTTCTTCTATCATTGCCTCCTGGATCGCTGCGACAGATTTGTCTCTGCTTACGTCAAAATGTACGACCATGCCGGGCATGATCACCATTCCTCGAAGCGCCACCATAGGGAGGCTTCTCGTCTCCTTCTTCATATGATCTCCTCCTGGATCTTGATATAGAAAAGGCAGGTACATGGTCTATCCTCTGCACCCGCCTGAAATATTAAGCACTCTCAGATGTCAAAAACGACCGGCGTTCTTCTCCATCACACTCATAGAGCGGCACGCCCGTTCCCTGAACAACTTCCTTTGTGATCCGGCATCCTTTGATCGTGTCGTCTGACGGTACTTTAAACATCGTATCCATCATGATATTCTCCATGATCGCACGCAATCCTCTGGCGCCGGTTTTTCTGGCAAGGGTAGTCTCCGCTATCGCAGTCAAGGCATCCTTGTCAAATTCCAATTTTACCCCATCCAATTCCAATAACTTCTGGTACTGCTTCACGATCGCGCTCTTAGGCTCTGTCAGGATCCTTATCAACGCATCTTTATCCAGCATATCCAGCGATACCGTAACCGGAAGACGCCCTACCAATTCCGGGATCAGTCCGAATTTTACTAAATCCTGGGGAAGTGCTTCGTGCAGAAGCACATCAATATCATATTCATGTTTTGACGCTATCTCTGCGTTGAAACCGATAGACTTGCGATCCAGCCGTGTCTCTATAATTTTGTCGATTCCCTCAAAAGCTCCTCCGCAGATGAACAAAATATTCGTTGTATCAATCTGGATCAATTCCTGATGAGGATGTTTTCTGCCGCCCTGAGGAGGAACGGAAGCAACCGTCCCCTCAATGATCTTTAAGAGTGCCTGCTGTACGCCTTCACCGGATACATCACGAGTGATCGACGGATTCTCCGATTTTCTTGTGATCTTGTCGATCTCGTCAATATAGATGATTCCATGCTCTGCCCTCTCAATATCTCCATCTGCTGCCTGAATCACCTTTAACAGAATATTCTCCACATCCTCACCGACATATCCTGCCTCTGTTAAAGCAGTGGCATCAGCTATTGCAAAAGGAACATTTAAAATCTTCGCCAGTGTCTGTGCAAGCAGGGTCTTGCCGCACCCTGTAGGCCCTAACATTAAAATATTACTCTTTTGCAGCTCTACCCCCAGATCCTGCTCTGCCATGATTCTTTTATAATGATTATAGACAGCCACAGACAGCACTTTTTTTGCCTCATCCTGACCGATGACATAATCATCTAAAAAGGCTTTTATCTCCTCCGGTGTCAAAAGATTAATATCGTCAAAACCTCTGCGGTCTCCATAGTCAAATTCTTCCTCTATGATCTCTGCGCACACATCTATACATTCGTCGCAGATGTACGCGCCATTCGGCCCTGCTATCAGCTTGCGCACTTGTGACTGTGTCTTATTACAGAAAGAACATCTCACGATGTCGTCATTTGGTTTTCCTGCCATATACTCTCACCTCATATCGCCGCCTTTAGTGGCTGGCGATCACTTCGTCTATTAATCCATATTCTTTCGCTTCAGCCGCAGACATAAAGTTATCCCGTTCTGTATCTACCTTGATAACTTCCAACGGCTGCCCTGTATTTGCAGCCAGAATTTCATTTAACTTCTGACGCGTACGCAGGATATGCTCCGCAGCGATCTGAATCTCTGTCGCCTGCCCCTGCGCTCCGCCGGACGGCTGATGAATCATGATCTCAGCATTAGGCAACGCAAATCGCTTTCCCTTCTTTCCTCCGGAAAGGAGAAACGCTCCCATACTTGCGGCCATACCGATACATACTGTCGATACGTCACACTTAATATATTGCATTGTATCATAAATAGCAAGTCCCGCAGTTACAGAACCACCCGGACTGTTGATATAAAGCTGGATGTCTTTGTCTGGATCATCTGCTTCCAGAAAAAGAAGCTGTGCCACAACTACACTCGCCGATACATCATTTACTTCTTCTCCAAGAAAAATAATCCGTTCTTTCAATAACCGGGAATAAATGTCGTAGGATCTCTCCCCACGGCTCGTCTGTTCAATGACATAAGGTACTAAACTCATCTGTCTTCCTCCTAACTCTATCTGAATCTATAAAGTAGAATCGGGATGCCCTCAATACCCAGGCACCCCCCTTCACTACAGGTTGTCTTATCCTTCTACCGCAGCCTCAGCGATGAGTGTTACCGCCTCCTGTACCGCAATATCTTCTTTCATCTGTTTCTTTTCATTTTCGCCCATAAATTCTTTCAGTTTCTCAACTTCCATCTGATAAGACTCTGCCATCTTCTTCAATTCTTCTTCCAGACGTTCTTCTGAAACTTCAATATTCTCTGCAGCGACAACCGCTTCCAGGACCAATCTTGTCTTGATCCGTTTCTCTGCCTGCGGTCTTAATTCTTCCATCATCTTTTCTTCCGTCATCCCTGTAAACTGGAAGTATTGCTCTACAGTAAGTCCCTGCTGCATGATACGGCGTGCGAAATCATCCGCCATCTGCTTTGTCTGCAGATCGATCATTGCCGCCGGGATATCCATCTGCGCATTTTCGATCGCTGCGTCTACAGCCTGGTTTTCTTTCTTTTCTTTTCCTTCACGTTCTTTGCGCTCTTTGATCTTCTTCTTCACTTCTGCTTTGTAAGCATCCAGTGTCTCACATTCAGAAACGTCGGAAGCGAACTCATCATCCAATTCCGGCAGTTCTCTCACCTTAATCTCATGGACTGTACATTTAAATACAGCTGCCTTGCCAGCCAGTTCTTTTGCCTGGTATTCCTCCGGGAATGTTACGTTTACTTCCATTTCTTTTCCAATCTCAGCGCCAATCAGCTGTTCCTCAAAGCCCGGGATAAACGCGCCTGAACCAATCGTCAGAGGATACTTTTCTCCCTTTCCTCCTTCAAATGCTTCTCCATCCACAAAACCTTCAAAATCAAGAAGTACCTGATCCTTGTCCTGTACTGCGCGGTCTGTCACTTCAATTGTTCTGGCATTGCGCTCACGTTCTTTTTCGATTTCTTCATCCACTTCTTTCTGTGTAACTCTTGTGGACACTTTATCTACTTTCAGACCTTTGTATTCGCCTAATGTCACTTCCGGCTTCACCGCTACTTCTGCTGTAAAAATAAACGGTTTGCCTTTCTCCAGCTGTACAATATCGATCTTCGGCTGAGAGACAAGTTCTAACTCACATTCATCGTATGCTTTTCCATATGCCTCTGAAATCATATGATTTGCCGCTTCATCATAGAACACTTCCGGTCCATACATTTTCTCGATCATCTGGCGCGGAACTTTCCCTTTACGGAATCCCGGCACGCTGATTTTTTTGCGTTCTTTTATATATGCCGCCTGAAGAGCTTTTTCCACTTCTTCAGCAGAAACTTCGATCGTCAGTTTCGCCATATTATGTTCTAATTTTTCTACCTGTAAACTCATTTTTTATCTTCCTCCTTGATTTTATCCAGATATTCGCAGTCATTGGAACAGTATAGCATAAATAGCCGCAAATTTCCAGCATTTTTTAAGTATAAACAATGGCTTTTTTCACTTCCTGTGCCTTTTCTTCCCCATACAGAACAGAAACAAGGCGGAGTCCGAAAGCAATGGCGGCTCCCATACCTCTTCCTGTGGTGATATTACCGTCTGTTACCGTCGGTTTCTGCACCACTGCCGCACCTGTCAGAGCCTCTTCAAAAGATGGATAGGCACATGCCTGCCTGCCTTCTAAGAATCCAAGACTTCCCAATATAGACGGCGCCGCACAGATCGCCGCGATCTGAAGCTTTCTTTCATATGCCGACAAAAGAAGTTTTCTTAAACCTTCATGTTCTTTCAGGTGGAGCGTACCCGGCATACCTCCAGGAAGCACCAGCATCTCCATATTCTGAAAATCCATTTTTTCAAATAGCTCATCCGCCAGCACATCAATCTGATGAGCCCCATGAACAGTATAGTCCCCAGTCACTGAAATCGTTTTAACACAGGCTCCTGCGCGACGCAGAATATCGACTACGGTAAGCCCTTCTATCTCCTCAAAGCCATCCGCAAGAAATACACACACTTCTTTCATTGCTCTTTCCTCCTTCATTTTTCCGGCTTTTTCTCCTGTTTTCCCACCGGTTCTGCCAACAACTCCGGCGCACAGGCGACAGCATAAAAATCCGCCATACCGCCGCCTGTACATCGTTCCTGCAGTATTTAGTTTATCAAATACATATAGGAAATGCAACGTTTTGTCCCTCTTTCCTTGCCAGGAAACCCCAAAATATATTATGATAAGAAAAGTTCCCGGACAGAAAGGAGAATAAAATGGAAATTGAGCGTAAATTTTTGATCGATCCAGATCAACTTCCCTTCCCCCTTACAGACCTTCCTTCCCATCACATAGAACAGGGGTACCTCTGCACAGAACCTGTCGTGCGTATACGCAGAGAAGACAATGACTATATTTTGACTTACAAGTCAAAAGGACTGATGATACGGGAGGAATACAATCTTCCTTTGACACAAGAAGCCTACGTACATCTGAGAACAAAAATTGACGGCAAACTGATCCAAAAAAGAAGATATCTTATCCCCGCCGGGCAAGGACTCACGGTCGAACTCGATGTGTTCGAAGGCGAACTTGCTCCGCTTTGCCTTGCCGAGGTAGAATTTCCAGATGAAGACTCTGCCAGATCCTATATCCCGCCCGAATGGTTTCAGAATGAAGTCACATATGATCCCAGCTATCATAACAGCAGTCTCAGTAAATAGCAACGCTTTGTGTCTATTCTGCATTTCTTTTCATTTCGTCGCATAAATATCCATTTATAGGGAAACTTGCTATAATAATGTGTACTATCAAATTCTGCGTAAATGGAGGTGTCAGTGTGTCGAATATACAGCTTGTAAGTAATCTATTGAGATTGCGGAAAACACATAATTACACGCAGCAGCAAGTCAGCGATATGCTGAATATTTCCAGACAAGCGTATTCTAATTATGAGACGAGCAAACGTACTCCGGATCTAGATTCTCTGATACGTCTTTCTCAGATTTATCATATTTCGCTGGATGAACTTGTAAACCACTCTTTTCGGCAGGACGGCATCCTGCAGGAACAGAAAGGTCCATATACTACCGCTCTGGAAATTTCATCCGCCGACACGATTTATCTGACACAAGAAGAAGTCACATTGATCCGCCAGTATCGCGATGCTTCTGACGATGACCGCAGACTGGTCAAAAAGGTGTTAAATGTGACCGATTCTCTATAGAAAAACCAGGAGAATATCCACAAATACGAGGATATTCTCCTGATTTTTCAGCTTATTTCAATTAAACATCTTATTATATCTATTTTTTAATTCCGTTCTATATTCTTACAGGCATTTACTCCATCCACAACTTTTGCAGATATTACATCCTCCCTCAAATACAAGCGGCTCTCCACATTCCGGGCAATAGATTTTATCAATGGATGCTTCTGTCGTTACAGCCTTTGGCTTCGGTATCTTTTTCTCCTTCTTAGGTGCTCCTTCCGCCTTCTCCTGCAACTCCTCCTGCATTTCATTGTACATATCCAACAGCGCATTTCCCACTGCCATCGGACAGCAGGCGCCTTTACTCGTATCTTTTCTGGTCACCCTGCGCGCTGTATAGGACGGACAGGATCCACTGGAATTCAGCTGATCTACGATTGTTTCGATATCAATGCCGCCTCTTGCACTGATCGAGATCATACGGGACAGCCCTACCATGAAGTTGTTACATCCTCCCGTAGACCCTTTACTTAAATAGGTTTCCAGCAAAGCGCCCGTATGTGGATCGAACAAGGCGATACAGTGCAGGCTGCCGCAGCCTGTGATCAATTTTCTCTTCTTGCCGACTACATCGTCTGTCACCAGCAGAATATCCCCTCTTTTTAACCCCTCGCCTGCCTTTACCTTCTTTACTTCTTTCGCCGTATCTGTATTTAAGATCCCGATCCGCTTACAGCCGTCGCGGAAGATCGTGATTCCTTTAAGACCTTTATCATAAGCATACATGTAGAGTCCTTCTGTCTCTTCCACCGTAAAACTGTTTGGCACATTAACTGTAGAACTGATCGAAGCATCGATGTGTTTCTGCCAGATAGACTGCATATCAATCCTCTGCCGATAATCCAGAGTCATCGCTGTCACAAAATAATCCGGGAGCAGTTTATCATCCTTTAATTCAAACTGCTTCATATAGCGCTCCACGATTTTCGTATAAACCTTGTAGTATACATCTTCTCCATGCAGCGACTCTGTTTTTCTCTCATAGTAATTTGCATAGATCGGCTCGATCCCACCAGAAATCCCCAGCATAGTAGACAGTGTTCCCGTTGGCGCGATCGTAAGGAGCTGCGAATTCCGCAGTCCATATTTACGGACCATTTCTTTTGTCTTTTCTGTTGTGTTCGCAAGAAAATACGGTGTTTCTTCAATCTCTTCTGTCTGGCAGGCCGGAAATGTTCCCAGTTCTTTTGCCAGCTTCGCAGATGCCATGATCGCGGCGTCCGCCATCGCAAACCCGATTTTGTCACACATGTTTACCGCATCTTCTTCCCCATATGTCAGTCCCAGTTTGATCAGACAGTCTGCCAGTCCCATGATCCCCAGTCCAATCTGACGCCACTTTTTCACACTCTCCTGCTGCTCTTTCAAAGGATGCAGAGGAAGTCCTTCTTCCAATACTTCGTTTAATGCGCACACGGAAGCCTGTACACATTTTTTAAAATCTTCAAAGTCAAATACCGCGTTTTCCGTAAATGCATCCTGCACAAATTCTGCCAAATTCAGACTGCCAAGCAGACAGCTCCCGCCTGCGGGCAGCGGTTCTTCTGCACACGGATTGACGCCTGCATAGGAAAAACTTTTTGTATTGCTCAGCAGATTCCAGCTTGTGATCCGATCCCAGAATAAAGCGCCCGGCTCCGCATAATCCCAGTTTGTCTCTGCAATCTTTCGGAACATCTCTCTCGCATTGACTTTTTTTTCTATCACTTCTCCCGTTGCCGCTCTCTCATAATGCAGAAGATAGTCTTTATTCTCCTTTACTGCATCCATAAAATCTTTGTGGATCCGAATAGATATATTCGCCTTGGTCACCTTATCCAAATCCGTTTTGAGGTCGATAAATTCCTCTACATCCGGATGTGAACTGTCAATGGAGATCATCAGCGCACCCCTTCTGCCATTTTGACCGATCAGTCCCGTTACGAGAGAATACAGATCCATAAAGGATACAGAACCACTTGTCTCCTTCGCAGCATTATTGATCTTCGCTCCCCGCGGACTTAGATTGGAAGTATCTATTCCACATCCTCCGCCGTAGCTGTATGTCCTGGCCAGCTTCTTTGCACAGTCAAAAATACTTTCAATCTCATCTTCCGGCGGCGCGATTACATAGCAATTTGAATACGTGACTTTCCTTCCTTCCTTATGAAGTCCCCGATTCGATAATATCCTGCCCCCAAACAGGAATTTCTTCTCCCGGACATATCCTTCGATCTCCTCATTTCCTCCGCTTACACGATGCAGCCAATCCTCAAAGGATTCTCCCTCATTACAGTACTTCTTCGTCCATATATCTATACCAAGCTGGTTGCCTTCTCCCAGCCATTCCTCTACTGTCATTTTTCCTTCCTTTCTTTTATCTTGTTATTTTGTTTCTCTTATTTACTGTTTCTGTTCCCAGACATATGCCAGAAACAGAAAATCCACTGCCCTCTATGGCAGTACAGGCTCTGCAACTTTGTCTGCCGGAAATACAATCTGAAGCTTTCTTCTTACTTCGTCCATCATCTCCATCTCCATAGCAGAAATGTGAAGCGCTTCCTCAGACGGCAGTTTTTTCTCAATCAGATCACACCATCTCTCGATCTCATATAGCATATTATTTTCCGGTTTCTGAAGCCGAATCTTTTCGTCCTCTTTTTTTCTGTAAAGAATTCTTAGTTCTTTCGGGTCCACGAGCCTGTCAATGATCAAAATACCTTCTTCTCCTTGTATCTCGCTCTCTGCCATTCCATTTGTAATCTTAGAGTAAGAAAGTTCTGCCAGCATATCAGGATACCCTGCCAAGATTGTTCCTTCCCCGTCCACTCCATTCTCTAAAAACACCGCGTCCGCCTGTATTCTGTCCGGTTTTCCAAAGAGCAGAAGAAGCGGATGCACACAATATACACCTATATCCATCAGCGCCCCATTGGACAGCTCCGGTCTAAATGCATTCTCGATCTGCCCTGCATTAAATTTATCATACCTGGAAGAATACTGACAAAAACGCAAAGTCACTCTTCTGATCTTTCCCAGTTTAGACAAATTTTCTTTTACAGCTGCTATGCCCGGATCGTAGGCCGGACGCATTGCCTCTAAAAGTACGGCATTGTTTGTCTGCGCCGCCTGTTTCATTCTCATAAACTCTTTATAATTGCTGCAGATCGGCTTCTCACAAAGTACATGCTTTTTATGTTCCAACATAAGCACCGCCTGTTCACAATGCAGAAAATTCGGGCTTGCTATATAGACCGCATCGATCTCTTCCGCCTCTGCCAACTCTGTCAAATCTGTATATACCGTGTTTACACCGTGCTTTTTCGCAAACTGTTCTCCTGTATCTCTGGAGCGGGAATACACCGCAGTATGCATAAGACGCGAACACTGTCCCGCTGCCTCCAAAAATAAATCCACAATAAAATTTGTACCGATTGTCGCAAAACGTATCATCTGTTTTCCTCCAATAATCCTATATTTTTTTCTTCCAGCACCTGTATTGCTTTTAACAGCATCCAGCATATAGGCGTATCTACACCTGTCTCCTTACCCATGCGTACGACCGCCCCCGCAAACATCTCGATTTCCGTTTTTCTCTTATTTTCCAGATCCTGCAGTGTGGATGGCTTGTTATAAAAAGGAATTCTGTACAACGCTTCTTTCTGCCGATTCAACTGTTCATCTGTCAGTATAATTCCTTTTTTCAGGGCGATCTGCTGCACTTCCCGCATCGCCGCCATCCGGATTGCATCTGCCGGTTCACTTTTTATCAATGAACCAAAGGGAATGCCAAGCAGGGCACAGGGAAGATTCTCTCCGATATTGCAGGCGAATTTATGCCAGATACCATGCAGCATATCCTTTTGTATCTGAAAAGGGATATCACTCTTTTCAAATAACCGGACTATCGCCTGCACCCGCTGTGTATAAGGCTCTTCATTTTCCTTTTCCCCAAAATATACCTTTCCGCTATATGGGTTGAATTCTGTCTTTCCGTCTTTCATCACGATCGATACTCTCATATAGGAGTATAAAACATGTTCCCAACCATACTCGTACGCAAGTTTCTCCTCACTGTCCACACCGTTCATCACACAGAGTATCTGTGTATCTTCTCCCACAAATTGGCGGATATCCTGTATCGCCTGCTCAAGGCTTGTATCCTTGACAGCCATGATAACCAGATCCACCCTTTTTCCTTCTTTTGGCGACAGGATACGGAATCGATGCACTACGCCGTTTACCGTAATTCCCTGCTCTTCCAAACGCTTCTTTCTTTCTCCTTCTGCGATCACACAGAACTTATCTTTTCCCAGGCATGTTTCCAGCCGCGGCGCAAAAAAAGAACCCATCGCACCAAGACCGATGAGCGCTACACTATTTATCTCCATCGTTCTTCCTCCTTTTTTCATATTATACACGAATTTTCTTTTAAAATCTATTTGCTTTATTCTGTTTTTTTGCTATAATAGCTAGGAAAACTTATGGAGACGTATCGAAGTGGTCATAACGAGCCGCACTCGAAATGCGGTTGTCCTTTTGGGGCACGTGGGTTCGAATCCCACCGTCTCCGCTTTTTTTATTTCTAATATTTTATACTTCATACTGTATTCTAAAAAGTTATACAGCACAAAAATGGTATGATCTTCTGCCCTTGGAAATATTTCCAAGGGCAGTTTTGCACCATATACATCTGTATCCATCCAGAACATTGCTTTCCGCTGTATATCTATTCCTGTATCTTATCTTCCTTCTCTCTCATTTATCCGCTTTTACTTTAGTTTTTCATAATACTCCATTTATTTCATAATCATCCATTTATCTTTCCCTGGATGAAGTGTATAATAAGCACAGGTTAGTTCGAACTAACCTGAACACAAACTAACACATGAAAGGAGGCAAAAAACTACGAAAGTTTTAAAAAAAGGTAAGATCCATTTATTTCCACTTGTTAGCTTCTTACTTGTGCTTGCCTTGGCATCAGCAGTTGCTGTTTTATGCATGGGCGCTGTTCGCATTTCCTTTGCAGATACATTCCGACTTTTGCAGCTATTAATAGGCGGATCAGATATACCAGATGATTTAACAGTCCCCTATCGTATTGTATGGCTGTTACGCGCACCGCGCGTTATTTTAGGCTTCGCCGCAGGCTGCGGGCTTGCTGTATGCGGAACTGTCATGCAGGCTGCTGTACAAAATCCGATGGCCGACCCCTACATCCTTGGAATCTCTGCCGGCGCCACATTCGGGGCAACGGTTTCTATTTTTTTAAGAGTCGGAACAATTTCGGGTCTTGCCGCATTCCTGGGTGCAATGCTCGCCTGTATTCTTGTTTTGGCAATGGCCGCACGCGGGGGAAGGACCACGCCTGTTAAGCTCGTTCTGGCAGGAATGGTCGCAAACGCGCTGTTTCAAGCATTCTCAAATTTCATTATTTCGATTGCCGGAGATGCCCAGGGAAATATGACGATCAAGTTTTGGACGATGGGATCGCTTGCTGGAGCCAGTTGGGATAACATATTGCTGCCGATTATGGTAGTGACAGCGGGCTTTGTGTTTTTTCTGACGCAATACAGGCCGCTTAATATGCTCTTGATCGGAGAAGAAGCCGCAGCTACTTTAGGGATACATTTATCTTTCTATAGAACTGTGTATATGGCAGTCATTTCACTGATCATCGGCGTCCTGGTTGCAAATTGCGGTATGATCGGTTTTTGTGGTCTGCTGATCCCACATATTTCACGCGCTGTTTCCGGACCGAATCATCAACGTCTAATGCCGATTGCGGCCATGACCGGCGGTATCTTTATGATATGGGTGGACGCGTCTGCCCGTTCTCTGATTCCAAATACAGAACTACCCGTTGGTATTTTTACCGCTTTGATCGGTGCGCCCGCATTTGTATATATCCTTCTGCGGCGAAATTATAACTTTTACGTTAGATAGGAAGTGAGAATATGAAATTGACCGCCGAAAATGTTGCAGTTCGGATTAAAGGGAAAAAAATTATAAAGAATTTCACGATTGAAGTAGAGGAAGGCTCTTGTACTGCTGTCTTAGGACCAAACGGCAGCGGAAAATCGACATTTCTCCGCACTGTATATCGAATGCAGCCCATCAGCGCGGGCGCTGTATATCTTGACGGCAGGGAGATAGATCGTATTCCCCGTAAGAAAATGGCGCAGGATATGGCTGTTGTCAGCCAGTTTAATCAGATCCAGTTTGGATATTCGGTATATGACGTAGTCTTAATGGGGCGCACACCACATTTAAGACTCATGCAGCGTGAAAGCACAATGGATCACATCATTGCCGAAAACGCGATCAAAGCCGTAGGAATATATAGCTATAAGGAGCAAAATTTTCAAACACTCTCCGGCGGGGAAAAACAGAGAGTCATTCTGGCACGGGCACTGGCGCAGCAGCCGAAACTGCTGATACTGGACGAACCGACAAACCATTTAGACATTCGCTATCAGCTTGAATTATTGTCCATCATTAAAAAACTTGGCATCAGCGTGCTGACTGCTTTACATGATTTAAACCTTGCACTCCGTTTTTGCGATTACATCTATCTTATAAAAGACGGACAGATCGACTGCCATGGAGCCACAGAACAGGTACTGACGCCGGATAATATAGGCAGAGTATATGGGATTGACTGCGATATTTTCCCAAGCCCCATAAATGGGCAAAGAATGATTCAGTATTATCTGCACAATGACAAACCGAGTATCCATCAAGTGACACTATAAAACCAGAGAATACAAGGAGGAACCATATAATGAAAAAAAGAACACTCGCAATTTTATTCACTGTGGTAATGGCTTTCCCTCTCCTTGCCGGCTGCTCCGGCAAGCCCAAGAAGGACGTTTCACCTGAAACGCCGGAAAAATCCGTTTCCATACAAAATGAGAAAATCGACGCGGCACAGACAAAGACAAAATATCCGCTGTCGATCGACATTTACAACGCAGAGGGGAATTTAGTAACAGTAACGTTTGACAACGCCCCGGAGCGGATCGTATCCACACAGTTATCTATAACTGAAATCCTTTTGGAACTTGGACTGAAAGACAAAATCGTCGGAATCATGGATAATGACAATGCTGTAGATGATACTTTAGCTGTAGAGCTGGCTGACCTGAACAGTCTGGGCTACAAGACAAACATATCCAAGGAAGCCATTTTAGCGGCAGAGCCGGACATCGTAATGGGCAAATCCACCTTGATGTTCACAGAAAAAGCGATTGGAACTGTAGAGGATTATCAGGAGCTTGGTATCGGTGTCTATACGCAGCTTGCCAGTGCAAACATTCCCCAGACTATGGACAACATTATTCAGGATATTCGAAATATCGGCATGATCTTTGATGTACAGGAAAAAGCAGGCGCCTATGCACAGTCCTTACAGGAACAGTTAGATGACACGTTGAAAGCCGTATCTTCCAAGACAGCCGGACAGGAAAAAATGAAAGTCCTGCTGATGAGTGCCTATCAAGACGGCGTCTTCAGCGCTTTTAGTTCTGCCATGCACTCTGCGATGCTAGAGGCTGTAAATGCGGAAAATGTTCTCGATCAAGGCGGCGCCGACTTTACCTTAGAGAATTTGATCGCTCTGGATCCTGATGCTATCATTTATATAACAGCTGACCGATTTGCCGAAGTGGATGGCAGCGCAATCGAGCGTCTTTTAGCTGAAGAGATCATTCAAAAAGTACCGGCCATAGCCAACGAAAAAATCTTGGAAATCGGGTATGATGATATTATGGATTACGGTGTCCGAAACATTGAAACAATGGACATACTTGCTGATTTCCTGTATTAATGCTAAAAAATAAGTAATCCAAAACAACGGGGCCTGCTTCATTTTAAAAGCAAGCCCGCGTTCTATATTTTTATTCTCTGTTTTTAATCACACTGGGCGCAAAACCTGTCCTTTTTTTAAAAACGCGACTGAAATAATACGCATCGGAATACCCCACTTGTTTTGCTATTTGTGAGACAGAGTTTGCTCCTGGTCGCTGAAGCAGTTCAATTGCCTGCTTGATTCGATAGTCGATCAGATAATCTATCGGACGAATATTCAAAACCTTTTCAAAAAGATAACTCAAATGCGGGGCAGAAGCTCCCACCTGTTCAGCTAACATAGACAGCGTAATCTTCTCACGGTAATTTTTGTGAATATATTCCAAAGAAGTTTTAATTAAATCTCCATCTGTAGAAATGTACCCAGGATATATATCTTTAAACAGCAATTCAAAAAACTGCTCAATCAGTACCTCCTGCCAATAAGAATCTGCCAAGAGTGTACTTCCATTGTAGGAAAGGATATTTTCCAGTTTGGATATGAGTACATGGCTATTTTTAACTTCTTCTTCAAAAACAGACTGAGCACTTCCCTCATAGTAAATCACAATATATCGAAAGGATCTGTTATCTTGATTACTGATTGTAAGCAGTTTTCCTGGGCAAGCATGCAAAAATTTTCCCCGCTTCATGTAATAGCTCGTTTGATCAAGCTGAAAGGTCGCCTTTCCCTCTATGGGAAATACCAAAGCATTCTTTGCTGTTGGGTAAGTACGGATTTCCCCTTGTTTCAACTCAAAGCGGCAAAACACCAGCGCGTACATATTTCGGCGATTATAAGCAATCGCCAGCTTTTTGAGATTCTCGCTTTGAATGTGTTCCATAGGCAGACTCCAATCCGTTTCTCGCAGAATATTAAGCAACGATCCACTTGTAGATTTTATTATACTGCGCGAAATACAAAACAGCAAGAATCTGCCTTATGATTACAATGTGGATATACCTTTTTTATCGTTTCATACAATGGGGAGCATTACTCTTTAGAGGATGTCTCACCTATTTTGCAGCGCCCCTTTTCTCCTTGTATCAATCTGTGTGTTTTCTCATCAATAGGAACACAGCACAACAATCTTCTGCGGCGTTGTCTGCGGCGGAATACTGAACGTCGTCGCCGTATAATATACGAGCAAATCTGCATTTTCCGGGAAACAAGTATATCTCTGTCCATTGGCTGTCATAATATTCGTAAATGGCGTCAGATTTAATTGCAGCGCATTGTTCTGCGCAGTCAGAGTCTCATCAAAATAATCCAGCATTACATTTTGTTCTCTTCTTAACACAGCGACCAGCTCTGCCTGATATTGCGGAGGGAAGATCGCCGGTGCAGGCAGACTTGTATCATAAAAGGCAGCTACCCGCATTCCCTTTCTTAATCTTACACTGTCGATCACCTGTGTCTCCGGCGAAATGATAAGATTGATTGTCTCCATATTAGTATCTGTCATGATCGAAACCATCTGAGAACAGCAGTCGTTCCCGCCGGTCACATTCTGGATCGTCCCCGTTACTTTCTGGTAATTTTCATATGCCATGGCAAAAACCCCTTTTTCTTTATGATATGCGAAAACCATGGATCAGTGCAGAACTATCATATAAAAAGAAGCCCGCGAACGAGCTTCTTATACTGCGCCGAACAGCTTTTATGACCAGACATCTCGACGCGTCGTATCTTCTATTCTTCTGTATGAATTGCATCTACCGGGCAATTGTCTCTTGCCTCTCTGACTGTATCCTCCGTCTCCTCGCAAATCTCTCCCACAGCCCGCGCTACCTGATCCTCATTTATCTCAAAGACCTCCGGACAGATGGATGCACAAAGGCCGCAGCCAATACAGTTTTCGTCTACATACGCTTTCATATATTTGCTCCTTTTCCATAATAATACCGTTTTGGATGTTTTTGGTCGCACACCTGCTTCCATGCAGCAGACGAAGAAGCCTATCGATAAAAAGCATCTTAAATCTTTCGTCCACTTTTATATAAGTATGTGCCCAAATGTTTCAGATTATACATAAGCGTACGCTTCCGTCTAAATCTTTTACAATGTGATGTCCTTCAGATATGGATTCTGCGCCTCGTAGAACTTCTCTGCCTCCACGACTTCTGCAATAGCCGTATCTATCGGCATTTTCCCAAGTACCGGTATATCCAGTTCTGCTGCGATCTCATCAATATGACTTTCTCCGAACACTTTGATTTCTTTTCCGCAATCCGGACATTTTACATAACTGTAATTCTCTATGATCCCAAGTACCGGTATATCCATCTGCTTTGCCATATGATATGCCTTCTTTACGATCATCTGCACCAGATCCTGCGGCGACGTCACGATCACGACTCCGTCTACAGGAAGCGACTGGAATACAGTCAGCGGCACATCTCCTGTTCCCGGCGGCATATCCACAAACAGATAATCCAGATCTCCCCACATAACATCAGACCAGAACTGCTTTACCACACCTGCAATGACCGGACCTCTCCAGATGACCGGAGCAGATTCATCCTCCATGAGAAGATTCACAGACATGATCCTCGTCTCATCCTTTGCGATACACGGTAAAATCCCTTCTTCCGTTCCTCTTGCCATGCCATGCACACCATACATTTTAGGAATGGATGGTCCTGTGATATCTGCATCCAAAATACCTACTGTATATCCCTTTTCACGCATCATACGTGCCAAAGATGCTGTCACAAGAGATTTCCCAACGCCGCCTTTTCCGCTGATCACACCGATCACTTTCTTTACCTGCGTATACATATTAGCCGGTACGCGAAAATCCTCTTTTTTACTCTCACATGTAGACGCATGTTCACAGCCTGCGCAGGAAGACTCTGAACATCCTCCATTATTTTGTTCTTCTGCCATCTTTACATACCTTCTCTCTGCTTTCTTTTATTTCCTGTTTTTACAGTTTTCATCTGTACAGCCGATATACAGTATAACATATTTTCAGGCAGGAAAACACTCTTTTTATACATTTACCCTGCTATAAT
>NZ_JBBKBE010000025.1:0-29683 GCF_037890075.1 Mediterraneibacter sp. ICN-202921 | reverse complement strand
TTCTCTCACGAGTCAGCCTAAACATAATATCATTTGCTGCCAGTTTTTGTCAAGCCTTTTTTTAACTTTTTTTAAACTTTTTTCTGACACCTATTTTACATACTACATTTAGTGTTTTTATGAAATCACCCATACAATCCAATAGTTGAAATGTAAAAACTACTGGTTATGCCAGTAGTTTCTGGATAATATCAAACGGAGAAAGAGGGATTTGAACCCTCGCGCCGGTTTCCCGACCTACACCCTTAGCAGGGGCGCCTCTTCAGCCTCTTGAGTATTTCTCCTGATTCTGAAATCTGCTATAGAACTCATCTATAGTAAATATTCTATTCTATACGATAACGCAAGACTTATTATACTAAAGTGAATTTATAATGTCAACGGTAAAATAAAAGTTTTTCTGATATTTATCTTCTTTCTATACGCAGATCACAGCACGTAAAACCAACATGTTCTTTCATTAAAGAAATTCCTGCGACTCCTCTCCTTCTATAAAGAAGAAATATTTTGCGCTGCGTCAATCGTTTTTTGTATTTTATCGTGAACCAACGCCGCTATTTCTGTTGTTTTCATTTCTTTATAAACCTCGTATTCGAGAGGTTTTAAGAAATGTACTTGTACAATTACAGGGGTAATCGTATTCGTATCGAATGGTTTAAAAGAATCTAGCAAGGCAACCGGGACAATTGGACATTTTGCTTTTGTTGCTGCTTTAAAACTTCCTCCTTTAAACTCTCCGATACGATTGCCTTGTTTCGATCTTGTTCCTTCCGCAAATATTAAATAATTTCTTCCTTTTTTTACTTCTTCTGACACATCCAGTATAACTTTCATTGCCTGACGTACATCTCCTCTGTCAAGCATATATGCCTTCATGCAGGCAAATACCTGTTTTAAAAACGGAATATTCGCTATTTCCTTCTTTGCGACCACCGAAAACGGTGTTGGACACGCTTCTAAAACAGCAAGGACATCATATAACCCCTGGTGATTTGGATAAAGCATAAAGCCTCCGGCCTTTGGAATATTTTCCGTCCCGTGTACATCAATATGTACATTTCCCCCTTTATTGGCATGAATAACTATCCATTTCAAAAAAGCATATTGATCACTTTCTGTATACTTTTCTGTATGGGCAGCCCTATAACATAAACGTACCCACATATAGGGCACAAGTAAAATATTGCGAAATACCATCAGTAAAATGCGTTTCATTAATTTTTTGTCCTTCCTCTATTGTTATACCGATCTTCGATCACACGTATTTTCCAGACAATATTCCTCAATAGCTGTTTCATAAAGATTATTTCCTTTCGAATCTATTACCACGATAACCGGAAATTCCTCTACTTCAAGTCTACGTATAGCCTCTGTCCCCAAATCTTCATATGCGATAATGTCTGATTTTTTAATACATTTAGAAAGCAAAGCCCCTGCGCCTCCTACTGCCGCAAAATACACTGCTTTGTTTCTTATGATAGCATCTATTACTGCCGGACTGCGCTTTCCTTTCCCGATCATCGCACCCAACCCCAAATCCAAAAGCTGTGGAGCATATTTATCCATACGGCTTGCCGTAGTCGGTCCTGCCGAACCAATAGGCCGGCCCTCACGGGCAGGTGATGGCCCCATATAATAAATCACCTGCTCATTTATATCCAATGGCAAAGTACCGCCTTCCTGTAATATCTCATGCATTCTTTTGTGAGCTGCATCTCGTGCTGTATAGATCGTTCCTGTGATATATACATAATCTCCCGCCTGTAAAGTCTGGGCTGTTTCTTTTGTAATAGGTACATTTATATGTCTGTTCACCGTAATAACCTCCTCGCTCTATACTGTCCGTGTTATATGACGGTTTACATGACAACAGATATTTACTCCGACAGGTAAACCTGCTATATGAGTTGGATACGTATTCACATGGACCGCCAAAGCTGTAACAGTGCCTCCTAGTCCGCCAGGGCCAATCCCCAGTTCATTTATTCTTTTCAATAATTCTTCTTCCAAATCTTTTACCCAAGAAATTTCAGAATGTAGACCTGTTTGCCGTGTCAACGCTTCTTTTGCCATTAAAGCACATTTTTCAAATGTACCTCCGATTCCAACCCCTATTACCATAGGTGGACATGCATTTGGCCCCGCGTCTTTTACCGCCGTCAGCACCGCCTCTTTTACTCCTTCGATCCCTTCCGCAGGCTTCAGCATAAAAACACGGCTCATATTTTCACTTCCAAAACCTTTCGGCGCAACTTTTATTTTCACCTTATCTCCGGTCACGATTCTTGTATGAAGAACAGCCGGTGTATTATCTTTTGTATTTTCTCTTACAACAGGATCTTTCACAACCGATTTTCTCAAAAATCCCTCTAGATATCCCAAGCGTACCCCTTCATTTACTGCTTCTTCGAGGTTTCCGCCTTCGAAATGTACATCTTGTCCGACATCAAGAAAAACAACTGCCATTCCCGTATCCTGACAGATGGGAATCATATCTTCCGACGCAATCGTTAAATTTTCCTGAAGCTGCTCCAGGATCTGACATCCAAGAGGCGATTTTTCCTTTTTTTCTGCCTGTTTCATCGCTTTAACCATATCAGAAGAAAGATGATGGTTCACCTCTATACACATCTCTTTTATATTTTCAGTTATTTCCTTTACATTTACTGTCCGAATCGCCACAATATCAGCACCTCTTTTTTCTATTTATACTATAATTATGTTACAGAAAAATCTTTACTTCTCTGTTTGTATGGTGATACTGGCGGTAATGTACTCCGGAAGCATCCATCATTCTCTTGGATGCGATCACACTGGGAGTATCTGCGTACTTATCACAGTCGTATATTACTTCTTTGATTCCCGACTGGATGATCGCCTTTGCGCATTCATTGCAGGGAAATAAGGAGACATATAACTTTGCCCCTGCCAGACTTCCGCCATTATAGTTTAAAATCGCATTCAATTCACTGTGCGTGGAATATACATATTTTGTCTCGAGAGGGTCTTCCCCCTCTCTCGCCCAAGGAAATTCATCGTCTGAACACCCAATCGGAAAACCATTATAACCCATGGACAAAATTTTATTATCCTTACTCACAATACAACAGCCCACCTGCGTGTTGGGATCTTTTGATCGCATACCGGCAAGCATGGCTACCCCCATAAAATATTCATCCCATGACAAATAGTCTTTCCTTTTTCCAGACATCTGTATCTCCTCCTATTTCGTCCCGAAAATCCGATCCCCGGCATCCCCCAAACCTGGGACGATATATGCATGATCATTCAATTTTTCATCCAGTGCACCAATGTATAGATCTACATCTGGATGCTCTTCTTGCATCTTCTTAACACCCTCCGGAGCTGCAATAATACACATAAAACGAATGTGCTTTACCCCTTTTTCTTTCAACATCTGAATTGCCGCTGTGCTGGAACCACCTGTTGCAAGCATTGGATCTACTACAAACACTTCTCGTTCTTCACAATCCGCCGGCAGTTTACAGTAATATTCAACCGGCTGAAATGTCTCTGGATCTCTATACAGTCCGATATGCCCTACCTTTGCGGTTGGGATCAAAGAAAGCATCCCGTCAACCATTCCCAGGCCTGCCCTTAAAATAGGCACTACTGCTAATTTCTTGCCTGTTAGTTCTTTCCCCCATGTTTCCGTAATAGGAGTTTTGATTTTCACATCCGCTAATTTCAGGTCGCGCGTGGCTTCATAACACATCAGCCCAGCAATTTCACCTATTACTTCCCTAAATTCTTTAGTACCTACGTCTTCCCGCCTGATGTAGCTGATTTTATGCTGAATCAACGGGTGCTCCATCACGTGAATTTTTGACATCATTTTCCTCCTTTAGTATATGAATTTAATTTATTTGTTAACTTTTCAATTAACTTTAACATTTTTTCATAGCACTCACCATAAGATGTAAGCGGTTGTCCATACGGATTAGGAATGTCATCTTCTATTTCGTTTCCGACAAATTCACTGAACGTATATACATTTTCTGTATTTTGAAACTCTGCCAAAATCTTTTTCTTCTGCTTTACATCCATTGTCAATACTAGAGTGTCTTCCTGTAAATCTTCTTCTTTTAATTGACAAGAAAAATGTTTCTCAAGACTCAGTCGAGCACTTTTCATGATCGCTTCTATTTTCTGATTTACAGGCTCTGGAAACAATACAATCAAACCTTTAGAATCAATCACATATTCCTGTTCCAGATCTTGTGCACGCAGCAGTTCAGCCGCCATCGGGCCTCTACTTGTATCGGTACTGCTGACAAACAATATTCTTCGATATTTTTGTTCCTGCACGATTGTTGTAGCAGACAGGCGCAAATGCCCGGCCGCCTTCTCCAGGCGATTCATGATCGCCTTTCCCAAGCCCCGCATCGCAAAAGATTCGCTGTATATCACCTCTACATTTTCTTCATCAAATTCTCTTAAAATACGATACAGGTTCCTTGCAATTGTTTTTTCATTTTCTCTTGTTCCAATATTTTTGATCACACCATATTTATAAAATTGATTTGTCTCGTTTGTAGCAATGATCCCAACCATTTTTCCTTGTCTATATCCTTCATATGCCAGCTGTCGGATCGCCAAAATTTCTTCTCTTAAATCTCCTTCTACGATCATTAATTTTGCCTTAGGCGCATAATGCCTGTATTTCATTCCCGGAGCTTTAGGCGGTTTGTCACTTTCACATCCTAATAATGTCTCATCTACACCAACTGTGCCTATTACTTTTTCAAACATATCTGCTGTGATCGCTCCCGGCCGCAGGATCATAGGCGGTATTACAGTCATATCCAATATTGTAGATTCTAAGCCTATTTCCACGCTTCCGCCATCTAATATCATATCTATCTTGCCATCCAGATCCTCCGCGACATGGTCTGCAGCAGTAGGACTTGGACGACCTGAAGTATTCGCACTCGGTGCAGACACAAATCCTCCTGCTGCTTTAATAAGCTGCGCAGCAATCGGATCGCTTGGCATACGAACAGCCACTGTATCTAATCCTCCCGTTGTTCCATAGGGGACCACTGCACTCTTCTTGAATATCATCGTAAGAGGTCCGGGCCAGAAATGATTCATCAATGCTTCTGTTTCCGGTGGGATATGAACTGCGATTTTTTTCAGATCCTCCTTATCTGCAATATGAACGATCAAAGGATTGTCTGATGGCCGGCCCTTTGCCGCATATGTCTTTTTTGCCGCTTCTTCATCCAGAGCATTCGCCCCCAATCCGTACACTGTCTCTGTAGGAAAAGCAACAAGACCTCCCTGCCTTAATATCTCTCCGGCTTCCTGTATAATAGATTCTTCAATTTTATTTTTATCCACTTTTTTTATTTTTGTTCTCATACGCTTCATTATACCATTATTTACTTTAAAAAAAAACTACTTTATCTGCTTTCCAGGTATTCTACGATTCCATTTGAAATCGACTTTGCCACATCTTTTTGGTATTTTTCTGTAACCAATTTCTCCGCTTCCTCATGATTACTCAAAAAACCACATTCCATAATAATAATCGGTGTTTTCGTCTTTTCCAAAAGATAATATGTATCGTTTGCTTTTGCCTGTCTGCTCCCTCTTTTATCTGCTGTTTTTATCGATTCCTGCATAATTTCCGCTGCCTTTTTAGATTCCTGTGAATGTGTATAATAGAATACCTGCGCGCCATGAACAGAAGACTCATGGTAACTGTTCTGGTGAATGCTGACTGTAAGATCAGGACTATGTTCATTGATCATTCTTACCCTTGCTTTTAAATCTCCTACTTGTGAGTCTGCCAATCTTTCCTCATCTTCTCTTGTCATAATTACCTGTATCTCTTCTTTTTCCAGATATTTCTTCAAATATACAGCAATACTTAAATTTATATCCTTTTCTTTTGCGTCATTTACTCCTATCTTGCCGGGATCGCCGCCACCATGTCCCGCATCTACGACAACTACAGGTTTTTCTCTGTCCGATATCGTTTTTCCTGCCGTCTCTATTTCCGTATTTATGTGATCATATAAATATTCTCCGCCTATTCGGCAGGCAACCACTATTCCAAGCAGCAGCAATATCACTCCCGCGATTTTTACTTTTCTTTGCAAAAAACATCCTCCTTTCCACATAGTATACTATATGCGAAAGAAGGATGTCCCTTTCATGAAATTTTATATCTAGTTTACATACTGAAGAATCAAATCCCAAACACTTGCATTTTCCCAACCAAGTTTCCACTCAGCAACACCTGCTAATTTATTCTGCTTGATCAATTTTAATTTTTCCTCAATGGAAGCACTGTCCTCCAGCCATATTTTATATGTGCCTTCATCCGTCTCCCATGAAGCATAGTTCTGCTTTGCCGTATCATCCCATTCCGCCTGGGCGCCTACAGATTGGAGCGTATCGACGGCCTCATCCATTCCTAGTGCCGAACTGGTCACTTTATTTGGATAATCAGCCGCCTCTGTACCTTCCTCTTCCGCAAGCTCCTGCTCTGTCTTTGGCGTTTCCAACCATAACCGTGTATAAAATGGAATACCGGCAATTAATTTTGTATTTGGCACCATTTTCAGCGCATCCTCAATACCCGTCTTCACATAATCATAAGAGGATACCGAACCCGCCTCATACGAACCTTCTGTATGTTCATCATATGCCATGAGGATTACATAATCTGCCATAATCCCCTGTTCTTCTAGGTCATAATGTGCATTATAGGGCTGCGGAACATAATTGTCCACAGAAAAAACCAGTCCGTTCTGCCGACATTTTACTGATAATTCTCTCACAAACTGGATATAATGTTCTCCACATTCGCTTGAAATAAGCTCAAAATCCAAATTAATTCCATCTACCCCTGACTGTAATGCAGCAGCAATAACCTGATTGATCACATTTGTTCTCTTTGAAGTATAACTTAATACCTGGTATGTCTCGTCATAGGAATTAATCCCACCATGAAAATCTCTTAATACTGCCCAAACTTCTAATTTAGATTGATGTGCATAATTTACATAGTTAGAATTTGCAATTGATGAAATATTTCCTTCCGTATCCGCAAGATTAAACCATGTCGGCGCGATCGTTGTAAGTCCTTTTGTCCCTGCTATTGTCTCAAGAACATAATTATTTGCATCTTCATTTTCCACATTGTGCCATGCCATATTAATCGTATGGTCTTCTGAGATATTTGTATATACAGGTTCCTCAAAATCATTGGAAAGAGTTTCCGTTTTCTCATCTTTTAAAGAACTCGTCTTTACATAGCCCACAAAACCGTCCGCAGTGGCAACCTTCTTCCAATTGTCCTCATCCTCAAGAACAGTTACTTTATCCGCCTTTTCTACTTCTGTTAAAATCGGACTTTTTACACCGCCTTGATAACGGACTTCTGTATCTCTTTTTAATTTGGCCGTCTGCACCTTTCCCCATTCGCTGGTGATCACTGCTCTGCCAGGCTTTTTATAAACAGAATATACCATATTCGTATACTTTTCGATAAATGGCAGTGCTATATATGCCGTCTTACCTTCTGTTTTTAAAATCACATATTCTTCGGTTTTCGTCTCATTAATCTCTGTATATTCTTTCTTTCCCACTTCTACAGCCACATTTCCATTAGGAAGTGTATAAAGAAGCACATTTTCATTCGAATCCCAATAAATCCTTTTATTGATATTATCCCTGACTACGGAATATTCTACATAAGGGATCCCGTCAAACATCTTTCCCGGAGATACTGCTTCCGCATCATCCGTGCTGCGTATCACCTGGTTATTTACTATAACTGCCATATCATCCTCATTGACTAACCCGTAGTATTGATTCAAATCGGCCTTCTCATTCGATGAACCGTATTTCTTCCAAAATATAACTCCTACAATCAATGCAATAAGCACGATAATAAAGAGAAACGTCCGGATGATCAAATTCCTTCTTCTACGTCTCGCACGGCTGCTTCTGCGCCTTGTTCTCTGCATATTTGGATTTCCAGCCGCTCTGTCTGCCTCCGGTCTTCCCCCGGTCCTTCGGGCACTGCTGCTTGGGCGTCTTCTTTGTATTTCCTGCTGTCTCGCCCTGCGGGTCTGCACACCTCTTCTTTCTCTTTCGTCCATGCCGCACCTCCTAAATCAGGCCTTAATATTCTATGTTTCTTTATATTTAAACACAGATCTGCGTATATCATACCATTTCGACTATTGTCTCATTACGGCTGCTCCTCAAATGCATATTTGTATAAGCATATCATACGCTTTCTTCGCTATTATACCATATTTTTTATATCCGTCATTAGTATTTTGGCATTTTTATGACATTTTAAGCGGTTTTGCAGAATATACTTTTTATTTTGTCCAACATGTAAAGGGGTATTCCATGTCTATTTGTTTCCGCTGATATTGATAAAAGCCAAAGATTCTATGTTTCCTTCCGGATTTAGTACATAATCCCGCATATAGCTGCCTTCTTCTTTAAGCATGCATGCTGTCACAATCTGCATAGGACTTGCCTTGCAGTCTTCCATCAAAATACTCACTCCGTTTTTTTCATAATTTTCTAACTCTGCAAATAATTCTTTATAAACTGACTCGTCCCTACTCATGGTCTCCTCCTCTCCCTGGCGATTCTGGTAAATATGTTAAATCTGTCAATAAAACCATACAGAGGTGTTTGTGACATACTGCCGGTTTTCTGACATTTGATGGAAGATAGTATGAATCACATCGGATAACATCGTTGTTTGCTGAATTTGTCCTGACATAGGACTATAGATTTTATACCCAGACGAGCATCTTGCCCAATAAGGTATATATTCGCCCCCTCTTTATCGAAGAAACAAATATACTGTACCGAGAAATTTAAGAAAAGTAACTGGTATTCCTCCTTCCGTATAAACTCATATCTACCAAGGAATACTATCTTCTGTAACTGCCATTATAGATACTTGTGTTTTTGATTGCAATGTGTTTTTTGTTCATAAGTCCATCTATTTTGTTGATAACCTAAATCTTATATTTATTTCACTTTACATATTTTTATTTTTTGTTTATACTAATAGTGAGAAGATATACTATTTGATATATCAATTCATAAGGATGTGATCATATGAAAATAGAAAAACTGAATGAGAATCAAATTCGTTGTACTTTGACACATGCTGATTTGGCCGCACGCCATCTAAAATTGAGCGAACTTGCATATGGTACAGAGAAAGCAAAATCTTTATTTCGTGATATGATGCAGCAGGCTTCCTTTGACTTTGGTTTCGAAGCAGAGGATATTCCTTTAATGATCGAAGCGATTCCCGCTTCTGCCGACTCTATTGTATTGATCATAACAAAGGTGGAGGATCCCGAAGAATTAGATACCAGATTTTCGAAATTTACCTCCTCCGGTGACACAGACTCTATGAACTCTGACACACTGGAAAAACTAGAGGGCGCAGAAGAATTTCTTAACCTGTTAAATAAGGTAAAAGAAGCGGCAGCAAACACCACTACAAAAACAGACTCTAAAAAAACCGGCGAGGTTTCGCCACCTTTTACAGTGCGTTTGTTTTCTTTTGAAACAATTGACGCCGTAATCCAGGCGGCACGTCTGATTGCGCCGATATATCAAGGTTCTAATACTTTATATCATGATACGGAAAGCCGCATGTATATATTGGCTCTTGCACAAGCAGAACACGAAGGGAATGAATTTAATAAGATTTGCAATATGCTTTCTGAGTATGGATCTCCTGAAAAGGGCTCTGCTGCGATACTCGCATTTTTAGAAGAACACTGTGAAATCTTTATATCAGCTAATGCAGTACAAAAGCTATCCGCATTATAATGCAGATACTATATGATTCAAAAAAATACCGTTCGGTATAAAACCCGAACGGTATTTTTATTTGCGATATTTTATTTTCCTGCCGCCATCGCTGCATTGATCTTCTCAACCAGCAGATCCCCGTCAATTCCATGAACCATCGCTGCCTCTTCTAAAGATTCCATCTGTGCGGATGGGCACCCTAGACAATGCATGCCTATCTCCATAAGAATAGGCGCTGCCTCCGGATAAATATTCAATAATTCTCCAATTGTTGTATTTTTAGAAATCTGTGCCATTTCTATTTCCTCCTTTTTATTTTCAGTGATTTTAATTATAATCCCTAATTTTCAAATTATCAACCGTCAGAAAAATAAATTAATTTTTTCACTTTTTTAGACTACTTAAAAGTCAAGATTTTTTCCGATTTTTTTCGACAAATTCCCAATTTCATTATAACTCACCAAAACACTCGTTCTTTTTTCCTCATGAGTAATTCACCAAAAACACATGTTTTTATGTGGATAATGTGGATAACTTTTTTAAAATCTAATGTTTTCCACGTTTTTTTCTGTTTTAAATGTGGATAAGTTGAAAACTTCTTTTTTACCATCCTCGACGCTTTTTTACAATTTTAAACAAATTTGTGCATTTTGTATATTGGTATTGTTTTCCACATATCGTTTTTACTTTTCATTTTTCTTCTATCTTTTCTTTTTAATGACATGAAAAACTGCACTCCTTTTTTAATTTTCAGAGTACAGTTTTTGTCCAGATCTGTGATTTATAAAATTCTTCTTATTGTAATAATATTTGTATATGTGGCGCTGCAAATACCGATTCCATCTGCTTCATTCATTGCATTAACGATAGTTCCATCTCCCATATATAAACCAACATGTCCGTCGTATAATACCAGATCACCCGGAAGGGCCTCATCATAGCTGACTGGATATCCTACACTTTCCATATCCCATGTTGTTCTTGGTAAATAAATTCCAAAGTGTGCATATACAGACTGTACAAAGCCTGAACAATCCGCCCCCTCTGTTAAACTCGTTCCTCCCCATACATACGGATTTCCGATAAACTGGCAGGCATACTCAATAACAGCCTGTCCCGTCGTTTCTTGCGTCTGCGCGGCAACGGTTTCCTGCGTCTGAGACTCATCTGCCTCCTGCTGCTGTACTTTATTTTCTTCATCTGCTGCTCTTGCCTCTTCTTCCTCTCTTGTCTCACCGTAGGAATAGGCTGTCTCAACTGTAATATAATCTCCGCAGACCCATCCGGAAATATTTCCTATTTCTACAGGATACCAACCATCTACAGGCTCCCCTGTTACCGTATACTCTTCATTTAATTCCACTTGTGTGAGTATATCGGCTTGTACTCCTTGTCCGGCACGTACATTCAGTACATATGCCTCTACTTTCATCTTTTCTTTTTGAAATTCGTCTTCATGCTGTTCTGCATCTTCTCCTATATAAAGAGAGGATGCCGGTACATATCCTTCCGCATCGCCTGATTTTATCTTTGCCCAGTCACCTTGGTATTCTAATACTTCTGCCGCAGAATCATTATATAATTTTCCAACCCAGTCACTGGTTTCATCCGGTGCACTTCTAATGTAGGTAAAATCACCCACATTAGAAAATGCCATATTTGAATACTCACCCTCTGCTGTTGGCACTAAATACAGATTCAAATTTTCTTTTACTTCTGTTTCATAACATTCTGTCAGTACCGATTCGATTCCTGCGACAGGCAAAACAGAACTTTCTTCTGTTTTATGTTCTGCGGCTTTTGCCGTGATCGCACTCCCCGGAATCATAACTACTCCTGCTAGGGCAGAAATAATTATCTTTTGCCTTATGTGTGTCATTTTCATATAAAACCTCCTTGATCTTCAGTCTTTATCTTTTGTAGGAAGTTCTAAATGTTACACATTTGTTAAATTTATTACGTTGCCATTATAGCAACACATACTTGGACTGTCAACCAATTTTATAGTTATTTAATATACATATATCGACACTTTCGACATATAACATATAGAAAAAAACAATTCTTGCAACTTTTTATTAACTATTTTGTAACATTTTGTCCGAATTATTCCTATTTAATTTTAATTTATATTTTTTTGATTTTACTATTGACATTTTCATTTTTATGTACTATATTTTAATTACAGTAATTGTTACTGTTATCGTTTTAGCATGAAAGGGGGATTCCATTGGCAACTTTAAAATATAGTCGGCAACGAGAATCCATCAAACATTATCTTTCAACAACAAAGGAACATCCAACCGCCGATACGGTTTATCTTCATATGAAAAAAGAATTTCCCAATATCAGTCTTGGAACTGTTTACAGGAATTTAAATCTGCTCACAGAAATTGGAGAAGCGATCAAGATACCAACTCCCGACGGCGGCGACAGATTTGATGGAAGGCTTGAGCCACACAATCATTTTCTTTGTACCGAGTGTGGACAGCTACTGGATCTAGAGATCGATGTAAAAAATATCGAAGAATTCAATAGAACAGCCGGAGAAAATTTTGACGGCATGATCCAATCCAGTTCCATACTTTTTTATGGTAAATGCGGTGACTGCATTAAAAAGTCATAGAAAATATATTTATTAAGAAAAGGAGACGAAAACTATGAAAAAATTTGTATGTACAGTATGTGGTTATGTTCATGAAGGAGAGGCTGCACCGGCTGAATGTCCAGTTTGCCATGCACCGGCTGAGAAATTCAAAGAGCAGACAGGCGACAGAGAATGGGCTGCAGAGCACGTTGTAGGTGTTGCTAAAGGTGTAAGCGAAGATATCCTTGCTGATTTAAGAGCAAACTTTGAAGGAGAATGTTCTGAAGTTGGAATGTACCTTGCTATGGCAAGAGTTGCTCACAGAGAAGGCTATCCTGAGATTGGATTGTACTGGGAAAAAGCTGCTTACGAAGAAGCAGAACACGCTGCTAAATTCGCAGAATTGTTAGGTGAAGTCGTAACAGACAGCACAAAGAAAAATCTTGAAATGAGAGTAGATGCTGAGAACGGAGCAACTGCCGGAAAATTCGATCTTGCAAAACGTGCAAAAGCTGCAAACCTGGATGCGATCCATGATACTGTACACGAAATGGCAAGAGATGAAGCTCGCCATGGTAAGGCTTTCGAGGGTCTGTTAAAGAGATATTTTGGCTAATTCTATCTTTGATCAGTAAGTATATATTTAAAGAGCATTGCAAAATATTGCAGTGCTCTTTTTTCTCTTTCTTATTTTGTATTTTCTGCTTTCAGCTGTTGATTTGTACTTTCTACTGCCTCTTCTGCAGCTTCTTTTAATTCCAATAGAATCTGTTTCATATTCTGCGGGAATAGAAAAATACCAATCAGAACCTAGACAAAGAAGGATAATTCTCGTATCTACCATAGTATATATGGGCATAAACAGCCTCGTGATCATAGAGGGGATACTATGCTTAAGTAAATCCCATATACACCTTTTTGTAAAAATCAGCCGATCAATAGTATCTTAGAAAAAAGATTTGTTTTCCTTCAAAAAAACTTTTATAATAAAATTGTAACGCCAACAGCAGTATGCCAGTATTCATAAATAAAAAGGAGGAAATGATATGTCCAAATACGCAGGAACAAAAACCGAACAAAATCTTATAGATGCATTTTCAGGGGAATCTCAGGCCCGCAATAAATATACGTATTATGCATCTGCTGCAAGAAAAGCCGGTTATGTACAGATGGCCAATATCTTTGAAGAAACTGCCGCACAGGAAAAAGAACACGCAAAAATGTGGTTCAAAGAATTCCACGGAATCGGAAATGTAGAGGAAAATCTTGCAGACGCAGCAGCCGGTGAAAACTACGAATGGACCGATATGTACAAACGTATGGCTGAAGAAGCTGACGCCGAAGGATTTCCGGAACTGGCAGCAAAATTCCGTGGCGTAGCAAAAGTAGAAGCTTCTCACGAAGCACGCTATAACAGACTTTTAGCACATTTCCGTGCCGGCGAGACTTTCAAAGGCGAAGCTCCTCTTGGATGGAAATGCGGCAACTGTGGTTTTATCTATGAAGGTGAAGAGGCACCCGAAATCTGCCCTGTCTGTGCACATCCAAAAGCTTATTTTGAAAGAAAGGTTGAAAATTACTAGAGCCAGCCGATTTTTATATGGCGTCTGAACTGCCGCAAAAACAGCTGAAAACTAAAAAGTACCCTGATAGTAAGGCATACAGCAAGTTATGTCAAACGATCAAGGTACTTTTTATATATGAAAGCAACTGCTCTGTCCGAATACTCTATTCGAATACACATTCTTTCTTTTCTACAAGTTTTTCTTTTCCTTTTCTGCTCAATTTTTTGATCGCACACTCTCTTTTCATAGCTTCTTCTTTTGTCTGAAACACCTCGTAATAGGCAAGAACGACCGGACGGCGTGATTTTGTATATTTTGCGCCTTTTCCGTCATTATGGTCCTTTATCCGTTTCTCTAGATTATTTGTCCATCCTGTATATAAGCTTCCGTCTTTGCATCTTACAATATATGTATAGTTCATATGTTTCTCCTCTTTGCCGCTTTCATCTATCTTGTAAATTCTATTTTTATTATAGCATATAGAATACCGGATCCTCAGCAAAAGTTAAGAAGGAATTTCCTATAAAATAAAAGATACGGCAGGAACAGGATCCCGCCGCAGTTTTTACATAAAGTCAAGAGGATTGACTGGGGTTCCGTCTTTTGTCACTGCAAAATACAAATTCGGTCCCTCTACTGTATAATATTTTGTTGGTTCATTTAAAGTTCCAAGTGTCTCTCCTGTACCCACATAGTCTCCCACTGCCAGCGAGACATCCGCTAATTGTCCATAAACAGCAGCATATCCATTTCCCATATCCAGTGTCACAGTAGTACCTGTCTGCGCGCTTTCTTCAATATTCATCACAATGCCCGCCGCAGAAGCAGCGATCGTTTCTCCGACTTCTCCGCCAATGATCAGAGCGGGATTATATTTATATTGTTCTAGTGTGGAGAAAAATACAGTTTGATCCATACTATAATTGATCAGTACTGCTCCGCTTGCCGGCCATGCAAGGACACTTTCTTCTGAAAACCAAACATTTGATGTATCGCCGGCCGTCTCTGCGTCTGTATTTCCCCCCTGTTCTCCTTCTGTCTGCTGCAGTTGTGTATCTTCTGTCTGTTCTTCTGTCTGCATAGATGTATCTCTGTCTGCTTCCGGAAGGACAATATCATTTGCTGTTGTCTCTTTACTTTTGTCTTTTGCTAATTCTTCTGCCTGTTTTTCAGCTTTCGCCACCTGTTCATCCATCTGTTTTTCATACTTGTTGAATGTAAATGTTCCAACCATCGCAATCACTGCAACAAAACAGATCACAACGCCAGCCGCGGCGCCTTTACTTCTGAAAATAGAAGGCTTTTCGTTTTTATTCATTATCATCACCTCTAGCATTATTTTTGCCAGAAAAGCAATGGGTTATTCTGCTTTTGCAAATATTTCTCCTACATCTGTCAGATTCGTACCTTCAAAAAAATATTGCAGGATTTCTTCATACGTCTTCCCCTCTTTTGCCAATTCATTTGCCGTCCATTGGCTCATCCCTAGTCCGTGTCCTTTTCCTGTCGTCGTGATCTTCAGCTTTCCTTCACTGTCTTTTAGAGAAAACGCACTGGACGGAAGCGATAACGCATCTCGAAACTGATCACCTGTACATACTGTTTCTCCTATTTTGAAATCCAAAACGTATCCCGCCGAATCATAGGATAGTATTTCTAGATCAGAAAACGAATATCCTTTCTTTGCCGTTTCTTCTTTTTCTGCTACCAGAAAATCTTTGCACTTTTCCTGTATTTCTTTATAAGAAAAAGTATGTACCTGCATTTCATCTTCCGCCTCTTTATCCTGTGTGCATTCTTTTACCGTCAAATAGGGATACTCTTCTGTCCCCAGTACTTCCTGAGCGCTTCGCGTAGTCCCGGTACTGGATTGATGAAAAGGCGTCCATGCATAAGTATCATTATAGAATAGAACCTGATTCTTTGTCTCTGTAAAAGCCTTCGAATATTTTTCATAATACTTTTTATATTCTTTTGCCCCCCATTTCTTTTCCAGTTCTTCCGCAGTAAGATAGGGTTCTGTCAAGATCTGATCTTCTGCTTCCTCGATTTCTTTATAAAGCATTGTCCTTACAAGTACTGCCTGTGCTTTTACCGCCTCATCTTCATAATCCTCCGGCATCTCTTTTGCCAGTACGCCAAGGAAATACTCGTTCCAGGGAACTTCGAGTACTTTCTGCTGATCCGCACTGTGTATCTTTACCCGAACATATACTCTCTCTGCCCTGTCTTCTTTTTCATCTGCTCCGTTTACAAATACAGAAATAACATAAGGCAGTAAAATAAGAATAAATATAAAAGCGCCAAGCGCCTTTAATTTTTGTCTTATATACCGTTGTCCCATAAAAACAGCCCTCCATATTCTAATATATGAAGAGCTGTTTTTCTTTATTCCTGTTCTGTTTTTTCCTTAGCATCCAACTTTGCCGAGTCTTCCGGAAGTCCCGGTGATACAGACTGTTTTTCTTCTGTAGGTGGTGTCGATGGTGCCGTAGGCTTTGCTTCCGGCGGTACTGGGGGTACAGGCGGTATCGGAGGAAGCGGTGTCACCGGGGGTGTCGGTATATCCGGCTCCATTCCCGGATTATACCCCTTATCTCTCATCACAAAGAAACAAATTGACTCATATAGTGGGACCACTGCACTAAGCACTGCATGTGCGATCGACATATTCTTGGAAGTAAACCTCATAAATATCTGATGGTTTATAAGTATAGCCAGTACTTTATAAACTGCTTCGTACAGTATACTTACCAGTACAAATAGGAGCAGCCAGATGATCATCCCTATAATGGAATTTACTCCAAAAGATACCGCGCTCCCCACATTTCCATCCGCGTAGCCTGCAAAACTCATAAAGGCATTGATTCCCATAATTCCAATAAAGATAATATAGAACACAGTTCCTATAACCCCATAAATAAATGGAAATGCCAACAGCCAAATACCTGGATTTTTAATCGTCTTATTTTTTAACCCGATACGCCCCGCCAATTCTCCATGCAAGTATGTTCTGGCAAATGGGATAAAAGCAAGCCACGGGTAATCCATTCTCTGTCTTTTTGCCATCGTATAAACCCCGATCGCCTTAAAAATATAACTGAGCAAATAAAATACCATGCAGACAAGCAGAATGATCAGATAAATCGATAAAACACCTGCTATAGCTGATTCCTGTGTTCCCAGTGGCATATCATAACTATATTCATAACTATACTCCAAAACCACACCTCCTTTTGCTATCCACCATCAGGCTAAAAAAACTGTCCTGACGGAACCTGTATTTTTTCTAATTTCCATATATCTTCCACATATTCTTCTATTGTCCTGTCTGAACTAAACTTACCGCTGCACGCAGTATTGAGAAGAGCCATTTTAGACCATCTTTGTTCATCCCGATATGCCTGCTCGACCTTTTTCTGCGCCTCTGCATAAGAGCGGAAATCCTTTAATATAAAATATACATCCGGACGCGCAGTACACTGTGTATTCAGTAAGGAATTATACAGATTCTTATACATATCATGATCGCCATTCGCATATGTTCCATCCATCAACTGATCAATGACTCGTTTTAGTTCCCAATCGTTAAAGTAAATATCTAAAGGATTATAGCCGCCATGATTTTCATAATCAATGACTTCCTGGGAGCTTAAACCAAAAATAAACGCGTTGTCTTCTCCGACTTCCTGTACAATCTCTACATTAGCCCCATCCATTGTTCCAAGCGTGGGAGCGCCGTTCAGCATAAATTTCATGTTCCCGGTTCCAGATGCTTCTTTTGAAGCGGTAGAGATCTGTTCGCTTACATCTGCAGCGGCAAAAAGCAATTCTGCGTTGGATACACGGTAATCTTCTATAAATACGATCTTAAGTTTTCCATTGATACTCCTATCATTATTAACGACATCTGCAACCGAATTGATCAACTTGATCGTCTCCTTCGCACGCTGGTATCCTGCAGCCGCTTTTGCTCCGAAAATAAAAGTTCTTGGATAAAACGACATTTCCGGATGCTCCTTTATCTGGTTATACAGATACATAATGTGCAGAATATTTAAAAACTGCCGCTTATATTCATGGAGACGTTTTACCTGTACATCAAAGATGGAACGGGGATCTACTTCGATTCCATTATGCTTCTTAATATATTCTGCCAGGCGTACTTTATTTTTATACTTGATCTGCATAAATTCCCGTCTTGCCTGCTCATCATTGACAAGAGGCTTCAAATTTGCTATTTTCGACAGATCTGTGATCCAACCGTCCCCAATCCTATCTGTGATCCAGCCGGCAAGCAGCGGATTTCCATGTGCCAGAAAACGTCTCTGTGTGATACCGTTTGTCTTATTGTTAAATTTCTCTGGAAACATCTCATAGAAATCTTTCAATTCTTGGTGTTTCAAGATTTCCGTATGCAGCTTTGCCACACCGTTTACGGAAAAACCAGAAATGATCGCCATATTTGCCATTCTCACCTGGCCATCCATAAGAATTGCCATCTTCTTGACTTTTTCTTCATTGCCCGGATATTTCGCTCTCACCTGAATAAGAAACCGGCGGTCTATCTCCTGTACGATCTGGTAAATACGCGGCAAAAGACGGGAAAATAAATCAATGGGCCATTTTTCCAACGCTTCTGCCATAATCGTATGGTTTGTGTAAGCACAGGTTTTGGATGTAACTTCCCATGCTTCTTCCCAGTTTAGTCCTTCCTCATCGATCAGCAGGCGCATTAACTCCGGAACTGCTACCGTCGGATGTGTATCATTCATCTGAATGACCACCTTCTCGTATAATTTCCGGATATCACTGTGCCTCTTCTTGTATTTTGCTATCATTGCCTGCAGACTTGCGGAAATAAAGAAATACTGCTGTTTTAAACGTAATTCTTTGCCGGAATAGTGATTATCATTCGGATAAAGGACATCTACGATCAATTTCGCCAGATTTTCCTGCTCTACCGCCTTGTGATAATTTCCTCTGTCAAATTCATCCAGCTGAAAATCGGTGATCGCCTTTGCATCCCATACACGCAAAGTATTCACTACATGATTTCCATATCCGACAATAGGCATATCATAGGGAATCGCCAAAACAGATTCATAATTCTCCTGGATAAATATATCCTTCCCTGTCTCCGGATCTTTCTCGAACCGGATATTACCGCCAAACCGTACTTCTTTTGCGTATTCTTCTCTCCTCAACTCAAATGGATTTCCCTCTTTGAGCCAATTGTCCGGTTCTTCTACCTGGTATCCATTTTCGATCTTCTGCTTAAACATACCGTAACGATAACGGATCCCGCAGCCATACGCCGGATAATTCAATGTAGAAAGGGAATCTAAAAAGCAGGCGGCAAGACGGCCTAAGCCGCCGTTGCCAAGAGCCGGATCCGGCTCTTCATCCTCGATCACATTTAAGTCTATGTTCATCTCCGCAAGCGCTTCTTTTACTTCTCCGTATGCAGTCATATTAATCAGGTTATTTCCAAGAGCGCGCCCCATCAGAAATTCCATAGACATATAGTAAACTGTCTTCGCATCCGCCTCGTCATATGCCTTCTGCGTCGCCAGCCAGTCATCAATGATCACTTCTTTTACCGCATAGGAAACAGCCTGAAATATCTGCTGCGGCGTAGCCTCGTCTATCGTTTTGCGATAAAGGGTCTTCACGTTATCTTTTACTGCTGTTTTAAATGTTTCTTTTTCAAATCTTTTACCATACATATATGTTACATATCCTCTCTCTCAACGCCCATTGTAACGGCTTCTCCATTGATCTTCCACTCTTTTACATAACCGGAAGGCTGTGTATTTACAACACTTTTTGCCAATACTTCCCCGCCGATAGACGTATTATATTTTGCAAAGATCTCCTCGGCTTTCTGACTTCCTTTGTAAGTCAGGCAGATCCTATCCATAACTTCAAAATCTGCTTCCTTACGCATTGTCTGGACTTTGCTGATGATTTCTCTCACAAATCCTTCTTCTAAAAGTTCTTCTGTCAGATTTGTGTCCAGTACGACCGTGATGCCGTTATCATTTTCTGAAACATATCCATCGATCTGTGCTGTATCGATCAGTAAGTCTTCCTTAAATAGCGTGATCTCCTGTTCATTCACATACAGCTTAAGCGCGCCGGTCTCATTTATCTCATCCATAGCCGCGTTTCCATCTACTGCGTCAAGCGCCGCTTTGATCCCGCCTAACATTTTACCATATTTAGGACCTACGGTCTTTAACTGCGGTTTAAAACTATATGAAGTAAATTCTCTGACATCCTCTGTAAATTTTACATTCTTTACATTTAGCTCATCTGTCACAATATCCTGGTAGAATTCCGGAAGTGTAAATCCCGCTTTTACAAACATCTGTCCGATCGGCTGACGGTTTTTGATATTAGATGCATTTCTGCATGCACGCCCCATAACGACTAATTTCAGAACATTTTCCATATTCGCTTCCAGATCTGCGTCAATATATTTTTCTTCCGCAACAGGGAAATCGCACAAATGTATACTTTCCGGAGCCGTCTTATCAATACTTCTTACAAGATTTTGATAGATTTCTTCGGTCATAAACGGAATCATCGGAGCAGCTACTTTGGAAACTGTGACAAGCGCTGTGTACAATGTCATATATGCATTAATTTTATCCTGTTCCATTCCTTTTGCCCAGAAACGTTCGCGGCTTCTTCTTACATACCAGTTACTCATATCATCTACAAATTCTTGCAGCGCTCTTGCCGATTCCGGAATCCGGTAATTGGCAAGATTTTCATCTACTGTGCGGATCAACGTATTTAGTTTAGACAAAAGCCATTTATCCATAACAGATAATTTTTCATATTCTAATGTATATTTTGTAGCGTCAAACTCATCTATATTCGCATAAAGTACGAAAAATGCATACGTGTTCCACAATGTTCCCATAAATTTGCGCTGTCCTTCCGTCACCGCCTTACCATGGAAACGGTTTGGAAGCCAAGGAGCGCTGTTGACATAGAAATACCAACGGATCGCATCTGCTCCGTATGTCTCCAACGCATCAAACGGATCTACGGCATTTCCCTTAGACTTACTCATCTTCTGTCCATTTTCATCCTGCACATGCCCCAACACGATAACATTTTTGTATGGCGCTTTATTAAATAAGAGCGTAGAAATAGCCAGAAGAGAATAGAACCAACCACGCGTCTGATCTACTGCTTCAGAAATAAAATCTGCCGGGAACTGCTGTTTAAATATCTCTTCATTTTCAAATGGATAGTGGTGCTGTGCAAATGGCATAGAGCCGCTGTCAAACCAACAGTCGATCACTTCCGGCACTCGGTGCATCTGTTTTCCACATTCCGGACAAGTAATCGTCACATCATCAATATACGGACGATGCAGTTCTATATCTTCCGGACAATTTGGAGACATCTCTTTCAACTCTGCGATACTTCCCACAGAATGCATATGTCCACATTCACATTCCCATATATTCAGCGGAGTTCCCCAGTAGCGGTTTCTGCTGATTCCCCAGTCCTGAACATTTTCCAGCCAATCTCCGAAACGTCCCTTTCCAATGCTTTCTGGGATCCAGTTGATCGTGTTGTTATTGGCAATCAGATCTTCTTTTACTGCTGTCATCTTGATAAACCAAGATTCACGTGCATAATAAATAAGCGGTGTGTCGCATCTCCAGCAATGCGGATAACTATGCTCGAATTTTGGAGCATCCAAAAGCAGTCCTCTTTCATCCAGATCTTTTAAAACCATAGGATCTGCTTTTTTCACAAATACGCCTGCAAATGGAGTCGTCTCTCCCATATTTCCTTTTTCATCTACAAGCTGCACAAATGGCAGATCATATTTTCTTCCTACGCTGGCATCATCTTCACCGAATGCCGGCGCAATATGCACGATACCTGTACCGTCTGTCATCGTTACGTAAGTATCGCATACGACAAAGAAGGCTTTCTTCTTTTGTTTCTCTGCGCTATCTGCAGCACACTGATAAAGAGGCTCATATTCTTTATATTCCAGATCTGTTCCCACATATGTCTCTAATACTTCATAGGCAGGTTTTCCTTCTTCTGATAGTTTTCCGAGTACTTTATCGGCAAGCGCTTCTGCGATATAGTATACCCGCCCGTCTGCTGCCTTTACCTTCAGATAGACTTCCGAAGGATGTACACACAAAGCCAAGTTGGACGGCAAAGTCCAAGGCGTCGTCGTCCATGCAAGGATATATGCATCCTCGTTTTTTACTTTAAATCTTACGATCGCAGAACGTTCTTTTACATCCTTGTAGCCCTGTGCCACTTCCTGTGCCGAAAGCGGTGTCCCACAGCGTGGACAGTAAGGTACGATCTTGAAGCCTTTATATAGCAGCTTTTTATCCCAGATCTGTTTTAATGCCCACCATTCAGACTCGATGAAATTATTGTCATATGTGACATATGGATGTTCCATATCCGCCCAGAAACCAACCGTACTAGAGAAGTCTTCCCACATACCTTTGTATTTCCATACACTCTCTTTACATTTGTCGATAAACGGTTCCAGACCATATTCTTCGATCTGGTCTTTTCCATCTAATCCCAGCAGCTTCTCTACTTCCAGTTCTACCGGCAGGCCATGTGTATCCCATCCCGCTTTTCTTGGAACCATACTCCCTTTCATTGTACGGTATCTTGGGATCATATCTTTGATCACACGGGTCAGCACATGTCCAATATGGGGTTTTCCATTTGCTGTCGGAGGTCCATCATAGAATGTATACTCCGGACAGCCTTCTCTTTCTTCCATGCTCTTCTGGAATATCTGGTTATCCGCCCAAAACTTTTCAATTTCTTTTTCTCTTTCTACAAAATTCATGTCTGTGGAAACTTTCTTATACATTTTCTTCTTCCTTTCTTTGCGCCAAGCGGATCGCTTGCGGCATGTTACATCTTCACACGAGTGCGCCTCCTTGCGGAGCATTTTTATTTCATAGGAAGCAATTCCCTATGGAATAAAAAAGACCTTCGCCCTGTAATAGGACGAAAGCCTTCTGCTTACGTTTCACCACCTGTTACGACATACTTAAACCTTGCGGTTTGTATATGTGTCCCTCATAACGCCGGAACCTGCGTCAGTCTCTACTCCTTCTTCGTTTTCTGCAAAAGAAAATCTTTCGTTTCGAGAACTGCGGCTCAAAAGTGATGTTCGAAAATATCCTACTGGTACCAGGCTTTCACCCTCCCCGGCTCGCTTTAACGTTCAAATATAGTCTACTGTCTTTGTCACAGCCTTTTCTTTCTGTTTATACATGGTTATTATAAGTAGAATATTAAAAATAGTCAAGAGTATAAACACGTTATTTCCATACATTATGCATGTGGAATATTCGTAAACTCACTGATCTCCCTGTTTATTGTACATAAATCTTCCACAGACAAATCATGGATATCCTCATGTCCTGTAATTCTGGAAAACATTTTTAATTCCTCCAGAGAAACGTTTAAGAAATTTGCCACTCTGGCTGCCGCCGCATCTTCATGCAGACGAAATCTCAATTCCTCATCCTGTGTCGCAACACCCATAGGGCACATTCCCGTCCCACAGATCTTATACTGTTGGCATGCCATTGCGATCAGAGCCGCAGAAGCAACTGCCACAGCATCTGCCCCCATGGCGATCGCCTTGGCAAAATCAGAAGATACACGCAGGCCTCCTGTAATGATCAGACTAATATCTGAATGGATACTGTCAAGGTATTTCCTGGCTCTGTATAATGCGTAAATCGTCGGAACGCTTGCACTATCTCTTAATAATTTTGGGGAAGAACCTGTTGCGCCTCCTCTTCCATCTATCGTGATAAAATCCGGTTCTGCATACACACAAAAAGCTAAATCTCTCTCTATCCTTCCTGCTGCGATCTTCACTCCTATGGGTCTTCCCTCAGAAGCATATCTTAACTGACTGATCAAGTTCTTTAAATCTTCCTTTGTCTCAACGCCCGGAAATCTCGCAGGTGCAATAATATCTTTTCCTATCGGTTTATTTCTTATTTCACTGATTTCTTTCGTTACTTTTTCACCCGGTAAATGTCCTCCCATTCCCGGCTTTGTACCCTGTCCGATCTTGATCTCAATTGCATCCGCCTTCTGCAGATTTTCTGGAGTAACGCTATACAAGTTTCCTACATATTCAAAAATGTACTTGTCCGCCGCCTCCATCTCTTCCGGAAGAATACCTCCCTCTCCTGAGCACATAGCAGTGTGGGCCATAGCAGAGCCTTTTGCAAGGGATATCTTTGCCTCTCTTGAAAGAGCTCCAAAGGACATGTGGGAAATGTAAACCGGATTTTTCAGGATAAGCGGTTTACGTGCGTGCTTTCCGATCACCGTCTCAGTCCTCACCGCCGCACTCTCTTCTAAGGGCATAGGGTCCAACTGTGCGCCTAATAAGAGAATATCATCCCAGTTTGGCATAGGCAGTTCTGTTCCCATAGAAGCCGAGATACTTTTCCCGGTCACTGCAATTTCATGGATTTCTTGCATATATCTGCTATCTTCATCCTGTCGGACGAATTCCTTTGGATATTCCAATTTTACTTCTTTCTTTTCTTGTACTTTTCCTGTTTTTTCCTCTTTATAAACAGTAAACTTTTCTGTTGTCTGATGGCAGACCGGACATTCCTTTAACTCTGAAAAAGGTTTTCCTTCCAACTCTTCATCATAAATATGCCCGCAAACACTGCATCTGTATCTTTTCAATGACCTTATCCTCCTTTCGGCTCCATCCATATAGAAACTGCACAACTACTTATTTCCATTTTATCATAAGTATCCTGTGCTGACCACTTATGAAACATCATTCCAAAAGTTTGACAGCAGCTTTTGATTCCGGGTCGATCAAACTTATATTTTTTGTTGTAGTTTATCTTTTGTTGTGTTAGAGTGAAAGTATCTTTTTAGATGCGCATCTAGAAAAAAATTTTGTGTTTTTCTAAAACACAGTCTGATGATCTGCTTTATACAGATCATTCTATATTTATCCAGTTACTGGAACGTCGGTATATCCGGATCTTTATCCGGGATATTCGCAAACATTTACCCAAAGAAACAAGATCACATACCTGTGCCGGACAAATTTTTCCAGTGTCATGCCACACGTAGATGCAGGAAAATATATGTCGCTGAAATGAAAATCCACGTCGCAGGCAATTTAGGGAAAAGTGTTGTAAACCAGTGGGCTTTTCCCTATAATGGAAGGAGAAAAGTACATATGGAACAAAGACAAAAACCATTGAAGGATTTGAACCTATTGGATCGTTTTTTATTCGCACAGGCGGCGGACGACCCGGATACTATGCGTGATATACTGGAGATCATCTTAGGCAAAGAAGTCGTATTAAAACTGCTTCCCCAGACGGAAAAGGAACAGCGCACCCATCCTCTGAATCGCTATGTGCGGCTGGATGTATGGGCAATGTATGAGCAGGACACGGTCTATAATACAGAAGTCCAACAGAACAATACGGGAAACCTGCCAAAACGGAGCCGCTTCTACCAGGCATTGATCGACTCGAATCTCTTAACTCCGGGAGAGGTAGGCTTCCAGAAATTAAATCCCGTGTATATCATCCTGATCTTTCCCTTTGACCTGTTCGGATACGGATTGTACCGCTATACCTTCCGCATGCAGTGTGAAGAAGTGCCGGAACTCTCCCTAGGAGATGACGCTGTCCGTATCTTCCTGAACACACACGGAAAGAATACAGAAGGTGTGCCGGAAGAACTGGTGGAACTCCTCAAATATATGGAGCACACCACGGAGGAAGTGAGCAGGAACTGCGCCAGTGAGCGGATCCATAAGATCCAGAAACGTATCCAGACGATCAAATCCAGTGAAAAGATTGGAGTTAAATATATGCAGGCTTGGGAAGAAAAAATTATAGAACAAAATGAAGCGCGAGAGGAAGGTCATGCTTCCGGATTAAAAGAGGGGCTGGCACAGGGCGGACTACAAAAACTACAGGAATTGGTAAAAAAGAAAGTCCAGAAGGGATACTCTGCTGAAGATATCGCAGAAATGTTGGAAACAGATATAGAAACCGTCCGGGAATTCATGAGAAATAAAATATAAATTTAACTGACAAAAGAAATATGCAGTCAAATGGCAAAAGGGCGCATGAAATGTATGTTTTGCATCGCTCGTCAGGGCTTTGCCGAAATTCCTCGCTCACGCAAAACATACATTTCATGCATACACTTTCGCCGCTTAAGTTCATGTTTCTGTTTAAAAAATCAACTTCACGCTGCTGCGCATTTCCGCCAGAAGGCAAAAAACACTTCTGTTTGGAAGTCTGTAGCAACGTGAGGTCGTCTTTTTTTCTGAAATTTAATTGAGGAATCTGCCTTCTGATAGTAGAGTGAAACTTCTGATTGGAAGAGACAGCGAAGAAACACTATGTCAGATAAGCAGGGCATTGACAGGAGCGTTCCGAATACAGTTCGCCTGGTTCTTAGCGCAGTACATCTGCGTGTTCCAATGGACACGTCGATGTTCTGTGCTTAGAACCACTCGAACGGATGAGGTAAAGCGGGTCCTGTCCTGTGTTCTGACACAGTGTTTCTTTGCGTACCTTCTATATAAATTTTACCTTTTCTCTATAAGGCAGTTCGTCAATTAAATTTATATTTTTCTATATTTCATTCCTATCATCAATACAAGCACCAGCAATATCGCTGCAATACCTATACTGACTCTTGCCTTTATATTCCTGTCGGGATCGCCTGCTTCAGGAGATTTCTTTTCTTCATTTTCTTTCTGTTCGATCTTTATATCCTGTTCGCTTCCCTGACTTTCCATATATTCTTTTGTCAATTTCACATGGACGCTTCCCACAGTTTCTCCTTTATATCTGTACGTAACAAGCCCTGTTCCTTCTTTCTCATCCATAATTGTAATCTTTGACTCCAGATCGGAAAGAGTTACGCCCTTTGGCACCGTCACATACGTATTATCTTTGAAAGATTCTATTTTCTTTTTTAACTCTGTATTTTCTTCAACTTCTAAAGGGAGCCTGGTAAAATTTTCAAAGGCATAATCCAGCATTGCCCGTGTATCATCATAAACAGATACACCATAGTCGTGCAAAACTACTGCTGCCAGCCGCATAGAGCCATTATCTGCCATTGTCACAAGTGTGGTCTTAGCCTGATCTGTATATCCGGTTTTTCCACCGGTACAGTATGCATAATAATAATAATTTTCCGGCCAGAGCATTTTATGATTTTGCCAGAGCACCCTTTCTTCTTCCATCAAATTAGTCGGAGGGATCGTATAAGAAAGAGACTGCATGATCGTCTGAAATACTTCTTTTTTATAAACTGCGGAAGCAATTAGCGCCATATCGTGTGCTGTCGTATAATGTTCTTCGTCATGGAGCCCATTTGCATTGACCCAATGCGATCTTGTGCAGCCCAGCTCTATTGAACGGTCATTCATTTTCTGGATAAAAGCAGCATATCCTCCACCCATTTTCTGTCCGATGTTTTCTGCCACCGCATAGGAAACTTCATTTGCGGACGCTAAAAGTACCCCATATAAAGCTTCCTCCAATGTCAGAATTTCTCCAGGTGTCATTCCTATACTGGCATCCCCATATTCCAAAAAAGAAATACTGTCTTCCGAAAAAATAATCTCATCCGCAAGTTCTCCATTTTCCAGTGCTACTAAAGTAGTAAGAAGTTTTGTAATACTTGCAGGATACTGTTTTTCATCTGCTCTTTTTTCATAAAGTACGGCGCCGCTGTCCATATCTATAACAATCGCAGACGCTCCGTATATGTTTGGTCCCTGAGGCCAATCTTTTATTACATTTGTATCCGGCACTGTCTCATAGGATTCTTGTTTTTCTTTTTCTTCTGCTGCCTGCTTTTCTTCTTCTGTCATTTCTGCTTCTTCAGACACATTCTGATCTGTCTGCACTTCCTCTGCCAGTACTTTCCATGATGGCTGTACTGTCAATACAGCCGCCAGTATAAGAAATAAAATAACTTTTCCCGGTTTTCTCATTTTTGAACCTCCCTAGCAACAGGGTATGTTTTTTTTCGCTTATTGATTCAATCATTTTACCATAAATCCAAAAAAGACGGTATACTTTTACAAGGCAATTCCTGCATTCTATAATTATCCCCTGTAATTCAAATACTGTGCTTATATCTCCTGATCTTTATATCTTATAAACAGGCAACACCCCATTTGCTGTGTAAAATTCTGCAATTCTTTCCACATCTTTCAAAGAAGCAAATTTTTGAATGATGTTTTCCGAGAACGAAAAAGCTCAAATTTTTAGAAAATTTTCTATTTTTTGGTAATATCATCCGGTGTAAACAATGCTGGTTCTGTTATTTTATTCTTTTGAAAATTAGTTCGTTTCCTCTCAGTATAGTTTTGACTCAATATTTATGATATTTTCAAAATAATACTCTGAACAGTAACATTTTCTTTTCCGTGATATAAATAGCATCTGGAATCCCTATCTCCTTTTATCACTGCAAAGTCTCCTTCTGCCTGAATGCTCCGGTTCATCCGCAACTATGTTCCATAATCGCTGGTAACCCTTTCCAGTGTTCCCAATCGTTTCTGTTTCATTATTTTTGAAACAAAAAACACTTTTTGACGTTCTTCCATTGAGGTCTTGCGATTGTTGCCCTGATATATTCTGTTTTGAATGGACAGTCTTTACAATGATTGCATTGATACACCGTAACTGTTCTTTTGTAACCACTTACAGTTTTTTCTTTTTTCTCATACCGAACAGTCAGTATCTGTCCATTTCTGCAACAATAAGTATCATTATCATCGTTGTAATCCATGTTTTCTATACGGCTGGTGTCTTTTCCTGTGCTTTCTAGTTTTTGAAATTTCATAATTCTATGGTTTGATAAATGCAAGCTGTTGATTTTCTTCTATAAACATGTAGTTTTCTTCACTTTCATATCCAGCATCAGCTAAGATTTCTTTTAAAAACGGAATCAGAGTTCTTGTATCGGTAGGTCTTTCACTGATGGCAAGCCAGGTAATATATTCAGAATCAAACACCATACATGCAGTTTTAATGTCTCTGCTTGAATAAATGTGGTTCGCCATAGCTATGCTTGGAATTTCCAGTGCTGTTCTTATCTTCGCAGCCTACAAGAGATTTTATAAAAAGAAAGCTGACTAATATGGGACGCAGCTTTACGTCTGATTGATGATGTGGAAACTGCCATTTTGGAAAGACGGAACAGTCCTGTTGCCTTTGAACCGTACCGCTCTGCAAAGCAAGCCTACTTCCTTAAAATTCTTAAAAAATATCGAATAAAAAAATGACTGATTGAAAACAATTCGTATTCAGCGTAAATAGAAAGCCATAAATAAAAAACGCTGAAAACCTTGTAAAATAAGGCTTTCAGCGGAGTTTGTGGCGTCCCAGACAGGAGTCGAACCTGCGGCGTTTCGCTTAGGAGGCGAACCCTCTATCCTGCTGAGGTACTGGGACATTCTTAAAACTCTATTCAATTTTAACTAGTTATCATATCAAAAGGCGTTTGTTCCACCTAGCCCTTAAGAGGGCATCACTCTATCCACTGAGCTCCAGATACACTTTATATATTATAACGGTTTTCTGAAACCATTACAACCCTTGTATTTACCGTATTCAAAAGATAT
>NZ_JBBKBE010000024.1:0-32286 GCF_037890075.1 Mediterraneibacter sp. ICN-202921 | reverse complement strand
GCAATACAAAATAATATATTTACCCAGGGGACCGATAGGGCGATATGTAGCCACCTACTCAAAAGAGAAAGGGGCTGGTGCTTATGTATGTAACATACAGCGATTTATTTACCTTTGTTATTATGCTAGTTGCTGTTATTACCCTTGTTATAACCATCAATAAGCATAACAAAAAATAGCGCCCTCACCCGCAAAGTGTAGCGCTATTTTGTAATACATATTTGCCGAGGTGGCTAGGTTTCAGCTAGCTATCGGCTCCCTTGTTAAGTATATTATAACAAATATACTTTAAATGTCAACTGCCTCGGTACGCCAATACCGGAGCAGTTCTAGCACAATCCGTAGATTATGCGGTGTTCTCTCACAAGAATATTGTATCATCTTCGGTGCAGCCGTACAATCCAGAACGTTTGTACGCTGTTATTTTTATACCAAAGGAGATGATTTTATGGCATTAATGACATGCCCGGAGTGCACTGGGAAAGTGTCAGACAAGGCTGTTATTTGCCCTCATTGCGGATATCCTATACAAGATAAGCCACTCCCGGTAAAAGCACAAAAAAGAGGAAAAAGGAGGCGACCAAACGGAGCTGGAACCGTTGTAAAATTATCCGGAAATCGGAAAAAACCATATCAAGTCAGGGTAAACACCAGGCTAGATGACAGGGGCTATCCTACTTTCGATATTTTAGGAACTTATGAGGATAAGGTGCAGGCTGACATAAGTCTTGCAAAATACAATGAAAATCCTTACGATGTTAATTTACGAAATTTAACCTTTACGGAAGTATATGAGCGCTGGTATCAAAGGCGCTTCAAACGGCATCCAGATGAAAAGGTCGCTAAAAATCAACGTTCTTCATCTGAGTACACCGCACGTGCCGCATATAAAAAGTGTACGCCGCTGCATACGCAGATTTACTCAACACTTCGTACAAAAGACATGCAGGATATTGCCGATGCAGATTCCTTATCACATTCTATGTCAGAACATGTAGTAGTCCTCCTTCGACATTTAGGACGGTATGCACTTGAAACCGATATTTCACAAAAAGATTATGCTTCTTTTGTTTCCGTAACTAAAGAAGAGGATGACGAACATGGAATACCTTTTACTCGTACCGATTTAGAAGCATTATGGAAAAACCGAACCCTTCCCTTTGTAGATACAGTCCTTATTTATTGTTATTCCGGCTGGAGAATAAACGAACTCGCACACATGCCTTTGCAGGATATAGACCTACAGGAAAAAACTTTCTTCGGCGGAATGAAAACGGAAGCCGGTAGAAACAGAACCGTCCCAATACACTCTTCAATTTTCAACATGGTAGAAAAACGCTATTGCCTTCAATTTCAAAGCCTGATTTATCATAATGGTAAGCGTGATATACGGGAATCTGATTACCGAAAATGCTTTGATAACGCGTTGAAAGGTTGCGGTATAATGCAAAAGCATACTCCTCACGACTGTCGGCACACATTCAATTCCATGTTAGATAGCGCCGGTGTACGAAAATCTACTATCCTAAAATTGATGGGACATGCTGGGGATTTAAATGAAAAAATTTATACACATAAAACGATACATGAGTTAAGAGAGGCTGTAGAAAGTATTTGGGTACCCTAAAAATAATTGATACTAGTATGATACTAGTAATGTATTATTGATATATTTTAATATATGCATAGCTTTGGAAAACTGCCATATTTGCGGTGTTCTGTCTTTATACATACATTTCATTTTATTAAAAAATATCAACTTCTTTAAACTTTCTTAAACTTTTCTTTGCGGTTTCTGTAAACTTATACTCTATAATAGCCATATCAATCGAAGGAGGATCACAGAATATGTGTGTAGTAGAATTGTCGTCTGTCTCCAAGGTCTATGGCAGAAAAAGGGCTGTAGACCATCTGGATATGACTGTACACAAAGGAGATATTTATGGTTTTATCGGCAGAAACGGAGCGGGAAAATCCACGACTTTAAAAATGATATGCGGGCTTGCCGCGCCCACAGAAGGAGCGATCCGTCTGTTTGGCAATACCGGCCACAATGACGTCATACGCAAAAGGACCGGCATGCTGATTGAAAATGCCGGTCTGTACCCCGGACTTTCCGCAAGGGAAAACATGCTTTTAAAAGCCAGATGTCTAGGGCTTATCGACGCAAGACAAAAAACAGAGGAACTCTTAGCCTTTACCGGACTTGCAGACACCGGAAATAAGAAGACAAAGCACTTCTCTATGGGAATGAAGCAGCGTCTGGGTATTGCCCTTGCCCTGCTCGGCAATCCAGATCTTCTCATCTTGGATGAGCCTATAAACGGATTAGATCCAGAAGGCATACGGGAAATCCGTTCTATGTTGGTACATTTAAATGAGGAACAGGGCATGACGATCATCATCAGTTCCCATATCCTAGGAGAATTAAGCAAAATTGCCTCACGCTATGGAATCATCAAAGACGGAAGTATGATACAGCAGTTACCTGCAGCCCAACTTGCAAAAAACTGCCGGGATTACCTCCTGGTAAGGGTAAACAACGCAAAGTCAGCCTCTGTTCTTTTAGAAGAACATCTGCAGCTTTCGGACTACAAAATATATCCGAACGGGGAGATCCATATTTACTCTCCCTGCGATCCGCAACTTATCAGCCAGACTTTCTCAGAAAGCGGTATCTCTATACAAGAATTATACCGCCATCAGCAGGATCTGGAATCCTATTTTCTACGTCTGATGGGAGGTGAAGAACATGTTTGATATGCTTCGTATGGATTGCAGAAGGATCTTAAAGAGCAAAGCTGTCTATATATGCTTTCTGCTTTTACTTCTCGCTGTCACCGGTTTTCTCTTTACATTTAAACTTTCCATCGACGAACAGATGCGTTCCGCCGCAGAAGCAAACGGAGTCATCTTTATGATAAACGGAGAACAAATGAGCGGGGAACAGATCGCCTCGGCATATGCCAAAATACCTGCTGTTGATATTCTCTCTACTACGATATTCCGGGGCGGCTTTTTCTTCATCGTCATTGCGCTTATGACTTCCTTATTTATCTGTTCTGACTTTGACTGCGGCTTTGCGAAAAATATCTTCTCGCTCAGGAACCGACGTTTTACGTATATACTTAGCAAATGGATCGTCATGCAGATGGTGTCTGCTGTTTATATTTTGCTTTTGATCGTCGGATTTATCCTTGCCTGCCGCATGTTCCATCTGCCGTTTATGGAGACTTCTTTCCAGGAGTACGCAAAATTCACTCTGCTCTTCTGGCTGACAGGAAGCGGCTTTTCTGCCATGCTGACTTTCGTCTCCATCCTGTTTCGCAATAAGGCTGTTTCCGTTGCCGCGACACTGATCCTTGCCAGCGGAACTGCCTTGACAGTGCTGGATAGTATCATGTCGGCTCTGCATCTTACTTTTATAAACTTTGACTATACACTCTACGGATGTATACAGGACATATCCTTTCCTGTCCCGGCAGAGAAACTCACTCTATGCCTTGGCACCGGTCTGGTATGGCTTCTCATATGGCTGCTTCTGTCCGTCTTCATCCTACAGAAAAAAGATATCTAGGAGGTGTTTTTTATGCTGCCTGTTCTGACCCTGTCACTGCTTTTATTCCTGCTTCTGCTCTATCTGCTGCGTATCCGTCTGCAGCTTAAAAGATGGGCAGAGGAAATAGAAGAGACGGAAACCGGCAGCAATCTGCGCCTTTCTTTAAGCGTGCGCACTCCCGGTTTCAAACGGCTGTGCCGTGCTTTCAACGCCCGGCTTTCAAAGGAGCAAAAAGCCTATATCCAACAGCAGATCGCCGGAAAGGATCTAAAATATACCATTTCCTGTATCTCACATGACATCCGCACTCCCTTGACCGGCGTTTCCGGATACGTGGAATTACTGAACCAGACAACAGACAAAGAAAAAGCCGCGCATTATATACAGATCATACAGAAACGTTTAACAGATCTGGAATCTCTTCTCGACGAATTATTCCTTTATACAACGCTGACACAGGAGGAATATGTGCCGGATTTAAAGTCTGTTGCTCCCTATCCCATCCTGTGCGATCTGCTTGCCTCTTTTTATGACCGCATTGCTTCTGCCGGCTTTCATCTGGATCTGCAATATCCGCAGGAAACACTGACCGTATGCGGAAATGAAGACGGTATACGCAGGATCTTCGCAAATCTACTGAAAAACGCGCTTGCCTACGGGACAGATACCATCTCTATTGTCCAAAAAGAATCATCTATCACCTTTTCCAACCTTCTTCCGGAAGGTACCAAAATCGATACAGATCGTCTTTTTGAACGCTTTTACAGAGCAGATAAGGCAAGGCACAGTACCGGTTCCGGGCTCGGATTATCTATCGTAGACCATCTGACACGCAAAATGGGCGGCTATGTAGCCGCCCACCTCTGCGAAAACACTCTGCATATCACAGTCACTTTCTGCCAAAATTCAATACAACCGGCAAAAGAATGAAGCAAAGCAGTTTTCCAAAACCACTCCTGTCATTACGTTGGCCCATTCATCGCAGATCGATGCAATAGCAAGTTTCTATATTTTTTCATTTCCTTCTCTGCAAGCGCAAAATCCGGCATCCGCCACTCCCAGTTCGGACTTCCCACCGTTCCCGGCGTATTGATATGTCCTTCGCTTCCCTGCCCCAGAATATCTGCCATCGGCACGATCGCATACTCGGCGGGACTGTTCAGCATATATGCCAGCAGTCTGTCCTTGACACTTCCCTGACGGAATCCCTGACGCGCAAGAAATCTGCGGACCTTCCGCCGTGCGGCACAGGTCAGATTTCCATACCACTCCATCAGCGTATCGTTATCATGTGTACCGGTGTAGACGATCATATTTTCCACATCATGAAAACTGTCGTATGCATACTTCCCTCTTGTCTCTATACAGGACATAAGGATCTTCATGCCCTTCAGATGGTAATGATCCTTCAGCTCCAGCACTTCCGGGCGCAAATCTCCCAGATCCTCTGCCACCAGCTCAACTCCCGGTAATTTTGCTTTTAAGGTATCGAGCACCTCATATCCCGGCGCCTCGATCCATTCCCCCTCCATAGCAGTCGGACAGCTGGCAGGAATCTTCCAGAAAGTGTCAAATGCCCGGAAATGATCGATCCGGATGCTGTCAAATAGTCTGCTGCTGTACTCGATCCGATCCACCCAGAACTGATATCCATTCTCTTCCATATGCTCCCAGTTATAGATAGGATTGCCCCATCTCTGCCCTGTCGCACTGAAAGAATCCGGCGGCACACCTGCGATAAAGACTGGTCTGCCATCCTCGTCCAGAAGGAAATTCTGTTTTCCTGCCCAGACATCCACCGAATCTACCCCTACATAAAAGGGGACGTCCCCCATAATCTGAATACCTGCTGCGTTCGCTTCTTCTTTCAGGCGCATCCACTGACAGAAGAACACATACTGTAAGAACATCTGGTACTGCACTTCTGTTTCTGTCTCTTCCGAAAGAGCTGTTCTTGTATCCGGCCAGTTTTTGGCTTCCGCCGTCCATTCATTCCAGCAGATCCCTCCCTGCTCCTTTTTCAATGCACGGAACACGCCATACTCATAGACCCAGCTCTGCGAAATAAACTCCTTATAGACATCTTCCTTCTGTCTGTCCTGCTCACAAAACGCCTGAAACGCCGCCCGCAAATATGGTTCTTTAAAGGCGCGCACTGCGTCATAATCGATCTGTACGCTATTCTCCCGAAAATTCTCTGCTTTTTCCTTTAACAGACCTTCTTCATACAGAGCATCCAGGCTGATATAAATCTCATCCCCGGCACAGGACGAATAGGGCTGATAAGGGGAATTCCCATATCCTACCGGATTCATCGGAAGGATCTGCCAGATCTTCACACCATTTTCTCTTAAAAGCTGAATAAAACGGGAGGCTTCGGCACCCATCTCTCCTACCCCGGTACGGGATGGAAGAGAGGCTGCCGGCATTAAAATACCGCTTTTTTTCATGATTCTTGTCTCCTCTGTCTTTCAGACATACGAATTGCTCCATGCTGTTCATCTACGCAATCCTGTCTAATATTCGGATATCGTACAGCTACACTGCACTTTTGATCCCGGCTTTTTATAGATGCCAGATATCTCTGTTGTACTCTGCGATAGTTCGGTCGGATGAGAAGAATCCGGCCTTCGCGATATTTACCAGCATCTTCTTCTCCCATGCCTTCTCATCTTCGTAATCTGCCAGCATCTGCTCTTTCGTCTTGATATACTCCTTCACATCCAGCAGCGCCATAAACCAGTCTTTTCCGACGATCTCCTTATAGAGACGCCCTAAGTTCACCGGATCTCCGATGCGGAGCAGATCTTTGCTGATGATAAAGTCAACCAGCTCTTCTACCATCGGATCGTTGTCATAAATATCTGCGGAGCAGTAGCTGCCTGCAGCATAAAGCTCGATTACTTTCTCAGACTTTTCACCAAAGATATAGATATTGTCATCCCCGACAAGCTGATGGATCTCGACGTTTGCTCCGTCCTCAGTTCCCAGCGTCACGGCTCCGTTCAGCATGAACTTCATATTTCCGGTTCCGGATGCTTCCTTGGATGCCAGCGAGATCTGCTCAGAAATATCGCATGCCGGGATCAGCTTTTCCGCCTTTGTCACGTTATAGTTTTCTACCATGACGATCTTCATGTAAGGGCTGACCTCCGGATCATTGTCGATCAGCTGCTGTAAGCACAAGATCAAATGGATAATGTCTTTTGCGATCGTATACGCCGGCGCCGCCTTTGCTCCAAAGATCATCGTAAGCGGACGTTTCGGCAGATCGCCTTTCTTGATCTCTTTGTATTTATAGATCGCATACAATGCATTCATCTGCTGTCTCTTGTACTCATGGAGACGCTTGATCTGGATGTCAAATACAGAATTCTCATCAATATCTACATTCTGCGTCAGCTTCAGATATTTCTTCAGCTCCACCTTGGCCTCTTTCTTGATCTCTTTCAACTTCGCCAGTACCGTTTCGTCATCCTGATAAGCCAGAAGTTTCTCCAGTTCTGCGGCATTATCCATATACCCCGGTCCGATCAGTTCCTTCAGATATTCTGCCAGTCCGTGATTGCAGTGTGTGAGCCATCTGCGGAAGGTGATTCCGTTTGTCTTGTTGTTGAACTTCTGCGGATAGATATCATAAAACGGTTTCAGCTCGGAATCCTTGAGGATCTCCGTATGAAGAGCCGCCACGCCATTGACCGCATACCCAAAATGAATATCAATGTGAGCCATATGTACTCTGTCCTGCTCATCGATGATATACACCTTCGGATCATGGAAATCTCTCCGCACTCTTCGATCCAGTTCGCGGATGATCGGAAGCAGGTGCGGTACTACTTTCTCAAGATAAGAAACCGGCCATTTCTCCAGCGCCTCTGCCAAGATTGTGTGATTTGTGTATGCACAGGTCTTACTTACCACATCTACCGCAGTATCCATATTGAAGCCTTTCTGCTCTGTCAGAATACGGATGAGCTCCGGGATCACCATAGTCGGATGTGTATCGTTGATCTGGATACATACATGCTCATGCAGGTGATACAGGTTTACGCCCCGCTCTTCTGCCTCTTTCAAGATCAGCTGCGCCGCGTTGCTCACCATGAAATACTGCTGGTAGATACGCAAAAGCTGTCCCGCCTCGTCACTGTCATCCGGATAGAGAAAGAGCGTCAGGTTCTTGCGGATGTCATTTTTATCAAAGGAAATACCATTTCCGATGATACTCTCATCTACAGTGTCCAGATCGAACAAATGCAGCTTATTGCAGCCGCTGTTATATCCCGGAATGTCGATATCATACATCGTAGATTTCAACGTAAAATCTTTAAACGGTACTTCAAAGCTTGTTTCTGTTCTTGTCAGCCAGCTCTTCTCCGTAATCCACGGATTCTTCTCTTCACACTGCTTGTTGTCAACAAATTTCTGAAGGAACAGACCGTCATGATAATTCAGTCCCACACCGTCTCCGTTCAGTCCCAGCGTCGCAATGGAATCTAAAAAGCAGGCTGCCAGACGTCCCAGACCGCCGTTGCCAAGCGACGGTTCCAATTCCACCTCTTCGATCTCAGTCAGATCATGTCCATGCTTTTTCAGCACTTCTCTTGTCTCTTTAAATAAGCCTAAGTTGATCAGATTATTGGACAGTAACTTTCCGATCAGAAACTCTGCGGAGATATAGTATAACTTCCTGTCTCCCTCATTGTGTTTCAATCCTTTCATTTTCTCTTTGGACAAGGTCAAAAGCGCCGCATAGATCTCCTCGTTGGATGCCTCTGCTATGCTTTTCCCGCATATATTGTTTAGTATCTGTGTCAGTTCTTTTTCCATTGTTGCACTCCTTTTATAACTATTCTGTTTTTCCATTGATGATCGGTCGCCTCACCGATTTTATTTATGAACGTCGACAGTGAATGTCTCAGACAAGATCATCCTTTCACAGCTCCTGCCGCAACTCCTTTGATAATATGCTTCTGACAGGACAGGTAGAATATAATAACCGGGATAACTGCAAGAATCAACGCAGCCATAACGGCTCCCATGTCCACTCTTCCATAACTTCCTTTCATATACTGAATTGCAATGGAAATGGTCTTATATTTATTCAGATCCAATACCAGATATGGAAGAAGGAAGTCGTTCCATATCCACATGGTTTCCAATATTCCCACAGAAATATAAGTCGGCTTCATGATCGGAAGTACCACAGAAAAGAACGTCCGAAGTGGATTACATCCATCAATCATTGCCGCCTCTTCAATTTCCAACGGAATGGACTTTACAAATCCGCAGAACATAAATACCGCAAGCCCGGCTCCAAATCCCAGATAGATAATGATAATTCCCCATGGTGTATTCAATCCGGTACGGTCGGCAACCAGTGACAGGGTAAACATAACCATCTGAAACGGCACTACCATAGAAAATACGCAAAGCAGATACAGGCTCTTTGTAAAACCGGATTTTACACGAGTAATATACCATGCGCACATAGAGGTACAGATAAGGATGACCAGCACAGAACCCACTGTGATAAAAACCGTCCAGATGACCGCTTCCACCAGATCGTATTTCTCAATGGCCGTCAGATAATTTTCAATCCCGTTCAACGTCTTAGAATCCGGCAATGTAAACGGCTGCTTATTGATATACACTTTTTTCTTAAATGAGTTCATCAGCACGATCAGGATCGGCGCGATATAAATCAGACCTAATATCGTAAATACGCCGGTTCCAATGGCGCTTAATCTCTTTTTTTTCTTCATTTACTGCTGCACCTCCTTGGAACGGGTTGCCCGTAACTGTATGAGTCCGATCCCTACCACGAGGATAAAGAACAATACTGCTTTCGCCTGACCGACACCTTCCCAGCCGGTTCTTCCGTAAAATGTATTGAAAATATTCAATGCCATCATTTCAGACATCTTTGCCGGCTCACCTGCTGTCAGCGATAAGTTCTGGTCAAAGAGTTTAAATCCATTTGTAATAGACAAGAACATACAGATCGTAATGGATGGCATCATCATTGGAATGGTCACTTTAAATAATCTCTGAAGCCCGGAGGCGCCGTCGATCTGCGCCGCTTCCATGACATCTCCCGGGATCGACTGCAAACCGGCAATGTAAATGATCATCATATAGCCGATCTGCTGCCAGCTTACTAAGATGATCATCCCCCAAAATCCATACCATTCATTTAACATCAGCGCTGTACCGAACTTCGATAAGATCCCATTGAAAATCAACTGCCAGATATATCCAAGTACAATACCACCAATCAGGTTCGGCATAAAGAAAATCGTACGGAATACATTCGTTCCACGCATCTTTTGTGTCAGCGCCATTGCCAGTGCAAATGCGATAATATTGATCACTGCCAACGAAACAACGGCAAACAATGCCGTATACCAGAATGAATGCCGAAAAACAGTGTCCTGAAGTGCATCTACATAATTCGATAATCCGACAAATTTTGCGTCTGTTACCGTTGTAAATTTACAGAATGACAAACCAATTCCCATTATAAACGGAACAATAAATCCTAAAATAAATGCACACAGAGTCGGCAACACAAATATCGGCATATAACGTTTTATGGCTTTCTCCATAAAATTGCCCCTCCTTCTTTAAAAAACGGCGGGTACACTTTCGCTTCCCGCCGTATCACATTTTTCACAATTTCGTTGCTTCTATTTTGCTGCTTCGATTTCTGTCTTCCATCCATCTACAAATGCACTTACAACTGCATCCCAGTTTGCATCTGTCTGATCTGCTGCATACGCTGTCAAAGCAGAGCCAACGCCGTTCTTCCATTCCTCGGAAGGCATTGTAGAGAATACCCATGTTACAGGAGTTTTTCCTTCGTCTAAATATTTGTTTGCTTCATTTACAAGAACATTCTCAGACTCCAGATTAGAACCGAACGGAATTACAAATCCCATATCTTTGCACATAACCTCTACGCCTGTTTCAGAAGTTACACACCAGTCCATGAAGTCCAGTGTTGCCTGAATATCTTCTTCGGAGGCTTTTGCATTCACGCACCAGTAATTCTCTGTACCTGTGCAAACGCCTTGTTCTTCTTCGCCTTCTACGCCGATGTAGATCGGAAGGATCCCAAGATTCTCTTCTCCGACGTCTGCAATATTGTTATATTCCCAAGTACCATTCTGATAGAATACTGCCTCTTCAGTTACAAAATCTGCTGTTGCATCATCTGCTGTCTTTGTAGAGATCTCAGTTGGTTTGCATGTTGCATTGTTAATATACAGATCCCATACCTGACGGTAGTTGTCCAGATATGTACCTTTGATCGCGTCTGTCTGATCGATCCCGTCTGCCTTATATTCATAGTAGATCGGAAGATTTGCAAGATGTGTCTTAAATCTCCAATCAGAAGAAGAATCCATACCGGAAGAAGTAAATGCAGAAAATCCAAGTTCGTCTTTTCTTGCTGTGATATCTTCTACTACTTTCTTAAAGCTTGCAAAATCTGTAATATCCTCTGCTGAGTATCCGGCTTTTTCCAATAATGCTTTGTTATAAATGATACCGTAATTCTCAATTACATAGGCGATCCCTGCCATCTTATCGCCATCCATCAATGCGAAACTGTCATCTGTCAGTTCTCCTGCAATATCAGAACCTGACAAGTCATAGCAATAATCTTTCCAGCTTGCAAGTCCTACTGGTCCATTCACCTGGAACAACGTAGGCGCATCCGATTTTGCCATTTCAGACTTCAATGTCTTTTCATATTCACCGGAAGCTGCTGTTAAAACCGTCACCGGAACTCCCGTCTCATCTGTATAGGCCTCTGCCAGTTCCTGCCACTGCTCATCTGCTTCTGGTTTAAAATTCAGATAATACACCTCACCTTTTGCCTCAGCTTTTCCATCTGTGTCTTTAGAGCTTCCGCATCCGGCTGCCATACCTGCTATCATAGTTGCTGCCAGCAAAACGGAAATCACTTTGCGCTTTTTCATAATTCTCCACTCACCTTTCCGGAAATACTGTATTTCCTTTGTTCTGTAACCATCATACCAGTGTTTTGCAAAAAACTATATCAAAATAAAAACCTAAAATGCAAAAAAATAAACTCCTTACTGTTCTTTTAAAAACCGCTCAATACTCTCGTCTTCCAATCTGGCAAACTCTTCCACGCTGATTTTTCCTTTTACAAGATTCGGCAGCGCCTCTCCCAATATTTCTTCCTGCAAAATAGAATTCCACTTCACCTGATAATTCGGTACGAACTGTGGCTGTCCTTCATACGCTGCCAGATAATCCTGCTCTGCCGGAAGAAGTGTACTTCTGTCTCCGGAAAAGAGCTTTTCCTTTTCTTCCATATTCATCCGGGTCCGAAACTTAAAAAACTCCACCGCTCCTTCTTTGACCTCCGCCTCGCAATCCTCAACCAATGCCCAGCCAAAGGTCTCCGGAGAAGAAATCAACTTATTCCCCGGAAATGCCGAAAACCTCGTTTTTTTCTCCCATCCTTCCGGAATCTGGTCGATCATCCAATATCCGTTTGGAATCATAGCCGCCTTACCGGAAAAGAAATTCGTATAAGCCGTATCAAAATCTGTATACATTGCATCCGCAGTTGTATATTGAAATAAACGTTCCAATGTCTCTGCCATTTGATACCCTTCTGCATTCTGATAACTTTCCGGATACAATTCTTTCATAAACGCCGCGCCATTTTCTGTATCCGCCAGTTCCGCCGTTGCAAGCAGCATAGGAGCCCAGGCCGTTCCTTCTGTATGAAGTGCAAGCGGCGTGATTCCATGGGCTTGCAAAATATCGCAGCACTCCCAGAAATCTTCCCATGTCTTTGGAAATGTTTTAATTCCCGCCTGTGAAAATAATTCCTCGTTCCAAAACACTCCGGAACAGGAAAATGCCGCTGTACTAAGCGGAGCCAGATACATCTCGCCGTCCGGCTCACTGCAGGATTCCAAAACAACCGGTTCTATCATGGATTTCCACTCTGCATCCTGATCAATGTATTGAGAAAGTTCTTCCAGACGTCCGTCTTCAATCATTTTCTTATAGAAGGACGGCAGTATCCGTATATCTGTTACGACCGCCGGAAGTGTATCCGTCACATTCTGCCGTTTCAGATTCTGCCGATAGTCTTCCTCCGTTTCCATACTCCACTCTACAGCAATCTCCCATCTGCCGTCATATTCTTCATTAAATGCCTCGATCAGCGCTTCCTCACTTTTTTTCCCGGTAGACGGATTCACGGTGAGGATCATTGGAATTTTTACTTCCTTTTCCTTCGTTTCTTTAATGACTTCCTGCTGTTCACATCCGAGCAGACAGACGGCGGACAAGCAGCTTATGAATAAAACGGCCATTATAGTTTTCTTATGATTTCTATACTTCCCCATTCTCTTTTCTGCCTCCTCCCGGTATCTGGATCCTGCCTGTCGTTCCATTTTCATCGATTTCGTAATAATAACGCACCCCTTCTCCATATTTCAGCCGCAGACGGGTCATAATATTTACAACGCCATAGCCCCGTTCCCTGTCCGGAAAGCATTCCCGAAATGATGCAAAAGGAAGATGATTCAATGCATTGATCTTCTCGCACATTGCCGCGTCCATCGGTGTTCCGTTATTGTAAACACTCAAACAGAGCATCTCTTCTCTGTTCTCCACCTCGATCTGAATCACTCCGCCTTCAAAAATATCACAAAATCCATATTTGATCGCATTTTCTACAAGTGGCTGCAAAATCAATTTCAAAACCCAAGTCTCTGCCGCATCCACCTTACAGTCGATCGTATAAGTAAATAAATCTGCATTACGGATCTGCTGGATCTCCATATAGCTTTTCACATTTTCCAGCTCATCTTCCACCGTCACGATCTCACTTCCTTTACTCAGAGAAAGCCGCAGGTATTTTGATAAAGCCTGTATCATCTTCATCGTTGTCTCTTCCTTATTGATCCGCGCCAACATATAGATCGTGTCCAGTGTATTATACAGAAAATGTGGATTGATCTGGCTGATCAGCATATTTAGTTCACTTGTCCGCAGTTCTTTTTCCTGTGTTTTAATCTCCTCCAAAAGCAATTCAATATTTCTCAGCATTTTATTATAAGAATGTCCGATCTGATCTAATTCTGTATTGGTATGCAGTTCTGCGATCCGCTGAAAATCATTGCCATCAAATCCTGTCATTGCCTTATCGATCGTCTTAATGGGCTTTGTAAAACGCTCCGAAAAATACAAACTCAAAAAGACTGCCACGGCCGCCACGACAAAATAGATTCCCGCAAGCACCAGGATCATCTGTGTCAAATCGGCATTCAATACATGTTCGGGAACAAAAGAAAAGACCGTCAGTCCGCTTTCTCCCTGTCGGTATGCGGATAAAATACCGCCATTTTTCTGCACGCCCTTCAGCAGCATTCCCTCGCTTTTCTGCTGTCCGATCTGCTGCAGTATCTCCCCTTTTTTCGGATCTGCCTGTAATTCTTCCTCTTTATTCGCAAAACACAAAGCGCCCTCGGAATCCACGATCCCAATCGTTGCAGTCTCTGTCAGTTTTTCATCCATTTCCGTGATGTCCGCCAGAAAATCCGGACGCATTTTGAAAAACAGCATCCCCGGTTCATGTGCATATTCCATACTTCTTACATATCTTCCTATAAATAAAGCTTCCTGCTCTGTTCCAAACAATGTATCCTGCGTCCAGAACCATTTTGTTTTGCTGTAATCATCTCCTAAAAATTTCTCAAATCCACTGTTCTTTACATCTTCATAAGTAACCTTGGAATAAGAACGGCCATATACATTTCCTTTATTATCTACATAACAGTAATCCGCAACCTGATCCAGATCAATATACGCAAAATATTTTCCCAGCGCGATGACTTTCATATCTTCTAAACCGCTTGACTGCAGACTCTTCTGCACATCTTCATACAAAATACACTCCGCTGTGATCTCATCACTTTTCTGATATAGATTGTCCAGTGCGATCCCCATTCGCTCTGTCATAAATTCATACTTGCCGCTGATATTTTTGGTCACACTTGTGCGGACATAGACCCAGATCCCAATACAGGATAATGTAAGCGCAAGTACGAGCAGCGCCAACGTATATTTCAGATATTTTCCTCTGATACCGGATATCTCATGTTTTCTTTTCATGTCTCAAATTCCTTTTTATATTCACTTGGGAGTTTTCCTGTATACTGCTTAAACAAATGAGAAAAATATGACGGATTGTTAATCCCTACCTGACTGCAGATCTCTCCAATACTCTCCTCGCCTCTTTCCAATAAACGCTTTGCCTTCTCCATGCGCTGTTTTAACAGATATTTCTTAAATGTCATCTGAAATGTATTTTTAAACACCCGTCCAAAATATACCGGATTCAAATACACATGGGATGCCACCGATACGATCGACAATTCTTCATCGTCAAGATGTTCCTCTATATAGGCTACCGCAACGGACATATATTCTTTAAAATATTTCATTTCTTCATTCTGTATATTTTCTGTACGGCTCATAATGACGCTGCACAGGATCTTATAGCAGACATCCACTGTTTTTGCCGCATTCAGATTCGGAATATTGGAATAATAATTCTGAAACTGTTCCTTCAGATTTCCTTCCATTCCATGGCTGTCATTTAACATCAGTTCCACACGCAGCATCACCCTGTGCATATACTGGCACTGTAGTTCTTCCTCCCCCGGAAGTCCATATATAAACTGGATAAACGCCTCTTTCAGCTCTTGCAGATCATTCCTGCGCACCGCATTTACGATCAATAGTTCTACGTCCAATGAAGAGGTTCCGCCTGTCTTTTCCTCGATTTCCTCCGGAATCGTAAACGCGCTCGCCCCTGACGCGCTTGCCAGACTAAATAACTTTTGCGCTTCCTCGCAGCTTCTTTTGATTCCGCTGATTCCTTTATAAGGTTTTGAAATAGAAGCAACAACCGGGCTTTTTTCCTCTTTCTTCGCTTTCTCCAAGATGGTTTTCAACTCCCGGACAGTCGCATTCTCGGTTGTTTTCACGATAAAGATACAATTTCCGTCTTCTCCTTCAAATCTCCAGTAAGCATACCGCTGCCCGATGATCTCTTCCAAATTTTTCAGCACAGCAAACCGGGACGCTTCATAATCCAGAGAGTTCGTAATCTTATAAGTCAGATCGATATCTACGCAGACTGTTATAAAACGATCATTTACATCTAACACATTTCCGATCGTATCAAACACCTCCTGAACCTTCTCCTCCGGTATCCGGTTCTGCACATATTTTTGCACGACCATCTGCAGAAAACTGGTGGCATCTTTCATCAAAAGTTTCTCCCAGCTTTCATATCGTTCTTCATGTTCCAGCTGCTCCATGCAGGTCTCATAAGCGCCCCGCATCGTTTCCTGCAGTTTCTCATCCTCCACCGGTTTCAGCAAATACGCATACGCCCCCAGCTCACATGCCTGCTGTGCATATTCGAAATCCCGATAGGCGCTCAATACGATAAACAGACAATCCACTCCTGCCTTATGAGTCTGTTCCATTACCATCAGCCCGGTGATCTGCTTCATACGGATATCTGTCAGTACCACATGCGGCTGAACTTCCTGGATCAGATCAATTGCCTGCTCCCCGCTCTGCGCCGTCCCGACCACCTCAAATCCCATGGACTTCCAGTCATATGTATTCAACAATCCCTGCAATAAAATTGCTTCATCATCTACAAGCACCAGTTTTAACAGTCTCATTTTCCTTCATTCTCCCCAGTCCGGATCTATGTATGCCTCTACGATCGCCATGATTCATCTTTTATTGTATCAAATACAAAGATTTTCAGCAAATTTGATTTTTAAGTATTTTTATACATTATTTCATGCATAATATTCATATCTTTTTCTCATCGCCTCCACATACACTCCCATACATTCTTCATAACCATCGCATAATACCAGAAATTTTTTTCCAGATTCGCAAAAAATATTTTTTCAGATACAGCAAATTCACTATTGCATAATTATTAAATTTGGTGTATAGTATGTGTTAGCTTATCAAGGAAAAGATATATTTAGGAGGCAAATAAAATGAGTAAAGAAAAAGTTGTTTTAGCATATTCCGGCGGTCTTGACACAACTGCTATCATTCCGTGGCTGAAGGAGAATTTTGATTATGACGTTATCTGCTGCTGTATTGACTGCGGTCAGGGAGAGGAACTGGACGGCCTGGAAGAAAGAGCGAAATTATCAGGAGCATCTAAATTATATATTGAAAATATCATCGACGAATTCTGTGACGACTATATCATGCCTTGCGTCAAGGCCGGCGCAGTATATGAGAATAAATATCTGCTCGGCACCTCTATGGCACGTCCTGTCATTGCCAAAAGACTCGTCGAGATCGCAAGAAAAGAAGGCGCTGTCGCTATCTGCCACGGCGCGACCGGCAAGGGAAATGACCAGATCCGTTTTGAACTTGGGATCAAAGCGCTGGCTCCCGACATCAAGATCATCGCTCCTTGGCGCATGACAGATATATGGACAATGCAGTCCCGTGAGGAAGAGATCGAATACTGCAAAGAGCACGGAATCGACCTTCCATTCGACGCAAAACACAGTTACAGCCGTGACCGCAACCTGTGGCATATCAGCCATGAAGGACTGGAACTGGAAGATCCTGCAAACGAGCCTAATTATGACGACCTTCTCGTGCTCGGCGTCACACCTGAAAAAGCGCCGGAAGAAGGCGAATATGTAACTATGACATTTGAGGCAGGCGTTCCGAAGACTCTGAACGGCAAAGAAATGAAAGTTTCTGATATCATCACAGAACTAAACGCACTCGGAGGCAAACACGGGATCGGCATTATTGATATTGTAGAAAACCGTGTCGTAGGCATGAAATCCCGCGGCGTTTATGAGACACCCGGCGGAACCATCCTGATGGCAGCTCACGAGCAGCTGGAAGAGCTGGTGCTTGACCGCGCTACATATGAAGTAAAGAAAGATCTAGGAAACAAGTTTGCCCAGATCGTATATGAAGGAAAATGGTTTACTCCGCTGCGCGAGGCGATCCAGGCTTTTATCGATGTGACACAGCAGTATGTGACAGGCGAGGTAAAATTCAAACTGTATAAAGGCAATATCATCAAGGCAGGCGAGACATCTCCTTATTCTCTGTACAGCGAGTCACTGGCAAGCTTTACGACCGGAGAACTCTATGATCATCACGATGCAGAAGGATTTATCAATCTATTCGGACTGCCTCTGAAAGTACGTGCCATGAAAATGCAGGAAGTAAACGACAAATAGAACTTTCTCACACAAAAAGCAAAGGAACCGATACCCGTATTTTTGTATCGGTTCCTTTTTGTATATACAGAAAGAATTCCATCCCGCAAAGAAAGCATTTTGTAATAAAAAATTCACAGCACCGTAAACGCCCACAGATTGTTGATCTGATATTTTATTTCGTCATATTCCCATGCTCTGTCGCTGCGCCTTTCGCTGTTGGAATCATGGATCTTGATTTTTCCGTCCTCCATGCCCGTAAGTACGATAAAATGTCCCGTCGTTGTAAAATCTCCCGGACGCATACTGCATATGATCGGACATCCGCTCTCCAGTGCGGATAAGACCGACGCCTCATCTGCTCCGATTTCTTCGCCTGCAACACCAAACGCCCTGCTGCCTTCCGTCATAAGCAGCCAGCTGGTTCCGCTTTCTCCCGCATAATACCCGTTGTCCTGCGCATATTGCGCCACTGTATAGGGCGTGGTGCTGCTATCTCCCGTCAGTCCGGCCGCCACCATGGCAAGAGCGGTAGGACCGCATCCGCTCACTGCCAAAAATGTATCCCCGTATTTTGTATATCCCCATCGCTCATCCCATTGCAAAAACAAGGGAATCTCTCCTTTTACAACACCTTCTGCGGCCGACGCCGGCTCTCTGTCTTTCTTCTCCGGATACCGCAATACAAACTCCACTGCCTCGTCATTACCGGCAAGCATTTCTAAAAGTTCTTCCGGATACCGATCGGCATGGCTTAGTATCGTCTCAGCTCTCTCATCTGTCTTCGCCATCTCACGTAGTTTTTCCAATGTATCCTGATTTTTTATTCCATGATCCCCGCCGATGAAAGAAGAAGTCTCTACGGAAATCTCACGCAGCCAGCCGTCATAAATTGTATGTTTCACCAGAATACTACTCACAAACAAAAGAATACCCGCAAGAAACAGTTTCTGTATCCTCTTCCTTCTGCATTTTCTTCTCTTTCTTCTGTAATATGTCCTTCTGTCCATTCACTGCCAGCCTCCTTTTGTCTGATTATATTCCCCCTTTTTTATATTTTTTATAACCTTAACTTAAGAATTTATGAAGATTCCCCTTCTATAATCCCCGTCTTCCTTAAACAGAAAAAGGAGAGAAAAATGACTGACACCAACCATCTTTCTCTCCTTTTTCTTTATTCTTTTTCTTTATTCTTCTTCTCTATCGTTTGTCAATTTTAATTTATCCAAAACAAAGAACATAAGTCCCATTAGCATACCTACCACACAGGCGAGCACCATACCCGTCAGCTGAATACTTCCAAACTGCACTTTGATACCTGATAATCCGGTTACAAATATAACAGAGGTCATCGCCATATTGCGAGATCTTGCATAATCCACCTGCGATTCTACTAATATACGGATACCGGACGTTCCAATCATTCCATAGAGAAGGAAAGAAATACCTCCGATCACCGGACCTGGGATTGTATTGATCAGCGTTGTCATTTTACCGATAAAAGAGCAGATAATCGATAAAACCGCCGCACCGCCTATCACATATACGCTGTATACTTTTGTCATCGCCATAACACCGATATTTTCCCCGTAAGTCGTCGTCGGAACTGATCCGATAAAGCCGGAGATCATGGTAGAAAAGTTATCCGCAAACAGGGAGCGATGCAGTCCCGGATCCTTCAGCAGATCTCTGCCTACAACCTTGCTTGTCACGATCTGGTGTCCGATGTGTTCAGATGCAATTACCAGAAGGACAGGCAGTATGATCACAATCGCCTCCCATTTGAATTTTGGAAGAGAGAAGTTCGGCACCGCGAATACCGACGCTGCCGCCACCTCGCTGAAATCTACGATCCCGCATAAGATCGCCGCCGCATATCCTACAATGATCGCGATTAAAATCGGTATGACCGCAAAAAACTTTCGGAATAATACAGAACCCAATATGGCTGTCAATAATGTAGCAAGAAAGACAATGACATTTTTCATATCAATACTGCTTTCTGTCAATCCGGCATTTGAAGCCGCTGTTCCTGCCAGTTCCAGACCGATCAGGGCAACCACAGGTCCCATGGCCGCCGGAGGCAGCACCACATCGATCCATGCCGAACCGAATTTATAGATCAGCAAAGCAAGTACACATCCACAGAAACCAACTGCTACAAAACCTCCCAATGCATACTCATATCCCCACTTTTCGATCACGATCCCCGCAGGCGCCAAAAAAGCAAAGCTGGAACCCAGATAGGCTGGCGCTTTGCCTTTTGTGACAAAAATAAAGAGCAGTGTTCCGATTCCATTCATAAACAATACCACTGCCGGATTAATGCCAAATACGAATGGAACGAGAACAGATGCCCCGAACATTGCAAACATATGCTGAATACTCAAAGGTACGAGCATGTTAAACGGTACCTTTTCCTCCACCTGGATGATTCTTTTGTTTTCCACTACTTAAGTCCTCCTCTTCTCTCGATAGCACCTCAAAATTTTATCTTTTCTATTCTATCACACTCTCCTTATGATTTCCAGACATCTCTTAAGATTCTTTGTACATTTTTATACCATATCTTATCCAGCTGCCTTTCTGTAAAACCCGTGTATTTCAGTGCTTCCCATATTCTTCCCATGTCTTGAATGCCTGCGATTTCTTCCGGCAGAGCCTGCGTTTCAAATCCATCGAAATCCGTTCCGAACGCAACGGCATCTTCTCCCGCGCACCGCAGCATATGCCGGGCATGCGCCGCAATATCCGAAATACTTGCCTTTTTCTTTTCTGTCAGAAAAGCAGAATAAAAATTCACTCCTGCCACTCCTCCTTTTTCTCCGATGGCTTTGAGCATACGGTCTGATAAGTTTCTCGGATGCGGGCACAGCGCACGTGCATTAGAATGGGATGCTACCACCGGAACAGGACTATTCTGCACACAGTCCCAGAATCCGCCGTCAGATATATGCGATACGTCGATCAGCACTCCGAGCTGATTCATTCTCTCTATCACAAGATGCCCAAATGGTTTCAGTCCGTTTTCCATGACCTTCTTATCTCGGCTGTTTGGATATCCTATACAATTCTCATAATTCCACGTAAGCGTCAAAAGGCGTACACCTTTTTTATACAATGTATCTATTCTCTCTATCCTGTCGTTTAATATTCCGCCTTCTTCCACTGTGATGATACCGGAAATGCAGTGTTTCTTTTTATTTTCTTCTAATTCTTTCTCCTGAAAAATACAGCCAAAATCTTCTCCCTCCTCCTGCCTGATCCGTTCGATCAGAGACAGTACTTCTTTATATGCCAGCTCCCATCTGTCCGTTTTGGTTTCGAATTTTCCTATATTTACAAAACATGCCAAAAACTGTGCCTGACTGTCTGCCTTTTTTAATTTTTCTATATCCACGCACAAATGGTTATGCGCAAACGATGCATCGCTTTGTTTATAAAGTTCGCTGATCGTATCACAATGCATATCTATCAATTTCATGTATAAATCTCTCCTTTCTTACATATCCTATCATACAATTATGATGTTAAACAGAAAAATATGTTTCAGGAGGATGTATGGAACCTAAAATCGGCATTGTTATCTGCGGCTTGCAAAACAGCCGGCAATTTGTCTCAAACGCTTATATCCAGTCCGTCAGATATTCAAAAGGACTCCCTGTTGTGCTTCCCCTTGTCCGTTCAGATCATCTTCTGGAAGAATATATCGCCCTGTGCGACGGTTTTCTCTTCTGCGGAGGGGAGGACATCACGCCCCTTCTGTTCGGACAAGAGCCTAAGGATGGGATCGGACGGACGGATATTACTCTGGATCTGTTTCAGATACGTCTTATGAAAAAAATCTTAAAAACCACAAAACCTGTTTTTTCCATCTGCCGTGGCATGCAGATCTTTAACGTAGCCTGTGGAGGAACGATCTGTCAGGATACTATGCTGCAATCCGGAAATATATTAAACCACATGCAACATTCGGATACAAAAAGCGACGTCAGCCACCGCATCACCACCCGACGAGGAAGTCATCTAAAACACTGCATCGGCTCCTGTCTCTATGTAAACAGCTTCCACCATCAGGTCATTGAAACTATAGGGCAGGGACTTACCGCGTGCGCGCACGCTTCAGACAAAACTGTAGAAGCATTGGAACTTTCCGAACATCCTTTTGCGCTCGGCGTCCAGTGGCACCCGGAATGTATGTACCGTACTTCTTCAGAAATGCGGGAACTTTTCAGTGAATTTATTTTTCATTGTGCTTCTTAAAATTTCCCTCATATATCTGACAAAGATAGGACATACTAATTTACGAAAAGTCACAGACTTTGCCGCAGGCAGGAGCAGGCGAACTTGCGACCTGACAGCCGCCTGTGGGAATAAAAAAAGGAGGTTGCTTATGTCTGAGATTTCTATTCTTGATCTGCAGAATCTCCGCCACCTCATCGGCGGATATACGACGACACATTGCAAGATGACAGAATACGCGCAAGATGCGCAAGATCCAGAGGCAAAAAAACTTTTCCAGGATGCCGCGGATTCTGCCATGAAAAACAAGCAGGAACTGATGAAATTTTTATAAGAGGAGCGCAGGAGATATGGATGAAAAAACAATGATCTCCGACGCATTAGTCGGAGTAAACGGTGAATTAAAAATGTTTGGAGACATGATTCCCCAGACAGAAAACAAAGAATTAAAACAATGTTTAAAACAGATCCGCAATGAATGTGAAATGTCACAAGAAAAACTATACCAGTTTGCCCGGGAAAAAAGCTATTATGTCCCCGCCGCAAAGGCTACCCAACAAGAGATTGAACATGTAAAATCTATCCTGACACAGCCGGCAATGCGGTAAACAGACCTTTAACAAAGAAAAATGCTCCGCAGAATTCTCTGTCTGCGGCGGATTGCTTCAGCAACATGATACCTTTTGCCGCAGTGCGATCCTTGCAGGGCATTTTTCTTTTATTTACCTTCTATCCTGCAGCAACATAAGCAGAGATGCCAGCAAAAGCAATACGCAGCACAGCCAGATACTCTTTATTCCTATCATTCCTGCCGCTATCGTACCCGCTGCGGCACCTGCGATAAAAAGAAAGATCACACCCCAATAGTGGACTGCGCTTTTTCCTGCCTGCCGATCTCCTTCCATCAAAAATACATACAACTTTTCTGTTCCCGACCGCAGGTTCCCCGTGCACATCGTAGAGGCATATGGAACCTCTCGTACCTTTCTGAACGCATTCACCTGCAAAGAACAGATAAAAGAAATCATTACATTGATGATTCCATCCGGCATTTCTGCCGGAAGAAAGCCTATGACAAATAAAAGTCCTGCCTCAAAGAGCAGAATACAATGCTCAAACTGTAAAAAACCGTTTTTCTTTAGACGTTCTCTTAACAGATTCGTCACAAAAACGCCAACTGCAAACGCTGCAATCGGAATCAGATAGTATCCAGCCTTCCCCCATTGTCTTTCTGCCATATTGACCGCAAGCAGCACAATATTTCCCGTCTGTGCATTCGCAAACACACCGCCTCGCAGAAGATAGGTATATGCATCCAGAAATCCCCCCACCAAAGCTAACAACGCTGCTATTTTAAATGTCTCATGGGACGGAATTTTTTGCTTCATAGCCTTTCCTCCTTTAGCCATACACATATGCCGCACTCATATTACTCCATACTCTTCCAAAGCTTTTTTGATTCCCTCTTTATCTACCCTGTCCGTCACATAATCTGCTGCTTCTTTTACCTTATCATTAGCATTCCCCATTGCTACGCCAATCTGTGCATAGAGCAGCATATCTATATCATTCTCTCCATCGCCAAAAGCCATGATCTCCTTTGGGGAGATACTGTAATGTTTCAGAAACGCCTCTATCCCTTTTCGCTTTCCGGCTTCTTCTGCAATAATGTCGTATGCAGCATCATTCCATTGTGTTGCACGGCAAAAGCGCAGTTCCTTTTCAATCTCTCTCATCTGTGGTTCTTCTACATACATACAACACTGATATATTTTGCCGCCATGATACTCCGCCACTTCCGGTACAGGACTTAATATCTCTTTTTGCCGCCTTCGCAAAAGATCATTGACAAAATTCACATAGATTCTGTCCTTCTCTACCATAGACACAGGTATTTCCCGCCGTTTAAATATCTCCAGTATCGTATCTGCCCCCTCTTTGCAGATTGGTTCGTCATAAATCGTATTTCCTTCCCCATCCAAACATAACTGTCCATTCAGGACCACATAGCCGTCAAATTCCAGATCACGAACCGGCAGAGCCTCAAGCTCTATCGTATGCCGCCCTGTGGCAACAACTACTTTGATTCCCCGCTTTTTCAACAGACGAAGAGCTTCCTTTGTACTTTCAGGCACACCCCCGTCTTTGTGGGAGATCAATGTCCCGTCCACGTCGAAAAATACTGCTTTTATGTTTATTTCCATCCATCCGCTCCTTCTTCTCCCGTTCTGCTTTTCTGTTTTTGCCCATGGCTTATAGCACAATTGCATATCGTCTCTGTCGTCACCGTATTTCTGCTCCAAAGGGCATCAGAGCCAATTTAGCCAGTTTAAACTGCTGCATTCCGAACGGAATCCCGATCACTGTTATACAAAGTATAATGCCCAGCACTGCATGTTCTATCGCTAAAAGCAACCCCGACACAAGCAGCCATATTATATTCAAAAGCAACGAACCGGCTCCGCCGCCATACACAACTTCCTTTCCAAAAGGGAAAAAACTCAGTGAAGCAAGCTTAAAACACTGCACGCCTACCGGTATCCCTATGATCGTAACGCACCATATGCATCCCGCCAGGCACCAGCTTAAGCCACTGATGAATCCGCCAAACAAAAACCACAATACATTACCTAAACAACCCATTTACATTCCCTTCTTTTCTATCCTGCCTCTGTAAAATGTTACGCATTTATTCTATCACAGTTACAGTGCAAAATCATCCGCAAAAACAAACAATATTCTGGCTGCTTTCCCTTTTTTTAAAACACTTCCTCTTTTGTCTATATACATTCCGGCAAAGACAAACCTATATCGTATCGGCTTTGCCTTGTTCCTTGATCTCACTACATTTCTCTCAGCTTTTTAGAAATCAGCAGGTGTATCCGACTTTGTATCTTCTCTGATCTCCTCTTGAACCATTTTCACAACGACAAACTGTCTGTCTTGAAACCTATAATTTGTCTGCAAGTTGTTGCTGGGTGAGCTTTTTTTCTTCTCTGAATTTTTTGATGTTATCACTTAATGCCATACACAATACCTCTCTTTCACTCATATCATATAATGATAGAACTTAAAATAGAGGAACTTTCAATATCGTTTCATCAAAATACGCTCATATATTCCGTAAAGCTTGCTTCTGCTCCGGTATCCTTAACCGTACTTCAATCATCTTTCATAATAATTTAATTCTTCTAAGTTCTTTATATTTTCTTTAACCCATTGGTTTCCTGCAACTATTTTATTTATTTTCAATGATACATTCATTTCATTTGTTACAATATTCATAGTATTTTCAAGTAAAAGACCTTTTTTTCATTTTAACAAGCATAATCGGGTTTGCTATGTCAAAAGGAAGAATTTTCACTAATCCTAATATAGCGAAAAGGATTGTTATTATAAATAAAAGGATTTTTGTGATTTTCATACAATCACACTCCGTTGTAAAATTCCTATTTATCTTTTTCTAAAGGGTAATGCGATTAAATTTCCCAATAATGCAATAAGTGCATATCCAACTACGTAAAACCATGCAGTTGGGTTATAAAATATAAAAATAGATGGGGCAAACATCATTGCTACAACCAAACTATACCAGAGGTTAAAACCATTCCTATTTCCATAAAGAATAGAAGTTATTAAACACATTAGAGGAATAATCACTAACATAACAACCATTGCACTTCCTGTATCCCTTATAAACCAAGGAATAACATAAAAATCTATCAGCAACAGTAAATAGAAAACTATGTTGTTTTTTAATTTATCCATCCTATCACCATCCTAACAAATTTCTAATTTATCCATCTATACTTGCATAATAAAAATCTGTAAATAATCCTCCAAATTCAACAGAAATAATATGAATATCATCTAAAGTTTGCTCACAATATACAATCATACTCTTGTCTAAATCTATTTGTGGTTTACCTAATGATTTTTGAATAACATCAATATCTGATATACCAAACATTTCATTTATTTCTGGCAATAGAAAATTAACAATATCCGGTAATTTAGATTCATATGCGTTGGATAGTTCTTCTGCAAGTCGTTCATAATTATCTTCTGCTTTTTCACATACAAATTTAATCCCCTTTAATTCAGCATGGAATTCGTCATATTTATCATCGTGTATAAACACTGGCTGTTTCCTTTTAAACTTATTAAACAATCCCATAATAAAGTCTCCTTCTTTAAATAGTAATTTATAATTTCAAATCATTCAAAGATTGTTTTAACTTTTAAATCAAGATCTTTTGCTTTAATATAATTTTCTTTAACATTTAATTCAGATTCCAAAAACAACATTACTATTTTATTTTCACTCGGTTTGCATAATATTTACAATGCTGCCTTTTTCCATTTTCTGATCTTGGTTCTAAAAGTTCCGAAAGGAGCAACAGTATTAATGTGAATAAACTTGTAAACTTCCCATACCGCTGTTTTTGTAGCATCATCAGCCCACTTTCTCATATGTGGTTGAAATAATTCTTCATCACTCATTGAATCAATCATTGTATGGATAGATATAATATTTTCTTTTAGTCTATCTTTCAATTCTGCTAACGATAAATATGAGTAAGTATCTGTAAACCATTGATATAATTCACCTAGTTGATTCCACTTAAACATATCCGATGGTGTTTTCACTTCAATCCCTTGTTTCTCATCGTCTTCCCATTTCAAAACTAATGTCGTCCATCCAACTTGATAAGCAAGATTTTCTGCTGGTGTTCTATCTACTTCGATTATTCTCTTATCTTTTAAAGATTCAGGAATATTATCAAATTCAGAAATATACTTTTCAAAACTTTTATTTATCTCATTTTTTAATTCTTCTTTGTCCTTGTATGTTCTCAAAATATCTACCCCACAAATTCAGCTTTTATCTATTATTTTTTTATTCTTCCATTTTCTAATAAAATAATGGTAACACTTGCAGCAACAAATGCAAAAATGCAAATTATCGTTCCGCTTATTTGGATAGAATTATTGATAATGCCTGTAAAACCATTTATAACCGCTAAAACAATTCCACATAAACAAATAGTCAATATTACTTTAGATATCATTCTATAATTTTTCATTTTTCTTACCTCAAAAACCGGGATTTGTAGTTCATCAATCCCAATATAATATTATCATATGGTTAATCTTCTTATAGTCAGTTAATTCAATGATTTGCGGACTCTGCTCTTCTTGTGTTATAAGCCAAATATTACCATTTTCAGCAATTAGCGTTTTCTATATGTGAGTACAATCCCAAGTCAAATATTCGCTATTCATAGCCGCGAAAGCAATAAATACTACTACAATAATTGCACACACTAAAATAAGCAGGTAACGAATTGTCCGAATTTTCACCTCACTTCTTTCCTGTTCCGTTTCTCCGAGCAACACACTTACAGATGTATCCAATTCTTCTGCCAACAAGACAAGCATACTTGAATCAGGAACCGGTAATCCTTTTTCCCATTTAGATACCGTTTGTCTTACTACATTTAGCTTGATAGCCAGTTCCTCTTGCGAAAGTCCTTTTGCTTTTCGTAAGTTTCTAATTTTTTCAATTAAACTGTAATTGTTATTTCTCATAATATCATACTCTGTAATTATTTACATCTTTATAATCACAAAAAAATAACGCAGACAATATCTCTATCATCTGCGTCATTCCTCTAATGATTTCCAAGCACTCTATTCTGTTGTGAAATTTTCTCCCAAATTATTTCTGCACAATATTCACGATCTTCTTCGGGACATAGATTTCTTTTATGATATTTCCGGTCAGTTTATCTGCGATTGCTTCTTTTCCTGCCGCAATAGCTTCTTCTTTTGTCGCTTCTGCAGAAATACTGATGACTGCTTTTGTCTTTCCGTTGATCTGCACCGGAATTTCGATTTCATCGTCTTTCATCGCATCTTCGTCATAGGTCGGCCATCCTGCTCTAAAAACGGTTGTATCGTGTCCTAACCGTTCCCACATTTCCTCTGCAAAATGAGGCGCAAATGGAGACAAAAGCACTGCGATCGTCTCCAGTGTTTCCTTATCAATACCACCTGCTTTTTTAGCAATATCAATAAACTTGTTATTGTATTCCATAAATCCGGAGATCACTGTATTCAGGCTGAAACTTTCCAAACGACTCGTAATATCAGCGACCATTTTATGGCGCTGTTTTATCATTTCTTTTGTTGCTTCTGTCGGATTCTCCAAGCTGTCTAACAACAGATTCCAAAGACGTTTTAAGAAACGGTTTACTCCGTCGATTCCTCTGTCATCCCATTCTGCGTCCAGCTCCGGCGGACCTACAAACAGCTCATACATACGCAGAGAATCACATCCATAATCATTTACCAGATCATCCGGGGAAACGACATTGCCCTTTGACTTACTCATCTTAATCCCGTTTTTCCCGGTTATCATTCCCTGGTTAAACAGCTTCTGGAACGGTTCATCAAAATCGATCGCACCGATATCGCATAAAAATTTCGTATAAAATCTGGAGTACAGAAGATGCAGCACCGCATGCTCTACTCCTCCGATATACATATCTACGGGAAGCATTTCATCTGCTTTTTCTCTGGAAACCAGTTCCTTATCATTATGGTTGTCTACATAGCGCAAAAAATACCAGGAGGAACCAGCCCACTGCGGCATTGTATTCGTCTCTCTTTTTGCAGGTTTGCCGCATACCGGACATGTACAGTTGACCCATTCTTCAATTCCAGCAAGCGGAGATTCCCCTGTTCCTGTCGGTTCATAGGATTCTACATCCGGCAGACGAAGAGGCAGCTCTTCCTCCGGTACCGGCACTGTACCACAGTCCGGACAGTGGATGATCGGGATTGGTTCTCCCCAATAGCGCTGGCGGGAAAATACCCAGTCACGCAGCTTATAATTGACAGTGGCCTTACCGAGCCCTCTTTCTTCTATGATATGAGGCGCTTCTTTTTTCAGGACTGCCGACTCCATTCCGTTCCATTCCCCAGAATTGATCATCGTACCTGCCGCCTCTGTATAGGCTTCTGTCATATTCTCGATTTCTTTTCCATCCTTTGCAATGACCTGGATGATCGGAATATCAAATTTTTTCGCAAATTCAAAATCACGGTCATCATGTGCAGGCACACACATGATCGCGCCTGTACCATAATCTGCAAGCACATAGTCAGAAAGCCAGATAGGTGTCTTCGCACCATTTAACGGATTGATCGCATAACTTCCTGTAAACACACCCGTCTTCTCTTTGTCCTGCATACGATCTACATTGGATTTCATAGAAGCGTCATAAATATATTTTTCTACTGCTTCCTTTGTCTCAGGTGTAGCAAGAGATGCTGCCAATTCATGTTCCGGCGCCAGTACCATGAACGTAGCTCCGTACAGTGTATCCGGTCTGGTTGTATATACAGTAATTTTCTCATCCCTTCCCTCTACTGGGAAATCTACTTCTGCGCCGTAAGATTTGCCTATCCAGTCTGCCTGCATCTTCTTTACTTTCTCCGGCCAGTCCAGTTTATCCAAATCATTGAGAAGACGTTCTGCGTATGCAGTGATCTTCAGCATCCACTGACGTAGGTTCTTCTTTGTCACCTCTGCGCCGCAACGCTCACATTTCCCATTGACAACTTCTTCATTTGCCAGACCCGTCTTACAGGACGGACACCAGTTAATGGGGAACTCTTTCTCATAAGCAAGTCCTTCCTTGAACATCTTCACAAAGATCCACTGTGTCCATTTATAGAATTCCGGATCTGTTGTGTTTACTTCCATATCCCAGTCATAGAGCGCTGCGATCTCATTGATCTGTCTCTTGATATTCTTTACATTTTCCGCTGTGGAAATCGCCGGATGTACGCCCATCTTGATCGCATAATTTTCTGCCGGCAGGCCAAACGCATCCCATCCCATAGGATGTACGATATAGTATCCCTGCTGCAATTTATAGCGGCTCCATACGTCGGAGATCACATATCCTCTCCAATGCCCTACATGCAGTCCGTTTCCTGAGGGATACGGAAACATATCCAGACAGTAGTATTTCTGCTTCTTATTTCCGTTCTCATCCACTTTGGGATTCACCGGATTTTCCTGCCATCTTTCACGCCATTTTTTCTCAACAGCTTTGTGATTATAGACAATTTTCTGTGCCATATGTCTTTACCTCCCATTTTCTTCTTTTCCAGAGCTTGTCTGCGTCCATTTAGGAATTTGGGGAAATCCATTATAAAAAGCCTTTTCCCCTCTTAAGAGACGAAAAGGCTTCTTTTCCGTGGTACCACTCTTATTCATTTATCGTTTCTAAAAAGGATAAATGCACTCATTTCTTCTATAACGGGAAGCCCCGCTTTCACCTATTTTCCTGCAAGCTGTTAACACAACCCACATACACTTTCAGTAAAAGGACTCTGAGGCGAGTTGGGAACGTCTGTCTGCTGCCTCTCACCAGCCGGCAGTTCTCTGATAGTACAAAACGCTCTTAATACTCCTCTTCCTTGTCTTTACGATATTCTTATTCATTATACGTAGTATATTAAAATAAGTCAAGTACATTTCCCAGATGATTTTTCAAAACAATTCACTAAATCATCTTCCTATCTGCTTTTATTTTGCCTTTGTTCTCGCAAAATATTCTTTTGACTCTTTCACAACAACACCGCTCAACGCAAGAAGCGCGATCAAGTTAGGAAATGCCATCAGCGCATTGAATATATCTGCAATATTCCACACTGCCGCCACAGTCATATAAGGTCCGATAAACACAGCGATAATATATAACCAGCGATATGTTTTTACCGCTTTTTTATTCCGGTTAAACATATATTCAATACAGCGTTCTCCATAATAATTCCATCCCAAAATCGTCGTAAACGCAAAGAACACGAGACACAACATCAGGCAGAAAGAAGATACCGCCGGCGGAAACGGCAGTCCTTTCTCAAATGCCGCCATCGTAATCGCCACACCTTCCAGCTTCGGATCCGTCCATGTACCTGCGATCACAATAGAGATTCCTGTCATTGTACAAATAATAATCGTATCAATAAAAGTCCCTGTCATAGAAACCAATCCCTGCCTTGCAGGTTCTTTCGTCATTGCCGCTGCCGCTGCGATCGGAGCGCTTCCAAGCCCTGATTCATTGGAAAAGATACCTCTGGCTATCCCTTTTTGCATAGCCACGATCATGCTTCCCATCGCACCTCCCGCAAGAGCGCTGCCTGTAAAAGCAGATTTCACGATCGATACAACTGCTGCCGGGACGAGCGTGATATTCGTAATGATGATCATCAAGGCAAGCACAATGTAAAGAACTGCCATAAAAGGAACAACTACTTCCGAAACCTTAGCGATCCTCCTGATTCCTCCGATCACGACCAGTCCTACACATACTGTAAGAAAGATACAGCTGATCACCGTTGCAAGGGAATATTCCTTTCCGAACAATGTAACCGCATACATAGTCTGCGGATCAAAAAAATCTTTTACAGCAGAAGCGATACTGTTTACTTGCGTAAATGTACCGATACCGAACAAACCTACGCCTGCGCCAAAAAAAGCAAAGATCATCGCAAGCCATTTCCATTTTTTCCCCATACCATTCTCGATATAGTAAAATGGACCGCCCAGCACGTGCCCTTCTGCATCAATCGTACGATATTTGATCGCCAAGAGCCCTTCTGCATATTTTGTCGCCATTCCAAAAAATGCCGCTACTACCATCCAGAACAGGGCTCCCGGACCGCCAGCTGCAATCGCAGTTGCCACTCCCGTGATGTTCCCTGTCCCGATCGTCGCAGACAAAGCGGTACAAAGCGCTCCAAAACTGGTTACTTCTCCATGTCCGCCTTCTTCATTTTTCACCATGAATTTCAGGGCCTTTCCAAGATGTCTGATCTGTAATAACCCCAATCGAACTGTAAGATAGAATCCTGTTGACAGGATCAGAATGATCAATGGCAATCCCCATATTCTTGCATCGATCCAAGTGATAATTGCATCAATTTGTGCTAACATTCCTTTACTCCTCCATCCTTTTGCCTGAGAGATTAACAGTCTGTGCAGACTGCGTACACCTTCGGCGCTCTTTTTCAAGAGACTCTCCTGAGTTTATTCTTTTGTGCTTTAACACACCAGAGTAAAGGATACCACTCATCTAGCCAGATTGCAAGCTTTTTTTCTATAAATAGTCAGCC
>NZ_JBBKBE010000023.1:0-32577 GCF_037890075.1 Mediterraneibacter sp. ICN-202921 | reverse complement strand
GAAGGTATATACCTTCTATAGTTGAAATGCTTATCGCATGGCCCAGTGGCTCAGTTGGTTAGAGCGCCGCCCTGTCACGGCGGAGGTCGAGAGTTCGAGTCTCTTCTGGGTCGTATGTGGGGTCTTAGCTCAGCTGGGAGAGCATCTGCCTTACAAGCAGAGGGTCATAGGTTCGAGCCCTATAGGCCCCACTTAAAAAATATGGATGGATTCCCGAGTGGCCAAAGGGGGCAGACTGTAAATCTGTTGGCAACGCCTTCGAAGGTTCGAATCCTTCTCCATCCATTAGCCGATTTAATTCTTAGAACCGGGCGCCGCAGACTACTGAGTTCGCAAATGCTCACTAAGGGCATCGGTGAGTATCGCATAGGTGCGATTATAAGTTAGCCGTTAAGTGCTTGTAGTAAGCCGATGTGGCTCAATTGGCAGAGCAGCTGATTTGTAATCAGCAGGTTATCGGTTCGAGTCCGATCATCGGCTTTATCTCGAAAGAGATAAAAAATTTCATATCGCGGGGTGGAGCAGTCTGGAAGCTCGTCGGGCTCATAACCCGAAGGTCGTAGGTTCAAATCCTGCCCCCGCAATTTACACGAGAAAGTTCAGCATATATATGGACTTTAGTGTATATGCCCAGATAGCTCAGTTGGTAGAGCAGAGGACTGAAAATCCTCGTGTCGCTGGTTCGATTCCGGCTCTGGGCATTTTCTCTGCAAAGAGAAAAAATTGAATATGGGAGTGTAGCTCAGGTGGTAGAGCACTTGACTTTTAATCAAGTTGTCCGGGGTTCGAATCCCCGCACTCTCATAAAACCAAACAGCGTAATCCACTTGTGGCTTGCGCTGTTTTGCTATATATAATAGGTAAGACCTGTTATCAGGAGGTGAAAATTATGAAATCATTGTATGAAGAATTGAAGAAATACAGTAAATCTGATTATTATGGTTTTCATATGCCAGGACATAAAAGAAATGCATCTGCAATGCAGGCGGATTTGCCATATAGCATGGATATTACGGAAATAGAAGGTTTTGACGATCTGCATCATCCAACCGGCATATTGCAAGAAGTACAGCGACGTGCTTCTAAAATTTATCATGCAGAGGAAACGTCGATTTTGATCAACGGAAGTACTGTGGGGATATTAAGTGCAATCATGGGATGTACTTGTGAGGGGGATAAAATACTGATTGCCCGGAATAGTCATAAATCTGTTTATCATGCAGTTTTTTTAAACAAATTAGTTCCTATATATGTATATCCTACATTTTATCCGGATAAAGGGCTAAATGGCGCTGTAGATCCAGAAAAAATACAAACGATATTGCAGGAAGAGCAGGGGATAAAAGCGGTTGTGATTACTTCACCTACTTATGATGGGGTACTTTCGGATATAGACAAGATCAGCACGATCGTGCATGCACATAAAATTCCGCTTATTGTAGATGAAGCACATGGTGCACATTTTGGTTTTCATCCGTACTTTCCTGAAAATGCCAATCAAAAAGGGGCAGATATAGTGATCCACAGTTTGCATAAGACATTACCTGCTTTAACACAGACAGCTTTGCTGCATAAAAATGGCAGCATTGTAGACTGGAGCCGAGTATGCTATTATTTAGATATGTTGCAGACAAGCAGTCCTTCTTATATTTTGATGGCATCGGCTGATGTGTGCATTTCAGAAATAGAAAAAAAGGGAAAACAATACTTTGAGTTCTATGTAAAATTGTTAAAAGCTGCACGAAACAGACTGCAGGAACTGGAAAATCTCAGACTTGTGCAGACAGAAGAATATGATTTTTCAAAGCTGGTAATTTATACAGGGAACACAGAATATACAGGAAAATACATATATGATATTCTGTTAAAAGAATATCATCTGCAAATGGAGATGGCGGCAGGAAATTATGTGTTGGCAATGACGTCTCCTGCCGATACGCCAGAGGGCATGGAACGATTTTGTAGTGCGATCATGGAGATAGACAGGAAAATAGTTTCAGAAGAAAGAAAAAATAAGAATACAGTGGAAATACAAAGTTCCTTACCTGAACTTGAACGAAAATATACAAGTGCAGAAATAAAAGAGAAGATAGATCTGTATAATAGGAGAGGATGCACGGGAAATATAAAAAGTAAAACATGGAAGACAAGCGTGGGACATATTTCTACAGAGTATGCGTATATGTATCCACCGGGTATTCCATTGGTCGTACCGGGAGAAATCATTTCAAAAGAAATTTCGATGAGTTTATGCAAATTTGAGGAAGCAGGATTTGAAATACAGGGGACGAGAAAAGCAGGAGAAATAGAGGTATGGATAGATGAATAGAATTTATTATATTATGGGAAAAAGTTCTTCTGGAAAAGATACCATATTTAAAGAGCTCAAAAAGAGATGTCCACGATTAAACACGGTAGTTCCTTATACAACACGTCCCATTCGTTTTGGAGAAAAGGATGGAGAGGATTACTATTTTGTCGATGAAACGGTTCTTATGAGTTTACAGAGTAAAAATAAGGTGATTGAATTAAGAGCGTATAATACGGAATGTGGTATATGGAAATATTTCACTGTAGATGACGGGCAGATCGATCTGCAAAAGGACAGTTATCTGGTGATTGGAACACTGGAATCTTATAAGGAAATGTGTATATATTTTGGCGAGGAAAATCTCCTTCCTATTTATATTGAAGTCAGTGATGGCATGAGGTTAGAACGGGCTTTAAAGAGAGAACATTTACAGCAGAATCCTAAATACGCAGAAATGTGCAGAAGATTTTTGGCGGATGAACAAGATTTTTCAGAAAAGAAGTTGGAGGAGGCTGGAATCAAGAAACGTTTCCAGAATATAGAGCTTGAGAAATGTCTTGATGAAATCGAGGCATATATGATAAAAAGTGAATAGGATTTTGTAAGGGGCAGGGCTATATCTTCACATAAAAGTATGATATACTTATCAAGAAGTTCATATTTTTGTAAGAAAATTGTTGTAAAATATACTTTATATAAACAAACTTACAAATAAGAATGATTTTATATGAAAGAAACAGCAGGTGATAAGATGGGCAGTTTTAAAGATGTAGTAGGTCATAAAAATATTATAAAATATATAGGAAATGCGGTGAAAGCAGATGTTGTTTCTCATGCCTATATCTTAAATGGAGAAAGAGGCGCAGGAAAGAAAATGCTGGCAAATTTATTTGCTATGAGCCTGCAATGTCAGGATCGCGATGAGGATGGAGAGGCTTGTGGGAAATGTCAGTCATGCAGACAGGCGTTAGGGGGAAACCAGCCGGATATTATCCGAGTGACCCATGAAAAACCGAACACGATCAGTGTAGATGATATTCGTGAGCAGGTAAATAACGATATTGTTATCAAGCCTTACAGCAGCAAATATAAGATTTATATTATTCCGGATGCAGATCTGATGAGTGTACAGGCGCAGAATGCCCTTTTAAAAACGATCGAAGAACCACCGGAGTATGCGGTCATTATGCTTCTTACAGAAAATGCGGAAGTATTGCTGCCTACGATCCGCTCCCGGTGTGTTATGATGAAGCTGCGGAATATTAAGGATCAACTTGTGAAAAAATATCTGATGGAGCAGATGGAGATTCCGGACTATAAAGCAGATGTATGCGTCGCTTTTGCCCAGGGGAATATGGGGAAAGCAATTATGCTCGCTACATCTGAATACTTTAATGAGATAAAAGAAGAAGCGGTACATTTGCTCCGTAATATTGACGATATGGGCGTCAGTGAGCTGATAGAAGCCCTGAAGAAATGCATGACGTATAAGTTGGAGATCAATGATTACCTGGATGTTATTGCTATTTGGTACAGAGACGTTCTTATTTATAAAGCAACGAAAAATGTAGATCGGGTTGTCTTTTCAGATCAGCTTAGATATATTAAAGAACGTGCAAGTAAAAGTTCCTATGAGGGGATTGAAAATATTTTAGATGCGTTGGAAAAGGCAAAAGCAAGAATGAAAGCAAATGTAAATTTTGAATTGACAATGGAACTGCTTTTATTGACGATAAAGGAGAATTAAGTAGAATGACGAAGGTAATTGGCGTGAGATTTCGAACTGCCGGGAAGATTTATTTTTTTGCACCAGGGAAATTAACAGTCAGACAAGGAGATCATGTGATCGTGGAGACCGCGCGTGGCGTAGAATACGGCAGGGTTGTAAGCGGTCCCAAGGAAGTCAGGGATGAAGAGGTAGTACAGCCATTGAAACCTGTCATCCGGATCGCGACAGAACAGGATAAAAAAACAGTAAGTAAAAATAAAGAAAAAGAAAAAGAGGCATTCCGGATCTGTTTAGAGAAGATCCGGAAACATGGGTTGGAGATGAAACTCATAGATGCAGAGTATACATTTGACAATAATAAAGTTTTATTTTATTTCACAGCAGATGGAAGGATTGACTTTAGAGAATTAGTAAAAGATTTGGCGGCAGTTTTCAGGACGAGGATTGAATTGCGGCAGATCGGCGTCCGAGATGAAACAAAGATCCGTGGCGGGATTGGAATATGCGGTCGTCCTCTTTGCTGCAGCACTTATTTATCAGAGTTTGCTGCTGTCTCTATTAAGATGGCAAAAGAACAAAATCTTTCTTTAAATCCGACGAAAATATCAGGTGTATGCGGTAGGCTGATGTGCTGTCTGACAAATGAAGAAGAAACCTATGAAGAACTTAACAGCCAGCTTCCTTCTGTCGGAGACAATGTCACTACAGTGGAAGGGTTGACAGGGACTGTACATTCTTTGAGTGTTTTGCGCAAGCAGGTCAAAGTAATCGTGAATCTGGAAAATGATGAGAAAGAGATACGGGAATATAAGGCAGAAGAACTGCGATTTAAGCCGAGACGGAAAAAGTCCAGGATTTCAAAAGAAGAGATGAAAAAGCTTGCTGAACTTGAGAAAAATGAAGGAGCGTCTAAGCTAGATGACAAATAATTTGCTGCCGGGAGAACGGCTGGATGATCTGCAGTTAAATGGACTGGAATTGATACAAGATCCGGAACGTTTTTGCTTTGGCGTAGACGCAGTGCTGCTTTCCGATTTCGCAAGGGTAAAAGAAAATGAAACAGTACTGGATATGGGGACTGGTACAGGCATCATCCCTATTTTGCTATCGGCAAAAACAAAGGGAAAACATTTTACAGGTCTGGAAATACAGGAGGAGAGTGCACAGATGGCACGGCGCAGTGTTGCGCACAATCATCTGGAAGATAAGATTGAAATTGTCACTGGAGACATAAAAGAGGCAGCACAGATTTTTAAGCCTGCCTTTTTTGATGTGATCACAGTAAATCCTCCTTATATGCTGCACCAACATGGTTTACAGAATCCAAAAGATGCGATCGCGATCGCCAGGCATGAAATATTATGTTCGCTGGATGATATTTTGCGGGAAAGCATGAAGCTGCTCCAGGATAAAGGAAGGTTTTATATGATACACCGTCCTTTTAGACTGACAGAAATTTTGATAAAAATGAACCAGTATAAAATAGAACCTAAAAAACTTCAATTTGTACATCCATATATTCACAAAGAACCGACCATGGTATTGATAGAGGGCGTACGGGGCGCAAAATCCAGAGTCAGAATAGAGCCGCCTCTCATCATGTATCAATAGAAAAAAGTATATAGGAGTATTTTATGTCAGGAACACTTTACTTATGCGCAACGCCAATTGGAAATTTGGAAGATATGACGTTTCGTGTGATACGTATTTTAAAAGAAGTAGATTTAATTGCTGCAGAAGATACGAGAAACAGTATAAAATTACTTAATCATTTTGAAATACAGACTCCCATGACCAGTTATCATGAGTATAATAAATATGAAAAAGGGAAGAAATTGATCGAAAAACTGCAGGCAGGGCAAAATATTGCATTGATCACAGACGCAGGCACGCCGGGAATTTCAGATCCGGGAGAAGAATTGGTGCGTATGTGTTATGAGGCGGGTATCACGGTGACATCACTGCCTGGCGCAGCCGCATGTATTACGGCGCTGACACTTTCAGGGCTTTCTACCCGGAGGTTTGCATTTGAGGCATTTTTGCCGTCAGATAAAAAAGAACGGGAGTGTATCCTAAAAGAACTTACTGCGGAAACAAGAACGATTATTTTGTATGAGGCGCCGCACAGACTTTTAAAGACATTGGTACTATTAAGAGAAACACTTGGAAACAGGAAAGTCACTGTATGCAGAGAATTGACAAAAAAGCATGAAAACGTGATGACATTTACTCTGGAAGAGGCAACGGCATTTTATGCGGAACATACGCCAAAAGGGGAATGTGTACTGGCGATAGAGGGAAAAAGTGCAGAAGAAGTAAAGCAGGAAGAACGGGCTAAATGGGAGGAAATGAGTATAGAGGAACACATGCAGTTCTACATGGAAGCAGGAAAAGAGAAAAAGGAAGCCATGAAGTGTGTTGCAAAAGACAGAGGAGTATCCAAAAGAGAAATATATAATTATCTGCTGTAAAATAAGCCAGTGCCAAATCGGTACTGGCTGTTTTCTTATAGTCGTGCGTGCTGCGCACGATAAGGTATACCCATGCGGGCATCCCGTAATACATGCCTTGCAGGCAGGCGTGCTGCGCACGATAAGGTATACCCATGCGGGCATCCCGTAATACATGCCTTGCAGGCAGGCGTGCTGCGCACGATAAGGTATACCCATACGGGCATCCCGTAATACATGCCTTGCAGGCAGGCGTGCTATGCACGATAAGGTATAGAGTATGCCGAATTACGGTGTTTCATTGGCCGGCTGTATGTGTGTGATACTGCCGTCTTTCATAAAAATAATTTTTTCTTTGAGGGAGACTGCCTCCTCATAATCATTGGTTACATATAAAACGGTGATTCTGAAGACTTTGTTGATTTTTAAAATATCTGCAATCATTTCCTTGCGGCGCTGTTCATTTTGACGTGCGAAATCTTCATCTACCAGGAGAACTTTGGGATGACAGACGATCGCTCTGCCAAGCGCTACTTTTTGTTTGTCTGCTTCAGAAATGGCTTTTAGTTTTTTATTTAATATATCGGTAATTCCGAAAAAAGAAGCCGCGGTTTTTATGCGGGAATCTACAACGGTACGGGGGAGATTGCGCAGCCTTAATCCCAGAGCCATATTATCATATACATTGAGATGACGGTAAAGCTCATAGTTTTGAAACGCCATAGCGAGTTTTCTGTCACGGGGGAGAATATCATTTAGCAAATTTTTGCCAAGATAAATTTCTCCGGAAGAAATATCCTCCAGGCCTCCGATCATCCGCAGGATCGTAGATTTCCCACACCCGCTGGGACCGTGAAATACAACAAATTCTCCGTCCTCAATATGGAGAGATACATCTTTTACAGAAATAAAACCATTAGGATATGTCTTGGTCAAGTGCTCAAATGTCACGCTTGCCATAAAAACACCACCTTTTTGTACATTGATATTAACTTTATTCTAGCATAACCTATGTGACAAGACAATCCTGAACCCGCTGGATTCTATCAGACCCTAAGCCTGCCGGATCGTATCAGGCGGAGAAAATCTTTTGGTACAGGGCAAGGAATATAGAATCATAACATCATATCGGCAAGTATCACACTGGCAGCCAGACCGGCAAATGTGGCGATCATGGCGCCGGTAAGGGTATAACGGGATTTCTTAATACGTGCTGTCATAAAGTAGACACTCATAGTATAGAAAATGGTTTCTGTACAGCACATAGAAATGGAAGCGATCAAGCCTAAGCGTGAGTCTGTGCCATACTCTTTAAAACTGTCCAAAAGAAGTCCGGTAGCGGCAGAAGAAGAAAACATTTTCACAATGGTAAGTGGAACAAGTTCGCCTGGAAATCCGATAGAAGAAGTAAATTCTCCAAGTAAACGTCCAAGAAAATCCAGAAAGCCGGAAGCACGTAAAATGCCCACAGCCGCCATAAGGCCGATCAATGTCGGCATGAGTCGAATGACAGTGAGAAATCCATTTTTTGCTCCTTTAATAAAACAGTCATAAACATGGACTTTCATAAGAACGCCATATACTACAACAGACAGAACAAGGAAGGGAACAATAAAATCAGCAATATAAAGAAAAAGCTGCATATCAGATCCTCCTACTAGTTTGTGCGCTTTTTTTATTTATATGTCTGTGGAAAAAGTACGATTCCTGCTATTTAAGAATATCGTCTGAAAAGATTTCATAAGATATTACAAACAGATCAGGGGATTTTCTATGTCATTTCTATTTTCCCGGAATATAAAATCCGAAACAAACAGAATACGTTTTGATAAAAAGAGAGCAGGAGCATTAGCACTTGCTTTTCTTTTCCTATTTTCGCTTACAGCAGTCGGGTGTCATGTAAATACGCCACAGGACGAGAACAGTGCATTTCGCAGATACACAAAAATGGTATTTGCTCAGGAGGCGGCTTCTAACACGGTTAACCTTCATTATACGCTAAAAAATCCTGAGAATTATGGAATTGAAAATGCGCCGGTCACATTTGGAAATTTTCTTACGGATGAAACAGCTATGCACGTATCGATAGAAAATATGAAGGAATCTTTGTCTGCATTTTCTTATGAGGATCTTTCTGTGCAAAACCAATTGACATATGATGTAATGCGTGCATATTTCGAAATACTAGAAGCGGATGCCGATTACCTGTTATATGAAGAACCATTGGGACTAGTCAGTGGAATTCATACGCAGCTCCCGGTACTATTGTCAGAGTATCAGTTTTATGAAGAAAAGGATGTGGCGCTGTATCTGGAATTAATGCAGACGACCCCGGAATATTTTGACAGTCTGATCGCCTTTGAGAAGAAAAAATCAGAAAGGGGACTATTTATGGCAGATTATGCAGCAGATACGGTCATAGAACAATGTAATGCTTTCGTAGATATGGGAGATGGAAACTATTTGATTTCTACCTTTGTGAATAGAATACAGGAATTAGATGAGTTGACAGAGAAAGAAAAAAGTGACTATATACAAAAAAATGCCTTAATTTTAAAAAGCTATGTATATCCGGCTTATCATAAACTGGTGTCGGAAATACAGAAGCTAAAGGGAACAGGAAAAAATGAGAAAGGGCTGTGTTATCTTCCGGAGGGAAAAGCGTATTATGCACAGATCGTAAAAGAGTATACAGGTTCTGACAGAGATATTTCCGAACTGGAGGATATGACGCGCAGGCAGATCATAGCGGATCTGGAAGCTATGGAAACGGTTCTGGGGATCACGGCAGAGGAAGTACAGGAAACACTTTCCATGACAGAGACAGATCCGGAGGTGATCTTAAGTGATCTGAAAGGAAAGATCACAACTGCTTTTCCGGCAGAGCCAAAGACAGAACTGCAGGTAAAATATGTTCCTGAAGCGATGGAGAAACATTTAAGTCCGGCCTTTTATATGATACCGGCTATAGATGATATAAGTGAAAATGTCATTTATGTAAATCAGGCACATATGAACAATAGTCTGACATTGTTTACGACACTGGCGCATGAAGGGTATCCGGGACATTTATATCAAACGGTGTATTACGCCGGAACGGATCCGGATCCTGTAAGAAATATTTTTCATTTTGGCGGGTATATAGAAGGATGGGCGACCTATGCGGAAATGTGCAGCTATTATCTTGCCCCGCTGTCTAAGGAGCAGGCAGTGCTGCTGCAAAAAAACAGTTCTATTATTTTAGGCTTGTATGCTCTTGCGGATATGGGGATCCACTATGATGGATGGGATCGGATGGATACAGTGGCATTTTTCAAAAATTATGGGATAAAAGACACGGAAACGATAGAAGAGATTTATGAGCTGATTATCGGTTCACCCGGAAATTATTTGAAATATTATATTGGATATGTGGAATTTCTGGAGTTGAAACAAGAGTGGGCAAAGGAAAAGGGAGAAGATTTTTCCCAAAAAGAATTTCATGAAGCGGTTCTCTCGGTCGGACCTGCGCCGTTTGCGATCGTGGAAGAATATATGTGGAAAGATCTGAAAGGAGAGTAGAGGATGCTGAATTATCTGTGGGCAGGTATGATCCTTGTCGGAATCATCTTTGGTGCTTTTAACGGAAAAATGCCGGATATTACAAATGCCGCGCTGGATTCTTCAAAAGAAGCGGTTACGCTATGTATCACGATGATCGGAGTCATGTCTTTTTGGACCGGGATCATGGAGATTGCCTCGGAGGCAGGAGTCATAACAATGGCTGCAAGAAAAATGCGCCCTTTGATACGATTTTTATTTCCGAATATTCCGCAGGGACATAAGGCGAATGAACATATCACAACGAATTTTATCGCGAATTTTCTAGGACTTGGCTGGGCAGCCACGCCTGCCGGTCTAAAAGCGATGGAAGAACTGGAAAAGCTGGAGGAGGAAAGAAGGAGAAAGAAAGCGCCGGGACAAATGCGCAGTAAAGGGATCGCAAGCAACGAGATGTGTTCTTTTCTGATCTTGAATATTTCTTCTCTGCAGCTGGTTTCGGTCAATGTGATCGCATACCGCAGCCAATACGGAAGCGTCAACCCTGCGGCGATCGTAGGGGCGGGGATCATAGCGACGGCGGTAAGTACAGGAGCGGCGGTCATTTTCTGCAAGATCATGGATAGAAAAAGAAATGTTGACAGAAGATAGGAGAGGGGATATACTGGCAGATCGTAAGGCGGAATATAAAAGGCGCGCCGGATTTTGTCCTGGAGGTGATCTCTCCGGGAACAAGCAAAAGAGACTATGTATTCAAGCTCCAGAAATATGCGAATGCGGGGGTCAGAGAATACTGGATCGTAGCCCCTTACCAGAAGCGGGTACTGGTATATTTCTTTGAGAGCGAGACGGAACCTGCGATCTATCCGATCGATGCGGACATCCCCGTACATATTATGGAGGGCAAGCTGACGATCAGGATGGCATATGCGGCTAAATGGCTGGAATAAGAACGGCAAAATAAAAATATACAGCAGAAACAGCAGAGAAGAAACAGAGGAAAGTCTAATGAGGCGGATCCTCTGTTTTCTTTTCTTTCTTAATATATGTCAGATATGGTATAATGAAAAAGCAGTATACAGATAGATGATATAAAGTCAGAGGTACATATATGCAGATGCGATTTGATATACCGGATTCATTCTGGAGCTTGTTTCGATCGGTAAATCGAGAAATTTATATAGAATCATTATTATATATTAATGAGGAATATCAGTACAGTAATTATTTTCTTACAAAAGAGATCTGTGTACAGATATTGGGAGATATGAACGCCAAAAAACGGATCCGGCTTATGCGGGAAGAAGATGAGACGGAGATCGATCTTTTGGAAACAACGGCTTCCAGAATTTTAAGATGGCTTTTGAAAAGCGGATGGCTGAAAAAGATCGAGGATTACAATACAATGACAACCAATATTGTCATACCGGATTATGCGGCTGTATTTATTGAGGCGTTTGAACGTCTGACTTCAGAGGAGATGGAAGAGACAGAAGTGTATATCCAAAATGTATATGCAACACTTTTTTCCTTTCAGAATAATCCCAGAGTGAATCTGAACATGCTCCGTACAGCACTTATAAATACAAGGAAATTAAATAAGGCGCTGCAGGATATGCTTCACAATATGGACAAGTTTTTTGAAAGATTATTAAATAAAGAGACGTATGGGGAACTATTAAAGGAACATTTAAATGGATATGTGGAGGAAATCGTAAAAAAGAAATATCATATATTAAAGACTTCAGATAATTTTTATATCTACAAGATGGATATTAAAAAATGTCTGCGGGAAATGCGTGATAATGAAGAATGGGTGGAACGTATCCGCAAGAAAGCACAAAATACCGGAGATACAAAGGAAGACGTGCTGGAACTTCTTGATCTGATCGAGCGGGGGTTTGATGATATTGAGCACCGTATCTCGAACATGGATAAAGAACACTCCAAGTATGTAAGAGCGACGGTGACGAGGCTGAATTATTTGTTAAGCGGCGAGACAGATACCAAAGGGCTTGTGGTCAAATTGTTAAATCAGTTGGCACAGACAGAGGAGAAGGAAGAAGTTCTCAGCGTGATTTCAGAGAGAATGAATCTGTCCCATCTGGAAATCCTGTCAGAGAAATCCTTGTATAAGCGGCGGAAAAGCAGGGTTAGTTTTATTAGTCAGATGGCGGCAGAGGAGGAAACCGAAGATCTGTCCCGCGACGCCGTTTTGAAGCTCAACAGGATACAGACAAGATACAGTGTGTCAGAGATAGAAGATTTTATACAAAGACATATGCAGGACGGTATCATGGACGCAGGACAACTGGGCGAGATGGATGAGGAAGCGTTTGAAAAACTGATCCTTGCCTATGACTATAGTACAAAAAGGCACAGTAAATATCAGACCCTGGAGGAGGAGCCCGCCATGATAGAGAATGGAAAGTACCGTTATCCGGATCTGAAATTTATACCGCGGGGAAGATAAGGAGGAGTTCATGATCACATATTATGAAGAACTGGACGAAGAAGAACAGGATCGTTTAAAAAACGTGATACAGACATTGTACCGGCAGACTTTTCTTTTGGAAAGAAAATTTGACAAAAGAACCGGGAGGATGGCTGTGTCAGGAGAATATAGGACAGCTGGCAGGCATTTTGCATTTTTAAAAGAATATTTTGCGGTTGCCGGTATTACTTTGCAGGAAAATGTGCATATGGGGCTGCTCTATATACAGGGAGAGACGGTATGGGGGGAGAAACTTCCCCGATTGGCGACCATTTATCTTCTGGTATTAAAACTCCTCTATGATGAACAGATGGCAGCAGTCTCATCCAGCAGTTCGGTCTGTGTCACCATGGGTATGCTCAATGGGAAGGCAGGAGAATTTCACGTATTGCCGGCGCTTCCATCACCAACTGAGATGCGAAGAACAATCGCGCTGCTGAAAAAATATCAGATCATAGAACCTATGGATGTGTTGGAAGAATTGAATGAAAATACACGTTTTATAATCTACCCAAGCATCCATGCGGTACTGCTGGGAGACGACGTCAGAGAATTGCTGAGTACATTTAGTGAGGAGGAATACAGTGGAGAAGAAGCAGTCGTTCAAAGCACTTTCGAAGATATGCCTGAATAACTGGCATTATATAGACCGGAAAATACTTTCGTTTCACAAAGAAATTAATTTCTTTACAGGACATTCGGGCAGTGGAAAGTCTACGGTGATCGATGCCATGCAGATCGTTCTATATGCCAATACAGACGGGAGAGGTTTTTTCAATAAAGCGGCAGCGGATGATTCCGACCGTTCTTTGATCGAATATCTTAGAGGAATGGTAAATATTGGGGAGAATAATGAATCCCAGTATCTTAGAAACAAGAATTTTTCCAGTACGATCGTATTAGAATTTACGGAGATAGGGACAGGCAAGAAGCAATGTGTCGGTGTTGTATTTGATGTGGAGACGGCAACCAATGAGATTGGACGCCTCTTCTTCTGGCACCAAGGAGGATTGCTGGAGAATCATTACCGTGCGGATAAGAGGTGTCTGACGACGTCAGAAATACGTGAATATCTGCAGCGAAATTTTACTTCTGAAGAGTTTTATTGCGGGCCCAGTAATGAAAGGTTTAGAAGACAGCTTTACAATATTTATCTGGGCGGGCTGGATATGGAGAAATTTCCGCGGCTGTTCCGTCGTGCGATCCCATTTAAGATGAATATCAAACTGGAAGATTTTGTGAAAGAATATATCTGTATGGAACAGGATATTCATATAGAAGACTTGCAGGAAAGTGTCATGCAGTATGGAAGAATGCGCGGCAAGATTGAAGAAACTATAGAGGAAGTCCGCTGTTTGAAGGAGATTTCCCAGGAATATGACACATATGCAAAGAGTAGAGAAGAAGCAAAAGAGTGCTCTTATGCGATCGATAAATTGGAAATACTGCAGATGAAGGCGAAACTGCAGGAATTTACAGACAGAGAAAAAGAAATTGCGTCTGCACTGCAAGGACAGAAAGCAGACGCCAAAAAGCTGGAAGAAGAACGAAAGATTTTACAGGAAGAATATGAGAACATTCTTTTACAGATTGCCAAGAGTGGATATACAGCTCTTGAAGCAGAATTGAAGAATGTTAATGAAACTTTGGAACGGCTGGAGAGCAGCAGGGCAAAATGGCAGAAGACAGCAGCGCAGCTGAAGGAATGGATGGAAGTCGAAGCGGCTCCAAATCAGACATTGTGGGATATTGAGCGTTTTGTGAACCAGAAGATCACAGAAGGAGAGTTAAGACGTTTAAAGGAAAACCTGGCAGAGATACGGGAAGAGCTGGAGGAAGAAAGACGAGATACAGACAGCAGGCTCAGAGCGGTCAAGAAGGAAGAAAAAGCAGCGAGAGAGGAATTAAAAGAACTCAAACAAGGGAAAAAGGCATATCCTTCAGAAGTGGAAGAAGCCAGATTCGAGCTGCGTACCCGTCTTAGCCGGCAATATGGAAAAACCGTGCAGGTGCAGATACTTGCAGACCTTCTGGATATACGGGATGAGAGATGGCACAATGCAGTGGAAGGATATCTGGGAAATAATAAACTGCTTCTAGTTGTAGAACCAAAGTATGCAAAAGCAGCGCTCGAGATCTACCGGGATATGGATAAGAAAAAATTCTGCCGTGCCGCAGTTCTGGATACAGAAAAGGTGATGGAGGGGCAGTTTCTTGCCAAAGAAGGTTCACTGGCACAGGAAGTAGTGACAAAAGAAGAGTATGTGCGGGCTTATATACATTTCTTCCTGGGGAATGTGATGAAGTGTGAGAATGTAGAGCAACTGAGAAGATATAAGATCGGGATCACGGCGGACTGTGTGTTGTATCATAGTTTCCGTCTGCAGCATATCAACCCGGAAAATTATACAAGACGTGCCTATATCGGCGAAACAAGCATGCGCATGCGTGTCCGACAGCTGGAAGAGAAATGCCAGAACTTGCAGGCAGAAAGACTTCCTATGCAGGAGACGTTAGAAGAAATCAAGAGGGTACTTAATCTAGAATCTCTTACGCGTCCTTCTGAAGAATATATGGAATGGGCAAGTGATATGGAAGCAATAGCAGCGAAAGAGAAGAAAAAACGATCTCTGCGGGAACAGATGGATATACTCAGAGCGGAGTCCCTTTCTCTTTGGGAGGAGAAAAAGCAGATTCTGCTAAAAGAACAGGAAGAAAATACGAAAGCGGCAGAGATGCTTAAGAAAGCTATATGGAACAATGAAGCGGCAGAGAAGCAGATAAAGGAAAAATACCTGGAAGTAAGCGAAAAATTGACATGGAAAGAAAAAGATTTCTGTTATGATGAAAAACAGGAAGAAAAATTTCTGGTATTTCTAAATAGTCACCGCTCCGGAAATTATGAATATTTAAAAGGTGAACGTTTGCGAGAGAAAAGTATGATCGAGCAAAAGAAAGAAAAAAATTATCAAACCTTGATAGATACACGAACGCATTACATTCAAAAATATCCAAATCGTACAATGTCGACGACAATAGAGAGCAATGCGCCTTATGAGAAACTGCTGCAGTCTCTTACGTGTGAAGATTTGGAAATGTACAGAGCGGCAGCCAAAGAACAGGCGTCATTTGCGGTGGAACATTTTAAAGAGGATTTCATCTATAAAATACGAAGCGCGATACGGGAAGCATACCAGCAGAAAGACGAGCTGAACCGGATCATCAGCAGACTGGATTTTGGAAAGGATAAATATCAGTTCGTGATTACGAAAAATAAAGGGCCGGATGGGAAGTATTACAAAATGTTTATGGACGAATCGCTTGATATTAAACCTTCCCAGCTAAGTGACCATTTGGAAGATCAGATGGATCTTTTTACAATGGAACATGAGGAAGAATATGGCGATATGATGAATGAACTGATCCAGATTTTTCTCCCCCCTGACAATGCGACGCGGGAGGAGCTGGAAGAGGCAAAGAGAAATATGGAGAAATATGCGGATTACCGTACCTATCTTTCCTTTGATATGCAGCAGATCGTGCATGGAGAGAAAGAAATGCGGATCGGCTTAAGCCGTATGATCAAGAAGAATTCCGGGGGTGAAGGGCAGAATCCGCTGTATATCGCTCTGCTCGCAAGCTTTGCACAGATCTATAAGATCAATCTGCCGGCAAAATTAAAAAGACCGTCCACGATTCGACTGGTCGTACTTGACGAAGCATTTTCTAAGATGGATGCGGAGAAGGTAGCAAGCTGTATTTCTCTGATTCGTGGGCTGGGCTTTCAGGCTATTATCAGTGCAACCAATGATAAAATACAGAACTACATAGAAAACGTGGATAAGACTTTTGTATATGCGAATCCCAATAAACGGCGTATCTCTATTCAAGAATTTGAAAGACAGGAGTTCGACCAACTATCAGATGGAGAGCAGACAGATGAAGAAAGACAATGAGAGAACATATATAGATGAGAAAATTTTGGACTCTGCTCTCTGGGAGGACAGGGAATGTCTGTATCTTCTTGAAAAAATGATCGGACAGGTGGAAAATAGCACCAGTCAGTGGAAACAGGGGAGTATAGGGAGGAAAAGTCTGGATAATAAGATGGGGCAGCTCTGCGACAGGGAGCATCTGCGGTCAGATGTATTGTCAGCGGCAGAAAAAATGGAAAGCGCAGGCATTTTTACGATCAAGTGGAGCAAAGGGTACAAAGGGTTTGAGTTTGCCGCCCTTACGTATCAGCTGGAAGATATGCCGCTGTTTTATGAAGTCTACAGAAAATATGTGGATGAGGATTTTCAGCCACGCTGGTATTGGACACAGAAGTATCAGTTCCTTTTGCGTCAGGAACTGGATGTGTGTAAAACACACTGGATCCGAGCTTATTATACAGAGTTGTTTACCACTTCGATGAAAAAAGGACGGCAAAAGGAAAAGACGGGGGAAAAATTAGGCAGAAAGTGGCGGGAGGAATATGCTGCTTTGCAGGAGAGATGCCCGCTTTTTCGAGGATTAGATGTGCAGAAAGAACCAGTGTTTAAACGTCTTTTCAGTAAAAAATATCTAGGTTCTTCTAAAAAGTTTGAGAATACTTATCAATCCTATGTGATCGCACAGGCGAGAAGATTTTGTGCAGATGTAGATGAAGAGATGGATGACACAGCGGTGTTGTCCCAGATTTTTATCGAGGAATATGCGCAGGAACTTTCCATAAAAGGACCGCTGGAAGTGGAAATGAAAACGAAACAGGGAGAATTACGGCGTGTCAGTACAAAGAATTGGATATATGGGGCGACTTTTAACAGCGAAATGTTAAAGCGTACACAGATTCTTTCAAAACAGCCTGATCTGAAACGGATCATTACGATAGAAAACAAAGCGAATTTTGTATCGGTTCCATACAGAAAGGATACGCTTTATATATTCAGTCACGGATATTTTGCACCGAAAGAAAAAGAATTTCTTAAAAAACTATATAGCGTATTAGAAAATGAAAAAGTGACATATTTGCACAGCGGAGATTTAGACTACGGCGGCATAAAAATCTTTCAGAATATAAAAGAAAAGGTGTTTCCGCAATTGCGGCCTGTATATATGGACACAGAAGTATTTGAAAAATACCAGGAATATGCAGAACCACTGGAGAAGCAGAAACTGGAAAAGATACGCAAACTAAAAGAGCCGCTGCTGCAGCCGCTCATTGAAAAAATAGCGGCGACGGGGCTGGGAATCGAGCAGGAGAGCTTTTTGCTGAAAGGAGAATATGATTTATGAAACTTATGATAGCGTCAGATATTCATGGCTCAGCATACTATTGTGGAGAGATGCTGGGGGCATATAAACGGGAGGGGGCAGACAGGCTTCTGCTTTTGGGAGACATTTTGTATCATGGTCCCCGCAATGATCTTCCGGAAAGATATGCGCCAAAGGAAGTGATCGCCATGCTGAATCCTCTGCGCCGGGAAATTATGTGTGTGCGTGGCAACTGTGATACAGAGGTGGATCAGATGGTACTGGAATTTCCGATCATGGCGGAGTATGCATTTTTAGAATTGGGCGGTACGACTATTTTTGCCACCCATGGGCATGTATTTAATCCGCATAAGCCGCCTATGTTAAAGCAAGGAGACATCTTGCTGAACGGACATACCCATGTGCCGGCCTGCGAAGAGATATATGGGGAAGAGGGGGAGACGTTCTGGTATATGAATCCGGGGTCTGTTTCTATTCCGAAAGAAAATTCAGCACACAGCTATATGGTATATGAGAATGGGGAATTTATATGGAAAACTTTAGAGGGAGAGGAATATAAAGCATGGAAGATCGATATGCACTGTTGATCGATTCGGACAATGTGTCGGCAAAATATATCAAACCGATCTTGGACGAGTTGTCAAAATACGGGAATGTAACTTATAAAAGGATTTACGGAGACTGGACAAAGACGAATAATGCCGGGTGGAAAGGTGAGCTTTTGCAGAATTCTATCACGCCGATCCAGCAATTCAGCTATACTTATGGGAAAAATGCCACAGATTCGGCGATGATCATCGATGCTATGGATATGCTGTATACGAGTGAATTGGAAGGCTTTTGCCTGGTTTCCAGTGACAGTGATTTTACAAAACTGGCCAGCCGTCTAAGAGAGAGCGGCAAGACAGTGATTGGTATGGGGGAAGTGAAAACGCCGCAGCCATTTCGTAAAGCATGTGATATTTTTACAGAGCTGGAGCTTCTATTGGAAGATAATACATTAGAGAAAGAAGAACGCGCAAACAGTCATGCGCCGTCGGGGAAAGACAGTGACAAAGCAAACCGGGATATGGCAGTTTCTAAAAATCAGATCGAGGAAGCTGTAGTGAAGATCATCACAGAGAATCAAAATGATAATAAAGAAACGGGTTTGGGCGAAGTGGGAAGCCGGCTCGTTAAACTATATCCGGATTTTGATGTGCGTCGGTATGGATATAGCCTGCTTTCTAAATTTCTGGAGACTTTTCCAAAACTGAAATTGATCCAGGACGGTACAAAAGTTTCAGTGACATTGTATGAAGACAGAAGCAAAAAAGAGATGCTGGAAGAGTATATTTTGCAGCTGCTGCGGGATGCGGGACGCCAGGGGGTGTCGCTGGGAACGCTGGGAAACAAGATCAGAAACCGGTTTGGAGATTTCAAAGTCCGGGATTATGGATATTCACAGTTTAAGCAGTATATTGAAAGCTTTCCGGATGTGAAGATAGAAGAAAACGGAGAAAAAAATACAGCAGTGTACAGCGGAAAGACAAAATAAGAAATAGAGAGCGCAACAGCCAGCCTTTCCGGTTTTATACTTCCGGAAGGGCTGGCTGTGTGTCTGCGATAATGACTTCGACGCCGGTTTGCCGTATTTTCTCTAGTTCACAAGAGTCACACTCTGCATCTGTGATCAGACAGGAAACATCCGATAAGTTCCCAAAGAAAAAACTATGTTGGATCCCTACTTTCCTGTGATCTGCCACAACAATCACAGGGCCGCTGCAGTGGCGGATCATCGCCTGGTTGACGGCAGGATCCTGTACAGCCATAGAAGTAAGACCACCTTTTGCACTGATGCCGCTTACTCCAAGAATACATTTTGTTGCGGATATTTTTTCTATTGCCTCGACAGCGAGAGTGCCTGTCGTATACATTTTGGCATTTCCCATTTTTGTATTTCCGATCACTTCACCCCCGATCAGTACAAGTTCTGTGCTTGAATCTCTGTCTGTGAATAAACTCCTTCCATTGTTTGTAATAATTGTAACGGATTTATTTTTAATGTATGGGATGATCCTAAGAACGGTAGAACTGCTGTTAAAAAAGACAGTATCCCCGTCTTCAAGTAAAGTAGCCGCATATTGAGCGATTTTGTCTTTTTCTTCCGTGCAGGCAGAGGTACCTTTTTCGTCGTCGAATTTCGGATGACTTCTTTTTATATCCAACATACATATATTATTTTTACATCGTATCGCTTCTCCATAATTAGCCAGAAGGTGTATATCTCTGCGTATCGTTGTATCCGATACGCCAAACATATCCGCAAGTTCTGTTATTTTTATGCAATTATTTTTACGCAGATAATTAATGATCTTATTCTGACGTGAAATGATTTCGCTTTTGCTTGTTTTCATGATAGCGTCCCTTCTATATGCAAAAATCATAATTATTTATAAATATGCTAATACAAAACAGAGGTTTTGTAAATAAAATATATGCAATAAATGTGTAAAAAGAAGAAAAGTGTCGGAATAAACAAAATTATAAATGGAAAAATATACAAAATAAACAATATTTGCATAAAACAATAATTATATAAAAATATTTGACGTATATGACAAATTAAATGAAAAAATTATATTGAAAATGCGAATATTATTTTCATAAAAACAAATATATAATATTTCATATCAAAAAATTCACCGGCAAAACCGGCGGGAAACAGGAGGGGAAAATGGGAACAAGTGAAGAATTAATGCCCAAAATTGACAGAACACATATTTTTGAAAAAAACAAAGAATATGAAGATATGGACTTTGCGACCCGTGCAATTGATGTGGGAAATTATACAGACCGTTCAGCGGTACCGATCTACGCATCGGTTACATCAGGTACGACTTACCAGAGAAATGGAGATCCCAGCAGGGATGCACTGTGCGCAAATATTGCTTCCTTGGAAGGGGCGGCCTATACATTGGCGACAGCGAGCGGAGTGTCTGCAGTGACGCTGCCGATCTTAGCGCTTCTTAATCATGGAGAACGCATTATCTGTCATAAGGATCTGTATCTTTGGACATATTTCTTTGTAAGAGAAGATTTGCCAAGACTGCTTAACGCAGATGTCGTCATGGTAGATATGACCAAGGAAGAAGAACTGGAAAAAGAATTGAAAAAAGGCGGCACAAAATTGATCCTGACAGAAACAGTTACCAATCCTATGCTGGAAGTGATCGATCTGAAAAGGTGCAGTGAATTGGCTCATCAATATGGCGCCAAGCATATCAATGACAATACCTTTGCTTCACCCTATCTGTGCAGGTCGCTGGAATTAGGCTGCGATGTGGTCTGTGAAAGCGCTACGAAATATATAAACGGGCACGGAGACGCATTGGGCGGCGCCATCAGTACAAATGAACATGAAATCTATTATAAACTCCAGAGAATGATGGGAGAGTTAGGGCCTTGTCTGAGTCCTTTTGGTTCCTTTTTGATCATGCGGGGCATACAGACTTTGCCTATGCGTATGGAGAGACATTGTGACAATGCGGAAAAAATGGCGGCGTATTTGGCGACAAAGCCGTTTGTAAAAAATCTGATCTATCCGGGGCTTGCAGAACATCCGCAGCATGAACTGGCGAAAAAGCAGCTGAAAAGATTCGGCGGTATGTTGTGTTTCCAATTGGATGTAGATCATGAGACACTGCATGAGAAATTTATCCCGGAACTAAAATTGTTTAAACATTGGGTAAGTTTAGGGGAAGCTCATTCCCTGATCAGTCCGAAAGACGCAGATGCCGAAAAAGGGATTCCGGCAGACCTGATCCGTGTTTCTGTCGGTTTGGAAGATGTTTCAGATTTGATCGACGATCTGGAGAATGGCTTTAAAAAGATAGGCTTATAAATGATTTATAAAGAAAGCAAAAGAAAAATTTAAAGGAGAGAGATGATTATGGGAAATGAAAAGACAACAAACAGGAAAACGCCGTCATGGCAGTACTCGATCATAGCCTTTACAGTGATCGTACTTTTTATAGCATTGGGTTTTGCTATCTTTAAAATTGATTTTGCGATTTTATTGTTTACATCATGGTTGATTGCAGGCCTTTTTGCGATGCCTTTGGGATTTAAATTCCGGGAAATAGAAGATTTTGCTTATGAATCTGCCAAGAAATGTATTCCCTCTTCAGCTATCATTCTGGCTGTAGGAATTATGATCGCGGCATTTATGGCAGCAGGGACGATTCCTTCTATCTTGGTTGGAGGTATGGAGATCATTACACCCAAATTTTTTCTGCCTTTTACCTTTTTATTCTGTTGTGTGATTTCTGTCGCTACAGGTACTTCCTGGGGAACTGCAGGGACAGTCGGGGTGGCGATGATCGGTATAGGGACAGCCTTAGGGATCAATCCGGCTTTTACATCAGGAGCGATCATATCAGGCGCATATTTTGGAGATAAAATGTCTCCACTTTCTGACACAACGATTCTGGCATCTACATTGACAGAGACAGATATTTTCGTACATATTAAAGCAATGCTATGGACTACGATCCCGGGGGCTCTTCTTTGTGTGATCGTGTATGCGGTCATGGGAATCACAACAGCAGGAGACACATATGACAGAGCTGCGGCAGATGCATTTGTAGAAGCTTTACAGGGACTGTATCATATTAATTTCCTGCCGGTTATCCCGTTGATCGTTGTTATTGTCATGATCTTGATGCGGAAATCTACGGTAGTTTCTTTGTTGGTCGGTTCTTTGATCGCGGCAGTGATCGCTGTTGCATATCAGGGCGTATCTATTACGGAACTGGGAACTTTCCTGACCAGCGGTTTCGTAGCAAATACAGAGGATACAATGGTTACCTCTATCTTAAACCGTGGTGGTTTGACAAGTATGCTGAAACTTTTGTCTATCTTCATCAGTGCATTGGGGCTGGGCGGAATTTTGACAGGTACGGGTATTTTGCAGCCGATCTTTGATATGCTGGTAAGAAAGATCAAGACAGGAAAGGGAGTTCTTGTATCCGCTTATGTTACTACATGGCTTGGTATTACTCTAGTGCCTACGTATAATTTCCCATTTGTTATGGATGCGACATTATTTAATCCTTTATTAAAACGCTATAATCTGAAATCAGAAAACCTGTCCAGAATCATGGAGGATGTAGGAACTCTGGGAGGAACATTGATGCCGTGGAGCACAGGACCGGTATTTGTGGCTGGCGTCTTAGGCGTATCCGCCGCTTCTATGTGCAAATACAATTTCCTTGCGATGTTTGTACCGGTGATTTCATTGATTTATATTTTGACCGGATTTGGGCTCAAGAAGATCGATCCTTCCCGCGATTTTTCCGCAATTGAAGGAGATGCAGAAGAATAAAAAATAAAGTACCGCAAAAGGAGCAGACATGAAGATTTTTATATACGCTATGCGTGAATTTGATGAACTGGATGTAGCAGAGAGATTAAAGCAAGAATATGGAATAGACTTTGGATGGAGCGCAGAGTATCCTACGATGGAGAATGTAGATCTGGCACAAGGATATGACGCAGTCAGCACGACGCCTTGCGAAATAGGGGCAAAACTGTTAGAAAAGTTTCATGACCTGGGCGTGAAGTACATCACTACACGTTCTATAGGATATGATCATATTGATCTGAAGAAAGCAGAAGAGTTGAATATGCGCGTCAGTAATACAAAATATGATCCGGACGGAGTGTCGAATTATACAGTCATGCTGATCTTGATGTGTCTGCGGAATATGTCGTATATTTTGAAATGTGCCGAGGTGCAGGATTATACGCTCAGAAAAAAGATCGGTAAAGATTTGTCCTGCTGTACGGTGGGCGTGATCGGAACCGGGCAGATCGGCGCGAATGTAATACGGAATCTTTCAGGATTTGGATGCAGGATCCTGGCATATGATCTATATGAAAAGGAAGGGCTGCCCTGTGAATATGTGACACTGGAGGAACTCTACGAGAAATCGGATGTGATCACGATACATACGCCGGCAACGCCGGAGAGTTATCATATGATCAATCCGGAGACGATATCCCGTATGAAAAAAGGCGTGGTGCTTATCAACTGCGCACGCGGAAGTATGATCGACACAGAAGCGCTGATCGACGGCCTTGAGTCTGGGCAGATCGGCGGCGCGGCCCTGGATGTGCTGGAAAAGGAAGACGGTTTGTATTATTACAACCGGATGGGGGATGTGATCGAAAACAGGACGATGGCGATCCTCCGTTCTTTCCCGAATGTGATCCTTTCTCCGCATACGGCATTTTATACAGAGCGGGATGTGGAGAATATGATGCGGTATAATTTTGACAGCCTGTATCGTTTTGAAAATGGATTGGACAATCCGCTGGAAGTAAAGCCTACAGTCTAAAATATGCATATAAATATAAAACCTCAAACCAGAATGAACTTTTGAAAGTGAAGTGGTTTGAGGTTTTTTCGTAAATGTAAAGCTGTCAACTTATGTGTCTTGTCACATGTAAAAACATGTGATATAATGATGTGAATTTACTGGGAGGAAGAGTATAGTTATGTCAATAGTAGATGAAATACATCAATTAAAGAAAGAAAAGAAAGCCGTGATCCTGGCTCATTATTATGTGCCGGGGGAGGTACAGGAAATCGCCGATTACATAGGAGATTCTTTTTATTTAAGCAAGGTGGCCGTATCCCTGCAGGCAGATACGATCGTATTTTGCGGAGTTTCTTTTATGGGAGAAAGCGCCAAGATCCTCAATCCGGAGAAAACAGTGTTGATGCCGGACAGACAGGCGGATTGCGCTATGGCGCATATGGCGGCGAAAGAAACGATCCAGAAAGTAAGAGAAGAGTATGATGACCTGGCAGTTGTCTGCTATATCAATTCTACGGCAGAACTGAAGCGATATTCGGATGTGTGCGTGACATCGGCAAATGCGGTGAAGATTGTGAAAGCACTTCCGAATAAGCATATTTTTTTCATACCGGACAGAAATCTGGCACACCATGTAGCTAAACAGGTACCGGAAAAGCATTTCATTTATAATGAAGGGTATTGTCCGATTCATGAGGAGGTACAGGAAAAAGAAGTGCGGCAGTTAAAAGAACTTCATCCGCAGGCACAGATTCTGACACATCCGGAGTGTTCGGAGAAGATCTGCCGTATGTCAGACTATATAGGGAGTACTTCCGGGATCATTGCGTACGCAGGGAAAAGTCCGCAGAAGGAATTTATCATCTGTACAGAAGAGGGCGTAAGGTACATGCTGGAAAAAGAAAATCCGGAAAAGACCTTTTACTTTACCGATACGGTCCCGGTCTGCAGAGATATGAAGAGGATTACTTTAGAAAAGATCAAACATGTGCTTAAAACCGGCGAAAATGAAGTACAGATGACAAAAGCCGAGGCGGAAGCGTATGAAAAACCGTTGAAGCGTATGCTGGAACTGGCAAAATAGATATGGGGGATGGGCATATGAAAATACAGGCGGATGTGGTGATCGTAGGGACCGGAGTGGCCGGACTTTTCAGCGCGCTGAATCTGCCTTTGGACAAGCAGATCATCATGCTGACAAAAGCAGATGTACAAAGCAGTGATTCTTTCCTGGCACAGGGAGGGATCTGTGTACTGCGGGATGAGAACGACTACGCAGGGTACTTTGAAGACACGATGAAAGCCGGACATTATGAAAACAGAAAAGAATCGGTGGATATTATGATCCGAAGTTCCAGAGAGATCATAGAAGATCTGGCTGCCTGTGGAGTTGAATTTGAGAAAGAAAACGGCGAATATATATATACAAGAGAAGGGGCTCATTCCAGACCCCGTATACTTTTCCACAAGGATATTACCGGAAAAGAAATCACGAGCAAGCTGCTTAAGCAAGTGCAGGAACGGGATAATATACAGATATTGGAGTATACGACAATGACAGACATTGTAGAGGAAGGGGGAATATGCAGGGGTGTGTATGCTGTCAGTAAAGCGGCAGGAGAAATGGAAATACAGGCAGAGCATACGATCCTGGCAAGCGGCGGTATTGGAGGATTATACGAACATTCAACGAATTTTCCTCATCTGACAGGAGATGCGCTCACTGTTGCGAAAAGGCATGGGATACGTCTGGAACATCTGGATTATGTACAGATCCATCCGACGACATTATATTCGAAGAAACCGGGAAGACGTTTCTTGATCTCGGAGTCTGTCCGAGGAGAAGGGGCAGTGCTGTATAACAAGGCCAAAAAACGGTTCGTAGATGAACTGCTTCCGAGAGATGTGGTAACAAAGGCTATCCGGGAACAAATGGAAAAGGATGGAACAGAGTATGTATGGCTTTCTATGGAAAAAATGGACAAAACAGAGATCTTGAAGCATTTTCCGAATATATATAAACATTGTTTGGAAGAAGGATATGACGTGACTAAAGAGTGTATTCCGGTCGTACCGGCGCAGCACTATTTTATGGGAGGTATCTGGGTGGACTCGTACAGCCGGACCTCCATGGAACGGTTATTCGCTGTAGGAGAGACAAGCTGCAACGGTGTGCATGGAGCCAACAGGCTGGCGAGCAATTCCTTATTGGAAAGTCTTGTTTTCGCAAAACGTGCCGCAAGGAAGATTACGGCGGCATATGGACAGAAAGAAAAGGAGAGAAAGTAAAAGATGAATCACATAACTATGACGCTCCAGGCGGAGCATTTGATCTTAGAAGCATTGAAAGAAGATATATCCAGTGAGGATGTGAGTACCAATGCGGTAATGAAAGAGGCAGTAAAAGGAGAAGTAGAATTGATCTGTAAGCAGGACGGTATTATAGCCGGGCTGGATGTATTCAAGAAGGTGTTTGAACTGTTGGATGCGGATACAGAAGTGGAATTTTACTGCCAGGATGGGGACGAAGTGAAAAACGGACAGTTGATGGGAAAAGTCAGGGGAGACATTCGGGTACTGTTATCCGGCGAGCGGGTAGCTCTTAATTTCCTGCAGAGGATGAGTGGGATCGCTACCTACACACATTCTGTGGCGGAATTACTGAAAGGAAGCAAAACGAAGCTTTTAGATACGAGAAAGACAACGCCGAATATGCGGATTTTCGAGAAGTATGCGGTGCGTGTAGGCGGCGGATATAACCATAGATATAACTTATCAGACGGCGTCTTACTCAAGGACAATCATATCGGAGCCGCGGGAAGTGTGACAAAAGCGGTAAAGATGGCAAAAGAGTATGCTCCATTTGTAAGAAAAATAGAAGTAGAAGTGGAAGATCTGGATATGGTGCGTGAAGCGGTGGAGGCAGGTGCAGATATTATCATGCTGGATAATATGACGACAGAGGATATGGCAGAAGCTATACAGATCATAGAGGGAAGAGCACAGACGGAGTGTTCCGGAAATGTGACAAAAGAAAATATCAGCCGGCTTACAAGTCTGGGGGTAGATTACATTTCCAGCGGGGCGTTGACACACTCCGCACCGATCTTGGATATTTCCCTGAAACATCTGCATGCAGTATAGAGTGAGAAGAGAAGGAGAAGAAAAAAAGGATGACTGGGCAGGAAAGACGAAATGCAATCGTAAGGCAGATCAAACAAAGTGATGTTCCTGTATCCGGGAAAAAACTGGCGGAGGACTATCATGTAAGCCGCCAGGTCATTGTACAGGATATAGCTTTGATCCGGGCAGCAGGACATGACATTCTTTCGACAAACAGAGGATATATTTTACAAGAGCCGTATCATGTGAGCCGTGTCTTCAAAGTGAAGCATACAGACGAACAGCTGGAGGAAGAACTGATCTCGATCGTAGATCTGGGAGGAAGCATCAAAAATGTTATGGTAAACCACAGAGTGTACGGACATATGGAGGCAGAACTCAACATCACATCCCGCAGAAAGATCATGCGGTTTCTGGATGATATAAAGAGCGGGAAATCCAGTCCTTTGAAAAATATCACATCAGATTATCATTATCATACGGTGGAGGCGGACAGTGAAGAGACACTGGATATGATAGAAGAGATGCTGGCGCAGAAAGGGTACTTGATCGAACCGGTTGGGATGTAGGAAGGGATATATGCAAAATCGGCTGATTGGGAAAAACTTTAAAATCAAAGATCGTTTATAGAAATAAGTGCAAGGGGAATGTCTCTTTGCGCTTATTTTTATAATAGGAAGGTGTTTTGTCCTATTAACAAGATTTTTTGTTGAAGTGGCTTTACAGGTTGCGGGAATCGGCGGATTGTTTTACAATGTATAATTGAAAAAAGCGCTGAAAAGAGGTGCCGGATATGGATGAATTAAAAAAGATATTAGAAACATCTCTGGATATAAATTTTGTACGTGCGGTCATAAGTAATCCGCGGGTAAAAGGGGAAATACTAAAAGTAAAGGTACGTCCGATAGAAAAGAAAGGCAGTCTGTATTTTCAGTTTGAGGCGTATACGAAGACGCAGGTGTTTCATGAGAATGTACCTGCTCTAAAGGCGGCAGAGAGGATCCTTTCCTATATGCATATGTTCAGACAGATGCAGATGACGGCAGGCGGGAAGGAATATACTGTGCTGGTGAGCAAAAAAGGGAAAATGACTGTGACGGAAAAGAGGAATAAAGACAATTTGCCAAAGGTAGATCTTTCCCATAACAGGAGTAAAAAATATATATTAGAAGAAGGCAAAGCGGTTCCCTTTTTGGTAGATCTGGGTGTCATGACTAAAGAAGGGAAGGTCGTACACGCAAAATTTGATAAATTTCGTCAGATAAATCGCTTTTTAGAATTTATAGAAGATATTCTTCCGCAGCTGGATAAGGATAAAGAACTAACGATCCTGGATTTCGGATGCGGCAAATCCTACCTGACTTTTGCGATATACTATTATCTGCATGAATTAAAGGGATATGACATAAAGATCATAGGACTGGATCTTAAGCAGGAGGTGATCGCACATTGCAGCAGGCTGGCGGTAAAATACGGCTATGAAAAGCTGTCTTTTTTGAGGGGGGATATCGCGGAATATACGGGAGTGGATCGTGTCGATATGGTCGTAACGCTTCATGCATGTGACACGGCAACCGATCATGCTCTTGCGAAAGCAATCGGATGGAATGCAAAAGTGATCCTCTCGGTTCCCTGCTGTCAGCACGAGCTGAACAGACAGATAGGGAATGAAGACCTCAGCCCGATCCTGGATTATGGACTCTTAAAAGAACGTATGGCGGCGCTTGTGACAGATGGACTGCGGGCGAAATATCTGGAGAGAGAGGGGTACGAATCACAGATACTGGAATTTATCGATATGGAGCATACACCAAAAAATATATTGATACGTGCAGTAAAGAAGGCTTCCGGCTGCGATCGTAAAAAGGCGGCGGAGGAAATCAGAAGGTGTGAGGAACTGCTCTGTGTACATCCTGTTTTGGGCACACTTCTGGACGAAAAAAGGAGAAATAAATGAGAAAAAAACTGGTAAAAGCAGGAGTACTGCTGGGAGTATTTCTGGCGGCGCTTGTGATCAGCAGTCTGATCATAAACAGGGGGACGGAAGATTCCACCGTAGATATGGGAGATCCTACGCTGCCGCGAGTGTATTTTTACGTGGAAGGATATAAGGTCAATACACTTTCCGGTTACGTGGAGGAGATGGATATCACCGCAATGCGTGATACGATCACCCCGTTGGATGATAAAGGTTCTTTAACACTGGGGATAGAAAAGGGAAAAGAGGAAATCACGCAGGTCAAGTACGAAGTATACTCCTTGGATGGAGAAGAAGTATATACGACCGGCAAGGTGGGAGACTTTTCAGCAGAGGAGACAGCGATCCAGTTGGATAGTTCCCTGGAGGAGGACGTACAGGAAGCGGTCCTGCGTATGATATTAGTGACGGAAGAAAGAGAGATCTATTATTATACCAGGATCGAACGACCGGATGAACTATCTGTAAAAGAGTGTCTGCAGTTTGCACAGGATTTTCACGACAAGACCTTTGATGAGACGAAGGCAGAAGAGCTGAGTGTTTATCTGGAACCCGACGAGACAAGTGATAATACGACCTATCAGACAGTAAATATTCATTCGGATATCCGTCATATTTCGTGGGGGAAATTACAGCCTGAAATTACCGGAGAGATAGAATGGAGCATTAAGGAAAGTAATACGGTGTATACATCTGTCCTTGCTAAATATCAGGTGGCCTGTAAGGGAGAGAGCAGTGAAGTTGAGACGTATAATATCAAAGAGTTTTTCAGGGTACGCTTAAGTGAAGGGGAAATGTATCTGCTGGACTATAATCGAAGTATGAACCAGGTATTTGATGGAACGGCGAAAGTATTGGACAAAGATGGGATACTGCTTGGAATCGCACCGCAGGATATTGCCTATGAGACGAACAAAGAGGATACGATCCTTGCTTTTGTCCAGGAACGAGATCTTTGGCTGTATAACAAAGAAGAAGATACGTTTACCCAGATATTTAGTTTTGCCAATAAAGAGGGATACGACGTGCGCAGCAGGAATGATCAGCATGCGGTACGTATCATCAGTATGGAAGAAAACGGCAGTATGATATTTGCCGTATATGGCTATATGAATCAGGGGGGACATGAAGGAGAAGTAGGCGTTGCTGTTTATGACTATGACAGCAAGAAAAATGCGGCAGAAGAAAAGGCGTTTATCCCAAGTACCAAATCATTTGCGATCGCGGAAGATGAATTTGGAAAAATGGTATACTACAATAATGAACAGGAAGTATTGTACGTATTGGCAGGAGGAGCATTGTATCAGATCGATCTGGACAAAGATAAGCAGACTGTGCTGGCAGAGAAGCTGGAAGAAGGGCAGTATACGGTATCGGCAGACGGTCATTTGCTTGCATACCAGACAAATGGTTCTTTGAACAGCGCTGCGCAGATCAAAGTATTGGATCTGTCTGCGGGAGATTCCTATACGATAGAAGCGAAAAAGGGGGAGGCTGTCCGCCCGTTAGGATTTGTGGCAGATGATTTTATCTATGGCAAGCTTCATCCAGAGGATTCTGGAGAATCTGTGTCCGGCGATGAGATAGCGCCTATGTACGAGTTGGAAATTCGCGATACAGAAAATAAAGCAGTCAAAAATTATGCGGCTGAAGATACATTTATTTCGGATATTATCGTGGAAGACAATCTTGTGACGATCAACCGGGTTGTAAAAAGCGGAGACGTCTATCACGCGTCGAGTCCGGATTATATTACGAATAATGAAGAAAGAAACGACAACGGGGTCGTTCTGGAAACAGTTGCGACAGACTTAAAAGAGACACAGATGCGGTTTACTTTTGAGAAAGAACTGAAAAGTCAGGCGCCGAAGATCCTCCGTGCAAATCAGGTGTTAAAAGAACGCCCGATTACAGTCAGCCTAAGTGATAAGAGCAGGCAAAAGAAATATTATGTATACGGAGTGGGAGAACTGGCAGCAGTATATGACAAGGCCGGATATGCGATACAGAAGGCAGAACAAGTCTCTGGCGTGGTGATCTCTTCAGATCAGTCCTATGTGTGGGAAAAAGGAAACAGGGATTTAGTCTATTATACAGAGGCAGGTACATTTAAGAAAGAAGAAGGTGAAGGCTCCCTAGACGCATGTGAGAGATATATGGAGCAGTATGCGCCGGATGCTGAGAAAATGGACTTGACCGGCTGTACATTAAGCCAGGTGCTGTATGTGATCAATAAAGGATGTCCGGTGATCGCGCTGACAGATTCCAGCCATGCGATCCTTTTGACGGGGTATTCCACAACAGATGTGACGTATGTAGACCCGGATACAGGAGAAGAAAACACCGTGAGTGTCAATGATATGGAAGATATGATCAGCGGCAGCGGCAATACATTTATCGGGTATGTGAAATAAAAAACTTTCGCTGCAGAGAATGGTTATTACTGGAAAAGCCGACCATTCTCTGTATACGAAAGTTTTTTGTTGTCTAATTGCTAAATTTTAAAAATTGTTTCTGAACAAAGTGTGTTTGTATTTAGCCAGTGCGTAATACAGGATCATTCCCAGTATACCGCAGGAAACGATTTCTCCGATTCCCACAGTCAGCATCATAAACGGAATGGGGAGGGGAATCTGATATCCGTATTTCAGCACGAAAGGGACGATGAGAATATTGGCGATGATCGGGGGGATCGGAGCAAAGAACTTGTTCAGATCCCGGATCTTCCAGGTGAAAAACGCGCCGAGCAAAGTCGCCAGACTGCCGAAAATAATGTCCGGGACGATACATCCGCCAAGAATATTACTGAGCAGACAGCCGATAAACAGACCCGGAATCGCCGCAGGGGTAAATATCGGAAGAATCGTCAGCGCCTCCGACAGACGAACCTGAATTTCACCATAGCTAAATGGCGCGAACAGAAGTGTGATAACTACGTAGATGGCAGCGATCATTGCTGCCTGTGCCATAAACAGCACGGGGATGTTTTTTGATACTTTCATTTTGTTGTTCTCCTTTAGTTTTGTTTTACGTGTGGAAGGTCTCGAACACACGATTCATTTAACGCCGGAAATCGGCGGAAAGCCCGATAGACCTTATTTTTTACAGGCTTTACAACATTGGATAGTATAACACGCAGAGAACTGGAATTCAAGCCGTACCCACAATGAAATGAAAATAAAAAGTATTCTATCTTGTGGAGGATAGGGGACTTGTTATTACTTTGGATTATGTAATGCTGTAAAATGCCGCTTCACCAGTGATGATGTGGAGCGGCAATCTATTATTTAGATATCTATTGCACTGAAATCAATTCAGATCATCATCACTCTGT
>NZ_JBBKBE010000022.1:0-32958 GCF_037890075.1 Mediterraneibacter sp. ICN-202921 | reverse complement strand
GTTTTTGACCGGATGGGCGACCTTTTGGGCAAATGACCCGCCGGGAATTGCAGTGGTGGCATTGGCAACCGCACAATATGCAGCCTTTTTGGTGCCGATGAATGGACTGGCTGTAAAACTGGTCGCAGTGGCAGTTATCTTACTCTTTATGCTGATGCATGTGCGCTCCGTAGAAGCAGGAAGCAGAATGAATACGATCCTGACATTTGTTAAGATTTTGCCGTTTATCATCATCATTGGATGTGGTATTTTCTTCCTGAAAGGAGAGCTGATCACCGAACCGGCTGTAGCAGGCGCACCTGTCGGTATTATGGCTCTGCTGGCAGGAGTTTCAGCTACGACCTGGTCGTATGATGGAATGAGTGCATGCTGTTATATGACAGGAGAGATCAAAGATCCGAAAAAGACGATGCCAAGAGCTTTGATCGGATCTGTTTTGATCATCATCGTGCTGTATGTACTTTTGACAACGGTGATCACAGGCATTATACCTTTTGAGAAACTGGTGGAATCCACGGCTCCGCTGGCAGATGCAGCAGCAGGTCTTCCTTTGATCGGAGATTTTGCGGGAAGCTTTATAGCGATCGCGGGTATCATCGTGGTACTGGGAGCGACTTCTTCTGTTATCATGTTCCAGCCCAGACTGGAATATGCCATGGCAAAAGATGGTCTGTTCTTTAAAAGCTTTGGGAAAGTACATCCAAAATACAACACACCTTATTTCTCTATCATCGTACAATGTATGCTGGCGATATTGATGGTCTTTGCTTCTAATATTTCAGATCTTCTGGGATACTTTACGGTCGTTTTATTACTGAAAAATACGATGGCCTTTGTTACGATTTTTGTACATCGTAAGAAAGCAGACTATAATCCGTTATGGAAGGCTCCAGCTTGGAGATTTATGGCAGTCATTTCTATCCTGACGAGCCTGATCCTAGTAGTGTCCACATTTATGTGGTCTGCGCTGCAGAGTATCATTGCTGCTGTGATCGTTGTAGTGACCGGAATGCCTGCATACTATATCTGGACAAAAGCAAAAGAGAAAAACAGGGAGGCAGAGCAGGATGAGTAAAGATATAAAAGAAACATTTGGTACAGAAAAGCCGATCATCGGTATGCTGCACTTAAAAGGAGACAGTGACAAAGAAATACTTGACACAGCGGATAAAGAACTGAAACTTCTGCTGGAAAACGGTGCAGACTGTGTTTTGGTAGAGAATTATTTCGGCACTGTGCAGCAGGCAGAAATGGTTTTGAAATATGTCAGTGAAACATATCCAGATATTTGTTATGGGATCAATCTCCTTCACGATGACGCGCTTGGATTTGAACTGGCAGAAAAATACCATGCGAAGTTTATACAGCTGGATTCTGTTTCGGGACATTTATGCCCGGAAGAGGACGAAAAGTTTGGACGATTTATGACTGAGGCAAGGAAGAAGAGTACAGCTTTTGTGCTTGGAGGCGTAAGATTTAAATATCAGCCATATAGATCCGGACGTCGTCTGGATGAGGATCTGGCGATTGGAATGAAGCGATGTGATGCGATCGTGGTGACGGGAGATGCCACAGGACAGGAAACAAATTTGTCAAAGATCCGTACATTTCGCAGTATGATAGGAGAGTTTCCGCTGTTCGTAGGTGCGGGCATGACTCCCGGGAATGTTGCGGATCAGATGGAAATTGCAGACGGGGCGATCGTGGGAAGCTATTTTAAAGATACATATAAAGATACAGGTGATATATGCGCAGATCATGTGAAAGAATTTATGGATGAAGTAAAGGAAGCACGGAACAATTCTTTTCAAAAAGATATGCCAAAGATAAAAAATATAAGAGAATATTCCACTTATAAAGAGGAACTCTTTGCAGAAGAGACAGATCTTTCGGAATTTGTACAAAAAAATGCTCTTTCCGGAATGGAAGTGTTCATGGACGATGTGATTTCCAGAGATCAGATGCTGTATACAGATGAGGCAGGAAAAGACGCTGTAGTAGAACAGTTGAGAGAAAAAGAAGTGAAAAGGATCCATTGTTCTTATTGGGCTTATCCGACCAGTTTTCTTACAAAGAATAATTTTACAGAGTTGGTGAAGCGGTTTGGAAGTCTGGATGCAGTGAAGGCATATTACGGAGATCTGACAGGGGAGCACATGTACGAAAGATGGCTGCAGGAGTATGAGACAGCGAGTGCGTTAAATGCGCAGGCGTATACATTTCACCTGATCGATTATGCGCCGATCGACGGAAAATGGGAATTTACGATTCCAAGAGAAGAGATTTCCCAGGCAATGATCTATATGATCCAGGAACTCATAAATCGCTTGTTGGAGAGCGGACTTATGACGGAAAACTCTCCGCAGATAGAAGTGGAGAATGCAGGATGGGGATTAGAATACGGACTGCAGACAGCAGAAGATTTTGCGAAAATGTTCCATCAGTTATATGATCCATTTGATAAAGTGAGGATTGGATGGGATATCAATCATCTGCTTCATGCAATCGGTTTTTCCGAGAAAGAGCAGCGTGCGGAATTTTTCCTGACCTATCCGGAAATGACGGAAGAAATGAGGGGGCTGGAGGATAAATATGGAAATATCCAGCAAGTGTTTGCGCAAAAATGGCTGGAGAAAAATCTCTTTAACAGAAGTATCATCGACAAGATTGGCTCTATCCATCTGTCAGACTGTAAGATGAAGACAACAGCATATTTTAAAAATGGAATCCTGATCGGCAAATATAATGAGGTTATGCAAAGTATGGAAAATTGGGAGGATATGGAAGAATACGGAGTGGGGATCGTCCTGAAAGAATACGATTCACATGAGATCCTCTCAGAAGGTATTTTAAGCGGAGTGATCATAAGAACTTTGCTGGCAAGACTGCAGGAGATCAATCCGAACCTTGTAATCTTGCATGAATTAAAGAACAGCAAGGCGCAGATCCAGGCGTTGAAAAAACAAAGAGCTGAGTTGCGGGCAGATGAAGAGGAGGAAGAAGGATGAAATATATCGTAGCAGATCCTACCATCGTCAATGATATAGTGTTTGCAGACGGCAGTAAAAGTACGGGTCATCTGGGCGGTTCTATCTATTGTGTAGAGGGCGTCAAGATCTGGGAGGATGACTGTCTGTACATATCTAATGTAGGAAATGATTTTGAAAACTTTTATGGAGAATGGATGGAAAAAAACGGATGTTCTCTTGCAGGCCTGCAGTACATTCTGCCTCATACACAGTATACAGAGCTTATATACGGAACGGAAGGGCTCCATTCAGAGGCTTCTATATATGGCGAACAAGAAGAAAAGGAAGTAGAAAAATTAGATATTATTTCAGCAGGAGTGATCGCCTCTTATTGTGATGACAAGACAAAGGGAATTTATATTGAAGCTTCAGAGACAAGCGGATTCTGGGAAGAATTGGGGCTGGTGCGCAGTCAAACACAGGCGAAGATCATGTGGGAGATCCCAACTTCAGCGGCTATGACAGAAAACCGTCATGAGAAGGTACTGGAATGTATAAAAAAGACGGATATGTATTCGATCAATTATCCGGAAGCAAGATCTCTTTTCCATGTCGAGACAGAAGAGGAAGCCGTGCAGAAAATAAAAGAATTAAAAGTCCCCTGCTTCTTCCGGGTCGGCAGTAAAGGTTCTTATATGATCGCAGAAGGAAAAGCAGAATTTGCGGCAAGTCTGACAGTCGGACAGATCGTAGACCCGACCGGCTGTGGCAACTGTTCTACGGCAGCGGCTATGTATGGCTGGTGTGAAGGAAATTCTCTGTACCAGACCGCCGTGATGGCGAATATCTCTGCAGCGTATAACTTACTGCAGTACGGTCCACATCCCGCTATTACAAAAGAGGTGCAAGGACAGGCAAAGGCACTTCTAAAAGAAAAAATGCAGCAGAAATAGAGAAAAGATCAGAACTATCCCCTCCATGCCTTTCGGTATGCGAGGGGTGTTGTTTCGTTAACTTTCTATTTTATCGTGATCCATATCCAGTACAGGAGTCCCAGCGCCCAGCTGATCGTAATGCCGTATAGGATCACAGGACCTGCGATCGTGAAGATTTTACAGCCTATGCCGAATACCTGGCCTTCTTTTTTGTATTCAATAGCAGGAGCTGCCACAGAATTGGCAAAGCCAGTAATAGGTACTAGGGCTCCGGCGCCGCCCCATTTTGCCAGGCGGGGATAAATACCTGTCCCTGTCAGGAGTACACTGATCAAGATAAGAAGCAGGGAGGTCCAGCTGCTGCAGTCATCTTTAGACAGATTCCGCAGTTCGCAATACTGGTAGATCACTTGTCCGATAAAACAGATCATACCGCCGGTGAAAAATGCTTTTATCATGTTTGACCATACGTTGTGGACAGGTGTTTTTTTCTTTACATATGCTTCATATTGTTTCTGCTGTTTCATTTTTTGTACACGATCCATTAAAACATCTCCTTTTTTCTGTTAGTATTCTAAAAAAAAAGAAAAGTATACATAATACAGCAGATGTATATTTTCAGAGGAGCCTGGGATAATAAAGAAGAAAAAAGTTGGAAGTACAGGAAAAGGTGAGGAGAATTATGGGACAGATAAAAGGAAGCCAGAGTATTGCCTTTGCACAGGCCCCTTTTTTGATCAGCAGTGCATCAGTGGCTGGCAGCAAGGAAGCGGAGGGACCTCTTGGGAAGCTATTTGATATGGTGAATCAAGATGATTTATTCGGGGCACAGACATGGGAGGAAGCAGAGAGCGCGATGCAAAAAGAAGCCTGTATCCTTGCTTTGGGAAAGGCGCATGTGGAGGCAGAACAGATCAGGTATTTGTATGGAGGCGATCTGCTGCGACAGGGCATTGCGACATCCATGGGAGTGGAGGCGCTGCAGATCCCTATGTTTGGCTTGTATGGAGCTTGTTCAACATCAGGGGAGGCGCTGGCTTTGAGCGCAATGAGTGTTGCGGCTGGATATGGGGATTATATGTTGGCAGTTACGTCCAGCCATTTCGGGAGTGCGGAAAAAGAGTTCCGTTTCCCTCTGGGATATGCGAATCAAAGACCGTTGTCTGCTCATTGGACGGTCACAGGGAGCGGCGCTTTTCTTGTGGGCACACAAAAGAGTCATGTGAGGATCGCAGGCGTGACAGTAGGCAAGATCGTGGATTATGGACTGAAAGATTCGCAAAATATGGGAGCCTGCATGGCTCCGGCAGCAACAGATACGATCGTACAGAATATGAAAGATTTTGAAAGAGAACCGGAGGATTATGACAAGATCATCACAGGAGATTTGGGATATGTAGGACAGTCTATTTTGTTTGATCTGGTCAAGGGAAAAGGATATGATATCCGGAAAAAACATATGGACTGCGGGATGACGATCTTTGATCAGGATACGCAGGATACCCATGCAGGTGGGAGCGGCTGCGGCTGTGCTGCGGTGACGTTGTCTTCTTTCATTCTTCCGAAAATAGAAAAGGGGGAATGGAGGCGTGTGCTGTTTGTGCCCACGGGCGCTTTGATGTCTACGGTGAGTTTCAATGAAGGGGCGAGCGTGCCGGGGATCGCACATGGGATCGTATTAGAACATTGTTGAGAAGGAGAGAAAAACATGGATTATGTAAAGGCGTTTTTAATAGGCGGTCTGATCTGTGCGGTCATACAGATCTTGCTGGACCGTACAAAATTGATGCCGGGGAGAGTGATGGTGCTTCTTGTATGTTCGGGAGCAATCTTAGGATTCTGCAATCTGTATGAACCATTTCTGGAGTTCGCGAAATCAGGCGCAAGTGTTCCCTTGCTCGGATTTGGGAATGTTTTATGGCAAGGTGTGAAGGAGGCGGTGGATAAATACGGCTTCATCGGGATATTTATGGGCGGCTTTAAGGCAAGCGCCGTAGGGATTTCAGCGGCGCTGGTTTTTGGCTATCTTGCTTCTTTTATATTTGAACCTAAAATGAAGAAGTGACGCGGTTATACAGGCACATGTAAAATATAAAGTAAATATGGTTGAAATATAAGTAAAATCTTGTTGTTTTTTGGGGATGATAATGGTATCGTAAATATGTACTATACTTTGATATGGTATGAAGGATAAAATGAGGGAATACCTTAGGAGGAAAATATGAATTATGTAAATATCATCATCCCTTTTGTCGGGGGTCTGGGCATGTTTATTTATGGTATGCAGATCATGGCGCAGGGACTTGAAAATGCAGCCGGAAGTAAAATGAAGACACTGCTGGAAGCTCTGACAAAGAATAAATTCTTTGGTGTCTTGCTGGGAGCATTGATCACTGCAGTGATCCAGAGCTCATCAGCTACAACAGTCATGGTAGTTGGTTTTGTAAATGCGGGCATCATGAATCTGGGACAGGCGATGGGCGTCATCATGGGAGCAAATATCGGAACGACAGTGACCGGATGGCTGGTTTCCAGTGTGGAGTGGGCCAAATTTTTAAGTCCGGGCAATATTGCCCCAATCGCTGTGATGGCTGGAGTTGTCGTTATGCTCACAGGCAAGAGACGCTCCACAAAAGATATTTCCAGTGTCATTATTGGATTTGGACTTCTATTTATCGGCATTACTATGATGTCATCTGCTGTGGCACCATTGCAGGAATCAGAAGGCTTCCGAAATATTTTCGTGACGCTGGGGCATAATCCATTCCTGGGAATCATAGCAGGCGCTCTTGTGACAGCAGTCATTCAGAGTTCCTCAGCTTCTGTGGGAATTCTGCAGAGTCTGGCGGCGGCAGGATTGGTTCCGTTTAACGCGGCGGTCTATATCATCATGGGACAGAACATAGGAACATGTGTGACGGCGATCATGTCCAGTATTGGAGCAAAGAAAACGGCGAAGACAGCAGCGATCATGCATCTGTTGTTTAATATCATCGGAACAGTTATTTTCAGTGTTGTCGGGATCATATTCTTTACAGTTGTGAATCCACAGGCGGGATTGGGAATGATCACGCAGACAGAGATCAGTACGGTGCATACGATTTTTAATATAGGGACTACAGTCCTCTTGTTCCCTGTATCGGACTGGATCATTAAGCTGGCGAAGAAGATTGAAAAAGAAGATGCGGCAGAGATGGATGACAGCAAAGTGCTTTTAGATGAAAGAATGTTGGAGACACCGGGAATCGCGCTGCAGTCTGTTGTCAGTGAAGTATGCCGTATGGGAAAAATCGTCACAGAGACGATGCATAAATCTAAAACGGTCATGTTTACACAGGATTATCAAGATATTTTGGATATTAAAGAGGAAGAAAATATCGTAGATGGTCTGTGTGGAGGGATTACCAATTATGTGATCAAGCTGAATTCTCTTTCCATCAATGAAAAGGAACATCAGTATATTGCCAGTCTCCTTCAGATCCTGTCGGATATAGAACGTGTCAGTGATTACTGTGAAAATATTTCTGAGTTTGCGGAAACCTTGAAGGATCGGAAAACTACATTTTCAGATGTGGGAAGAGAAGAACTGCAGGAGATGATCAGCGTCTGTGCAGACAGTTTCCGCTATGCAGTAGAAGCCTTGGAAGAAAACAGCAAAGAAAAAGCTCTGAAAGTAATTGAGAAAGAAAGCCAGGCAGATGAACTGGAGATTCGATTAAGAGCGGATCACATGAAGCGGTTAGCGAAAAACCAGTGCGGTACAGACGCAGGAATCGTATTTTTAGATGCCCTGGTATGTCTAGAGAGGATTTCAGACCACTCCAGAAATATTGCGGAAGAGATTCTTACGATTACAGCCTAGAGAAGTCCCCCGATCCTTGTGATATCATATCGCAAGGATCGGGTGTTTTTTAATTTTTATACGGTTGGAGATATCGGTGGATAGTTTTACAAATCGATAGAAAAATGTATGTGGATAATGAATAATTGTAGAATCTCTATACATATGCTACAATGAAAAAAATGCAATAAGGAAGTACAGTGTGAAGAAATGAAAGGTAAAAGATGTAATTTATGCGGCGGCAGGCTGAAAGAGAATCGCTGTGAATTTTGCGGACTGGATAATTCCATATATGAGAGGGAAAGGAATATGGAAAGAGGGCAGAATCTGCATATGGAAAAGAAGCCCCAGTCTAAAGAAAGCGCGGTGGAGAAAAAAATACAGCTAAGGCAAACAGAAAAACAGCGTGTGCATAACAAAAAAAGTACATATAAAACAGTGGCTCCACGCAGAAAAATAGGGTGTCTTACCTGGTTTATCATCTTGGCGATCATATTTTTTGCCATTCTGCCGATATTGGAACAAGTGGGTGAAAAATTGTGGGATGAGTTTGCGGCGCCCAGATATTATATTGGAGAGGAGCGGATGATATGGAAGGGATGATCACGACGATTGCAGGAAGAAATGTCATCTGGCTGGCGATCTTTATCATTTTGTTGCTCATAGAGGCGCTGACGGTAGGGCTCGTGACTATCTGGTTTGCGGGAGGCGCGTTGGCAGCCATTGCGGTAAATTCCCTGGGGATAGGTCTTGTCGGGCAGGGTGCTGTCTTTTTGCTTGTTTCTTGTCTTTTATTTGTGTTTACCAGGCCGTGGGCTATGAAATACATAAATAAGAAGCGGATAAAAACAAATTATGAAAAAGAGATCGGGAAAGTGATCAAGATATCCGAAAGGGTAGATAATCTTGCGCAGTCAGGAAAGAGTGTGGTGGATGGACAGGAATGGACAGTGCGTGCAGCAGCGGATAAGGAAATATTGGAAATCGGAGAACTGGCGAAAGTCATTGCGGTTTCCGGGGTAAAATTAATCGTAGAGAAATATAAGGAGGAATAAGCGATGGATATAATCAGTTTGGGAGGTCTGTTTTTTATTGTTTTCGTGATTCTTGTTGTATTGGTGTTAGTCTCTTGTGTAAAAATCGTGCATCAGGCGCAGGCTGTTGTTTTAGAGCGATTAGGCGCATATCAGGCAACATGGAATACAGGGCTGCATTTTAAGATCCCCATTATAGATAGGGTCGCAAGGAGGATCGATTTAAAAGAGCAGGTGGTAGATTTTGCGCCCCAGCCGGTCATCACAAAGGATAATGTTACTATGCAGATCGATACGGTCGTATTCTATCAGATCACGGATCCGAAGATGTTCTGTTATGGCGTGGCCAACCCGATCATAGCCATAGAGAATCTGACGGCGACTACTCTGCGTAATATCATAGGAGATCTGGAACTGGATCAGACGCTGACTTCCCGGGAGACGATCAATACGCGGATGAGAGCAGAACTTGATCTGGCAACAGATCCATGGGGAATCAAAGTAAACAGGGTAGAACTGAAAAATATTATACCACCCACGGCAATCCGGGATGCGATGGAAAAACAGATGAAAGCAGAACGTGAAAGACGTGAAGCAATCCTGCGGGCAGAAGGAGAAAAGAAATCCACCGTTCTTGTGGCGGAAGGACAGAAAGAATCTCTCATCCTGGAAGCAGAAGCGGAAAAGCAGGCGGCAATCTTACGTGCAGAAGCGGAAAAAGAGAAGATGATACGGGAAGCGGAAGGTGAGGCAGAGGCGATATTAAAAGTACAGCAGGCAACTGCGGATGGTTTGCGTTTTTTGAAGGAAGCTGGGGCGGACCAGGCGGTATTGACATTAAAGAGCCTGGAGGCATTTGAAAAGGCGGCAGACGGCAGAGCAACGAAGATCATCGTACCTTCTAAGATCCAGGAAATAGCAGGACTTGTGAAATCGATTACAGAAGTAGCGGCGGATGAAGAAGACAAGAAAGAATAAAAACAGAAAATAAGAATAGGGGTATACAGAACAGCTTATCCACATACCAGAAAAAAGGGCGTGGATAAGCTGTTTTTTTCATTTTACATAGATTTAACACAGGGATGATTTTACATTTTACATTGCTTCTTTATGATGTTCAATGTGAAGAAAATAAAAAATATAACCACAGATGGAAACGAAGTAAAGGAGATTATGGATATGAAGATGAAAAAGTTTATTGCAGCAGCAGCTATAGTAAGTATGATGGCAGCGGCATTGACAGGATGTGGTTCCGGAGATTCTGACGCGGCAAATGCAGAAGACGGCAGCAAAACAGCTGCTTCAGAATGGGACAGCGCAAACGACATTACGGTCGTATCCCGTGAGGATGGTTCCGGAACAAGAGGCGCATTTATCGAATTGTTCGGTGTAGAAGAAGAAGTGGACGGCGAAAAAGTCGATATGACAACAGAAGGAGCACAGATTACAAATAGTACTTCTGTTATGCTTACAACAGTTGCAGGCGATGAATATGCGATCGGATATGTATCACTTGGTTCTCTGGACGACACAGTAAAGGCAGTAAAGATCGACGGAGCAGAGGCTACGGCAGAAAATATCAAATCCGGTACATACAAAGTGTCCAGACCATTTAATATTGCGACAAAAGCAGACTTAGACAATGAAGTGGCAGCAGACTTTATAAACTTTATCATGAGTGAAGAAGGACAAAAAGTAATTGCTGACAATGGATATATCCCGGTAGATGATGTGAAAGCTTTTGAGGGAACACAGCCTTCTGGAAAGGCAGTAGTCGGAGGATCTTCCTCTGTATCACCGGTTATGGAAAAGCTGGCAGAAGCATACAAGGAAGTAAATCCAAATGCAGAGATCGAGCTGCAGACATCAGATTCGACGACGGGTATGACCTCAGCGATAGATGGAAGCTATGATATCGGCATGGCATCCAGAGAGTTAAAAGATGAAGAGTTAGCAAAAGGGCTTACAGCAACAGTGATCGCGACAGATGGAATTGCTGTTATCATAAACAAAACAAACCCGGCAGAAGACATGGCAGCAGATCAGGTGAAGGCAATCTATACCGGAGAAGCTCTTTCCTGGGATGAGGTAGTAGAATAAGAGGAAAAGAAAATATGAAATCAAAAGCATGGACTGAAAAATTCATGCAGGGAGTGTTCTTCATTGCCGCCTGCGCCTCGGTGCTGGCGGTAGCTCTCATTTGTGTGTTTCTGTTTGCAAATGGTATCCCTGCGATGAAAGAGATTGGAATTGTGGAATTTATTATGGGCAAGCTGTGGAAACCGAATAATAATCTGTATGGTGTTTTGCCCATGATCATAGGAAGTTTATATGTGACGGCGGGAGCAATTGTATTTGGAGTACCGATTGGGATCCTGACGTCTGTTTTTATGGCAATGTACTGTCCGAAGGCGGTTTATAAACCTTTAAAAGCTGCGACAGAGCTGCTTGCGGGCATCCCGTCTGTTGTATACGGATTTTTTGGGCTTGTCGTATTGGTACCATGGATACGTGAATTTGGAAGAACATTGAAACAGGCAGATGTGGTAAATACTTCTGGAAATGGAAGTGGGATTCTGACAGCTTCCATTTTGCTCGGGATGATGATCCTGCCGACGATTATCGGGACAACAGAGAGTGCTATACGTGCAGTACCAGAACATTATTACGAAGGTGCTCTGGCGCTTGGAGCTACACATGAGAGAAGTATCTTCACCGTTGTCATCCCTGCGGCAAAATCGGGAGTGATCGCCGGGATCGTACTCGGCATAGGACGCGCGATCGGCGAAACAATGGCTGTGATCATGGTGGCGGGAAACCAGACATGGATACCGGACAGCCTGCTAAAAGGAGTCCGTACATTGACTGCGAATATCGTAATAGAAATGGGATATGCGACAGGACTGCACAGAGAAGCACTGATCGCAACCGGCGTGGTGCTGTTCGTATTTATTTTGATCATCAATTTCAGTGTAGCACTGTTAAAGAGGAGGACAAGAAATGAGTAATCAGATATCTGTCAGAGAAAAACTAAAAACCTATCTGAAGCATCCGGGCTCCCTTATACTTATGCTGCTTGTCATGCTTGCTGCGTTCCTGACATTTGTCGTATTGCTGTTTCTGATCGTGTATATACTGGCAAACGGGCTACCGCATATTAAACCTTCTTTATTTTCCCTGCACTATACGTCGGAGAATGCGTCACTTATGCCGGCGCTTATCAATACGGTCGTGATGACGCTGCTGTCTCTTCTTGTGGCTGTTCCGTTCGGGATATTTTCTGCTATTTTTCTTGTAGAATATGCGGGGAGAGGAAATAAATTCATCGGAGTGATCCGCCTGACGACAGAGACGCTTTCCGGTATCCCGTCGATCGTATATGGACTGTTTGGCATGCTGTTTTTTGTCAATACATTGGATTGGGGCTTTTCTATTCTTGCAGGGGCATTTACTCTTGCGATCATGATACTGCCGCTTATCATGCGGACTACAGAAGAAGCATTAAAAGCAGTGCCGGATACCTACAGAGAAGGAAGCTTTGGTGTGGGAGCGGGAAAGCTTAGAACCGTATTTCGTATTGTTCTGCCTTCTGCGATCCCGGGGATCCTGGCAGGTGTGATCCTGGCGATCGGCAGAATCGTGGGAGAAACCGCGGCGCTTATCTATACGGCGGGAACTGTGGCAAAAGTACCATCCAGCGTGATGGGTTCTGGCCGTACCCTGGCAGTACATATGTATAATCTGTCGAGTGAAGGATTGTATATGGATCAGGCGTATGCGACGGCGGTCATACTGCTCGTTCTGGTAGTGGGGATCAATACACTTTCGAGCGTGATCGCAAGAAAATTGACAAAAGCATAGAAAGGTAGAAAAAATGGGAAAGATCAGTATTAAAAATTTGGATTTATACTACGGAGATTTTAAAGCTTTAAAAGATATAGATCTGGAGATAGAAGCAAATAAAATCACGGCATTTATCGGACCGAGTGGTTGTGGGAAATCGACCTTGTTAAAATCGATCAACCGTATGAACGACCTTGTGGAAGGGTGTCGTATTGAAGGGGAGATTCTTTTAGAAGGAGAAAATATTTATAAAGGGATGGATGTCAATCTACTGAGGAAAAGAGTGGGCATGGTATTTCAAAAACCGAATCCGTTCCCAATGAGTATATATGACAATATCGCCTATGGCCCGCGTACACACGGGATACGCTCTAAATCTAAATTAGACGATATTGTGGAAAAATCTCTGCGAAACGCGGCGATATGGGAAGAATGTAAAGACCGGCTTAAGAAGAGCGCGCTTGGTATGTCGGGAGGCCAGCAGCAGAGACTGTGCATTGCACGTGCGTTGGCAGTAGAGCCGGAGGTGCTTTTGATGGATGAGCCAACTTCAGCGTTAGACCCGATTTCTACATCTAAAATTGAGGACCTTGCGATGGAATTGAAAAAAGATTATACTATTGTCATGGTAACACATAATATGCAGCAGGCTGTACGTGTATCAGACAATACTGCGTTTTTCCTGTTAGGTGAAGTGATAGAATACAACGATACAGAGAAGTTGTTTTCAATACCGGCGGATAAAAGAACAGAGGATTATATTACAGGGAGGTTTGGTTGATTTATGCGAAATCGTTTTGACAGACAGTTACAATTGTTGGATGAACAGCTTACTCATATGGGGGAATTGTGCGAGATTGCGATCGCAAAGGCGACAGAGGCCTTGCAGCAGGGGAACGTAGAACAGGCGAAGGCGGTCATGGAAGCAGACGAAGAGATCGATCAGATGGAAAAGGATATAGAGCGGCTGTGTCTGAAACTTCTATTGCAGCAGCAGCCTGTGGCGAAAGACCTAAGGAGAATCTCCGCTGCTTTGAAGATGATCACAGATATGGAGCGTATCGGCGATCAGACCGCTGATATAGCGGAAATTGTGATTTCTGCCAACCAGGTAACGGAGGTAGACATTAAGAAGATCGGCGTTATGGCGGCTGCGGCAAGCAAAATGGTGCGTGAGAGCGTAACGGCATATGTGCAGAAGGATCTGGAGCTTGCCCGGAAGGTTATGTTAGAAGATGATACCGTAGACGGTTATTTTAATGAGATCAGAGATGAGATGATCGCTTATATCAAAGAAGAACAAGGTCATAACGGCGGCAAGATCTTTGATCTGATCATGGTGACAAAATATTTGGAGCGTATCGGCGATCATGCTACGAATATTGCAGAATGGGTAGAATTTTCCATTACAGGCGTACATAAAGACGGCGCGAAGATTTAAAAGCGGATTGAAGGAGAAGATAAGATGATCTATTGCGTAGAGGATGATGACAACATCCGCGAACTTGTGATATATACATTGGAATCTACAGGGCTAAAGGCAAAAGGGTTTGCTGATGGCAAAGCATTTATGGAGGCTTTGGCGTTCGATACGCCAGAGCTTATTTTGCTTGATATTATGCTGCCAGGTGATGACGGTCTGACTCTCTTGAAAAAGCTGAAAGGTTCTTCTAAGACAAAGGATATTCCGGTGATCATGGTAACGGCAAAAGGCGCGGAATATGATAAAGTCATCGGACTGGACTCCGGAGCGGATGACTATGTGGCTAAACCATTTGGGATGATGGAACTGGTTTCCAGGATCAAGGCGGTTCTTAGAAGAAGCGGGCAGATACCGGATAAGGCAGATCTGGAGATCGAAGGTGTACTTATGAATGTCAAAAAGCATGAAGTGACAGTGGATGGAGAACCGGTGACCTTAACGCTTAAAGAGTTTGAATTACTTGAAAGACTGATGAGAAACCAGAATATTGTGCTGACAAGAGATCAGCTTCTGATGGATATATGGGGGTATGATTTTGACGGAGAGACCCGTACGGTGGATGTGCATATCCGTACGCTGCGTCAGAAACTTGGAGATAAAGGCTGGATCATTGAGACTGTAAGAGGGGTAGGATATCGAGCAGGAGGAGCAAATGAAGGCTAAGATCCAGAGAAGCATGGTTTTTGTGCTGGTGGGAACGTTACTTCTTTTTTATATTTTACTGTCGATACTTTTATATAACCGAAATCTTTCCCTTTTGCAGGAAGAAGTCAGGCAGGAAGCAAGATATATCCGTACAGCGATCAATATCTCGGGCTCCCAGTATCTGCAAAAGATGGATGAAGTAGATTTAAACACTCGTGTGACCCGGATCGATAAAAACGGGAATGTACTCTACGATTCAAAGAGCGCAGGAAAGACAGAGGAGAACCATAGGGAGCGTGCAGAGGTAAAAGAGGCGCTGAAAAAAGGATACGGTGAAGATGTGCGGATGTCCAATACAGTAGGCCAGGAATTATACTATTATGCCCTTCTTCTGGATGACGGCACGGTCCTTCGTGTTGCAAAGACGATGGACAGCCTCGTATATACGGCAGTGCACGTACTGCCGTATATGGGAGTGCTGATGGTCGTCATGATCTTGATCGCCTTGCTCCTGGCAAAATGGCAGACCGCCCGTCTGATCAAACCGATCAATGAGCTCGATCTGGAAGCGCCTCTTGAAAATCCTGTCTATGAAGAATTGCTTCCTTTTTTAGAAGCAATGGACAGGCAAAATAAAGAAAAAGAAGCAGTTGCCAATATGAGAAAGGAATTTTCGGCAAATGTCTCCCATGAACTGAAAACACCGCTTACCTCTATTTCCGGTTACGCGGAGATCATGAAAAACGGTATGGTGCGCCCTTCGGATATGCCAAAGTTTTCAGAGCGTATATATAAAGAAGCCAGGCGTCTGATCACGTTGGTGGAGGATATCATCAAATTATCCAAGCTGGATGAAGAATCTATTGAGACGGAAAAATCAGAAGTAGATTTATTTGAACTGTGCAGAGAGATCGTAAGCCGTCTTGCTCTCCAGGCGTCGAATAAGAAAGTACAGCTTTCTGTGACGGGGGAGCCGGTTATGTACTTTGGGATCAGGCAGATCCTAGACGAGATGATCTATAATCTATGTGAGAATGCGATCAAATATAATGTGGAAGGTGGAAAAGTGGCGGTATGGGTCGGCAATACGCTGGAAGGTCCTAAAGTAGTCGTAACAGATACTGGTATCGGTATTCCAAAAGAACATCAGGAGCGTATATTTGAACGTTTTTACCGAGTGGATAAAAGTCATTCCAAGGAGACCGGCGGAACGGGCTTAGGATTGTCCATTGTAAAGCATGGTGCGCTTCTGCATGGGGCAAAAGTATCTGTTGACAGCAGCAAGGGTCAAGGAACGAAAATGGAGATCAAGTTTCCAAGGGAGGCGTGACTTGGCGGGGCGTCTCATGAAACTGCTGCTTATATGCTCTTGAGAATGTAGAGTAGTCGCGAAAACCGCAGGCAAAGCAGGCCTGTGTGACCGGAGTGCCGGTACAGATGAGATCCCGCGCAAGTAAAAGGCGCCGGCAATTGATGTAGGATTTGATCGTATATCCGGTCTCAGCTTTAAACAGCCGCATCATATGGTATTTACTGATATAAAAAGTTTTAGAAAGCAGCTCTATATCAAGTGGTTCTGTCAAATGTGCATGAATATAATGCAGGATATCCAGTACTTTTTCATTACACAGAGCAGTATCGAGAAATTCGATCCGGTTTTTGAGAGCTGCGCGGTTTAAATGGATCATAAATTCTAAAAATAAAACCTGACGATATAAGTCGTTTGCATATTCGGTGTCAGAAAAGGAATGTTCCAGTCTGCCGGCGATCTTGAAAAGTGTACTTTTTTCAAGAGAGGGGATCCTAAGGACGTTGGAATGTTCCTCTTTTGCTTTCTGGAAGCAGAGACTTAGATCATAGTCTTCGCTGCGGTAAGCGTGCATGAAAGACGGAGATATATAGACAATGAGCCGCTCATAGGGAACACCAGGCTCTGCTAGGACCCGGTGAATGTCGTTTCGGTTTACGAGGACAATATCGTATGGTTTTAGTGTGTAGGTTTTTCCCTCGACATAATACTGTACATTCCCTTTGATAAAAATGGTGATCTTGTGGAAGTCATGGTAATGGAATGAGAACTCCTTCTGCATAGTATCGGTCAGATGAAAAATACGGAAATCACTGTTTAAATAGCCTCGCTTATTATAATTTGGCATCAGATAACCTCCCAGAAATTTTGGATCATACAGGTTTGCTGTAAATGAGAAGTCTGCTAAATAGGTATTTCTTATATTATAGAGCATTATTTGCAATATAGAAAGCATAATATAAGTACTATATGAAAAAAATGCTTGATATAATAAAAGAAATAGGAGGTGTGCGAGAGCATGAAAATACAATTAGAAAGATATCATGGACTTGGAAATGATTATTTGGTATATGATCCAAATAAAAATGAAATGCCATTAAATGAGCAGAATGTAAAAGCTCTGTGTGACCGCCATACAGGGGCAGGAGCAGACGGTATTCTGGAGGGACCTCTTCTTGACGAAAAGCAGATGGGGGTGCGGATCTGGAATCCGGACGGGAGTATCGCTGAGAAAAGCGGAAATGGAGTGCGCATATTTGCCAAATATTTAAAAGATGCAGAATATGTCCAGAAGAAGCAGTATCTTCTTAGGACGGACGGCGGCATGGTGGAAATCGCTTACTTAAATGAAGTGGGCAGCAGGCTGCGGATCTCTATGGGAATTTTGTGCTTTAACAGCAGTCAGATCCCGGTGATTGGAGAGCCTAGAGAAGTGATCAACGAGGATATGGTGTTTGGGAACAGTCTTTATCCGGCGACGTGTGTGTCTATCGGCAATCCACACTGTGTGATTCCGATGAAAGAAATTTCGAAAGAATTGGTCTGCAAGATTGGTACACATTCCGAGTGTGCCAGATATTTTCCGGAGAGAGTGAATACGGAGATCATGAAGGTGATAGACAGAAATAACATTGCGATAGAGACATATGAGCGCGGAGCAGGGTATACGATGGCGAATGGAACAGGCGCATGTGCTGCGGCCGGAGTTGCGTATAAACTGGGATTAAGCGGAAATAAAGTGATCGTGCATATGCCGGGCGGAGAACTGCAGATAGAGATTGACGAGAACTGGAAAGCGTATATGACCGGGGAAGTATTCTATGTAGCGGAGATACGTCTGGGAAATGAATTTGCAGAATTGCTTCGGACATTGTGAAAAAAGTGGATTGCTAGATAGAGTATCGCACTAATGATTGGTGCGATACTCCTTTTTGGATACAAATCCAAATAAACCACTTGCTATGCAAGCAATGTCGTCAACTTAAGACATATTCAAAAATATAAAAAAGATAAAAGTACTTGACAAGATGATTGTTGTGCGCCTGACGGCGCACGTTTCTAATCGGTGAAAGTCTAGAAGCCGCCCGGCAGTGGGAAGGATATAGTCGAAAGCAAGGGCATCCAGCAAGAGTTAACTGACCGTATATATTGAGATAAGTACACTCTGTCTTTAGTGAGGCAAGTTGATATTTCAAAACTAGATGGGTGTGAGAGGATGGCGGTTAATCATCGTCTCTTACTCGATTATGTGAAATATTTCGTTGCCCGATTTCAATTTCGAGAGTCTCATACATTTTATTGACAAGTCTGTCATATGCAGCAAAATTTCTTTTAAAAATAGAGAAAAAGATAGAATCTAATAAATAAAGCTGTGAACATTTGATGGCAGAATTGTTTAATGTAGTTGGTATGTCAAAGGAAGAAGATTCTAAGGTAATAGTAGACATAGTCCCTAATTTGTTTTGACTAGATCCTACTATAGAAATAATAGGGATACCATAACTCTTAGCAATTTCTGCAATTCTTAATGTAAATAATGACTTTCCTGAATGAGAAATTAAAAATACTACATCAGAAGATGTCATATCTCGTAAGATGGAGGCGGTTGTGTAGAAATCATTTTCACAGTATGAGTTTAGGCCGATTTCTCGTAGCTTGTTGGAAAGATAATGAACCATCAATTGAGAATTATAGGTACCGAAGCAAAGGATTTTATTGGCTTTTGTAAAGCGATCGGCAATGTTATCAAGAGTACTGTCTTTTATACTCTGAAAAGTAGACTCTATTGTCTGTATATAAAGATCTTTCATTTTTTCACATGTCATGATATTAGATTCGTGTTCTTGTATTTCAAAATCATTCGTTGTAGAAAGAGTTTCTATTTTAAAGTCTAAGAGAAGACTTCTTATGGAGCTATATCCCATTTTTTGTGAAAAACGTGTAATGGTAGATTGACTTACACCAATAGCATCGGCTAATTGCCTGGAGGTTAAAATATCTAGATTGTTTTTATTAGCTAATATATAGTTAGCAATACGAATTTCAGAATAGGTAAGCGTTGAATGAAGTTCTCGTAGTTTATTTGATAACATAATTCTCCTCCTATTAGATAATGATTTTTTATTATAAAAAATCATATCATAAGAAAGGTTATAAATACAATGATTAATCAAAAAATTCATAATAATAAAACATAAAACGTCAAAATGAACAAAAATAATCAAAATATTTATATATAATAAATAAAAATGAAATAAATGATTGACTTAGAAAAAAAGAGGGGGTAATATCGTATATAGAAAGAAAAGGAAGGAGGAGTAAAATGGCAAAAAAAATACTACTGGCTACACATGCGGGGATGGCATCAGGTATGCAAGAAACTTTAAAGTTTATCATGAATGAATTGGAAAATGTATATACGCTATGTGCATATACGGAAGAAGAATATCCAGAAAAGTATGTGGATCGTTTTATGGATGAACTTTCAGAAAATGATACTTTGCTTGTACTTACGGATTTAGAGGTGGGAAGTGTCAATCAAATTTTTTTGAAAAAACTCAAAAATCGAAAATTTTATCTTATTACAGGTATGAATTTTGGCCTTTTGCTGGAACTCTATTTATTGCCGGAAAACGAAGTGAGTCAGAAAAAAATTAAAGAAATTGTAGAAATATCAAAACTAGGTACGAAATGTATGTGTTTGGAAGAAATGGAAGATTTAGATCAAAAGGAAGATACATTTTTTTGAGAGGAGAAGAAAAATGATAGTTGGAGTAAGATTAGATGAAAGATTAATTCATGGACAGACTTTGACGAATTGGATTGGATTATTGGGATCAACACATGTTATTGTTGCCTGTGATGAGGTCGCAAATGATTCACTTCAAGTATCTGCACTTAAGATGATAGTACCTTCTAATTTAAAAACCGCGATCGTTACATTGGAAAAAGCAGCACAGTTGTTAAATGATGAACGATCTGCTAAACTGAAAATTTTTGTTTTGTGCAGAACACCTCAGGATATTTTAAAATTGTGTATGCATGTCCCGGAAATTAAAGCAGTAAATTTTGCGGGATATGGTTTGTTAATGAAGACAAATACACCTAATAAAAAGGTAATTGTTCCAGGGTATCTTTTATTGGATGAAGATGACGAGAAAGTAATGAAACAGATTCAAAATAGAGGTATTGAATGTTATTGTCAGGTTGTGCCATCTCAGCCTAAGAAACAACTGGAATTTTAAAGGAGGGAGAAAGAATATGTTAATATCAGCGTTATCTGTTGCTGCAGTTGTATGGTTTGGATATACAGGCGGGTATACATTTCCACTTATTATGGTGGGAAGACCGATTATAGTAGGCCCTCTCGTAGGGGTACTTTTAGGAGATTTCCAAACTGGTTGTATTTTAGGAGCACAGTTAGAAGTTATGTATTTAGGAATTACAAATGTAGGAGGAACAGCAGGAACGGATGCATGTACTTCATCAGCCATTGCTGTAGCCATGGCAATTCTTTCAGGTTTATCTAATGAAGAGGCAATTGCATTGGCAATTCCGATAGGTGCTATAGGACAAATATTCCGTGGGTTTGAGCCTGTAATTGGAGATTTACTTCAACCAATTCCAGACAAGTTCCTTGAAAAAGATAATCAGTTTATGTATAGTGTTAGCGCATTTTTGTGTCATGCAATTATGCTTATGCCTGGAACAATTATTACATTTATTGCGGTTATGTTTGGGGGCAGTTTCGTAAATTCAGTTCTGGATAGTATGCCTCAATTTATATTAGATGGGATAACGGCTGTAGGATCCATGCTCCCGGCTATAGGATTAGGCATGATGCTTTCGTTATTGTGGAATAACAAATTTGCTATTTTCTTTATTCTCGGTTTTTTTGTGACCAAATATACAGGGATAAATGTTTTATTCCTTTCAATACTTGCAGTTGTTTTGGCGACACTGGATTATTATTATACACCAAAGAAAATGAAGAATACGGCAGAAGTCCGGGAAGAAAATTTAGTGATGGCAGACAGTGGAGAGGAGGGGTTTTTTGATGAGTAGATTAAAAGAAGGAATTCCGAAAGGGGAGTTAAAAATTTTAAAACGTATTTATTGGCGTTCACAGAATTATGGTATGTTATGGTCTTATAGTAGATGGTGCGGAAATGCGACTACGTGGATATTATATCCATTTATTAACTGGCTTTATCCAGATTCAGAAGATAAAGAAAGAAAAATCGCAGCTTTGAAGAGAGAGCAGGGATTGATGAATATCAACCCTCAAATGGCGCCGATTATTTATAGTTTATTTATGAATATGGAAAAGGAAGCTGCAAAAAATCCAGGCTTTGACGTGTCATCTATTGCAGCTATAAGAGCTGCTCTGCAAGGCCCGCTTTCAGGAATTGGTGATTCAATTTTCTGGGTTACATGGAGATTGGTCTCTGCAGGCGTTGCGCTCCCGTTATGTATGTCAGGAAATGCATTTGGACCATTATTATTTTTCCTGTTATTTAATATACCCAGTTATATTGTGAGGTATGTCTTACTATATTCTTCATATAAAATGGGAGATAAAATCATAACACAAGCAGAAGAAAATAATATTATGTCCAGTATTATTCGTGCGGCATCTATAGTGGGATTGATTATGGTTGGATACATGGTTGCGGCAAATGTTGCAGTACCTTTGAACGTATCCATGACTATTTCTGATCAGACAGTAAATATTCTAGAAATGATAGACGGTATAGTCCCTGGAATTCTATCATTAGGATTAACATATGTAATTACTAGATTATTAAAGAAAAGGGTTAAAATTATATATATATTTCTGGGAATTTTTGTAATAGGAATCCTAGGGGCGGCAGTCAATATATTTTAACAGATTAAGGAAGTTAAGACGATGAAAAAAATTAAAAATGTAGTTGTTATAGGCGCAGGTAAATCTGGGCGAGGATACGTAGGAGAATTATTATACGACGAAGGAATAGATATTACTTATGTTGATGTTGATAAAGAGTTAGTTGAAAAAATGCGTGATCAAAAATATTATACGGTGTATAAATATGATGATCATGGTCATGAAGAAATTGTGGTAGTAGATAAATATCAAGTATTACATCCACTTTCTCAACATGAGGAATATTTAGAAGCTATGGAAAAGGCGGATTTAATAATGACAGCGGTTTTTCCGGATGCATTTGAGCAGCTAGCAAAAGATTTCACAGAGCTACTTAGAAGAAATATGGACAGGCAAAGGGATAAAAGAATTGTAATCACCTTAGGAAGTAATTATGTTGGATTAAAAGAAAAATATGATGTTCTAATGAGAATGTTCTTAAATGAGAATGAAATCGAATATTATAAAAAGTATTTCTTGTTTGTAGAATCTATCATACTTAGAGTGAGTTCTATGCCGACAGTGGAACAGGAGATGAAAGATAAGCTGAGCATACAAGGCGGCAATAGGCCGACATTACAGGTAAATCGGTGTATTACAGAAGCTTTTAGAAGTGAGGAACTTCCTGATTTTTTTATTCTGGAAGAAGATACTCTTAAAATTATGAGATTGAAAATATGGAAGGCAAACACATTACACTGCTCATTAGCATTTATGGGAAAATATTATGGAAAACAGTTTATCTATGAATGCGCCAGAGATGATCAAATTAGTAAATATGCATTTTATGCCTCGGAAGAAGGTGATAATGCATTGGCAAAATTATATGGGGCATCTACAAAATATTCAGAGGCAGATTTGACAGATACCTGGAAAAGCTATCAAGATGATAATTTACAAGATTTTGTTGATCGTGTGGGTGCGGATCCAATTCGTAAGTTATCTAGAAATGAACGCTTTATCGGACCTGCTCTATTATGTATGAAGTATCATATTTTTCCGTACTTCATATGTAAGTGTGCAGCATATGGCTTTTTCTATTCAGATAAAACAAACGGAGATATTGTGTCAAAAGTAAAAGAAGAAGGAATAGAAAAGACGATTGAAACAGTATGTGGATTAAATCTAATGGAACAGAATGAAAAGTTAATATATGATATGATACTGCATTCATACTATGAAATTTTGCAGGAAAATCCAGTTCGAAAATTAACCTGTAAATAGTAGATGAGATGAAAATAGAAATTATGGAGGAAAAATGGAAAAAAAATTTATAGAGTAGAACCAATTTTAGAAGAAAGGGTATGGGGCGGACAAAAAATCAGAGAAAAATTCCATTACAAGACAGACTTGAAAAATATAGCACAGGTTTATCATGTTATTGCTATTCCAGGTCATCTTGATAATAAAATGGAAACGGGAGAATATTTATCTGAATTTTATCATAAAAATAGAGCACTTTTTCAATGCCAGGCAGAGGATCTTCCGGTAAGATTGGTGACTTGCTGTGCGGCAGCACCGTTATCTATTCATTTACATCCTCATGATGACTATGCACTTGTCCATGAAGGTATGCGTGGGAAAATAGAAGGAGGAGTTGAAATAGAGGCAAAGGATGAGTATTATACAGCCAGAGTTGGGCATGTGGCGAAAACAAGAGAAGAATTTATAGAAATGGTTGAAGCAGGTGACTTTGAAAATTTAATGGGTAGAGAAGAACGAAAAGTTGGAGAATTTCATCCAGTACCATATGGACAGTTACATGGTGGGAGTGGAGATGGACAAAATATAGATGTTGCCTGGTCAACCAATGGAGATGTAACATATAGACTTTATGACAGGGGGAGAAATGATCCAAATAGAAAATTACATATTAAGGAGGTCTTAGATACGGTTCCAATACCAGATAACCCTGTTGAGTATGTTCAGCCTATTCCTTATAAACAAAATGGATGTTTGTTATATGATTATTATGCAGAACCAGGAGAATATGTGGCGAGAAGGATTAAGAGTGATGAAACAGCTGAGTTTCAAGATGATAAATTTATGTTTATTCTATGCGGAGATGGTTCGGGCTATATTAATGATATTTCGCTTCATCCAGGTGAAACAATATTTGTTCCAGCTGAATATGGAAAATTATCTTTAAAGGGTAAGATGGATCTGTTTATATTGTCGTATATAGAATGATTGGTATAGATTTTATATGTTAAAGAAAAGAAGCATATATGAAAAAATCTTACTTACAGAGGACAGCAACTGATGTTTTGGATGCTGTTCTCTTTTTGTTAGAATTATTATAGAAATAAAGGAGTGAAATGCATAGAGTTGTTTATATATTGAATTAGTAAAAAGCTTGTGCTATGATATCTATAACAATGCAGTGAGGAGAAGAGAACATGCTGATAGAAATAGATTTTAACAGTGAAGAGGCAATTTATATACAGCTTCGCAATCAGATCATCCTGGGAATCGCAACATCTAAAATGCAGGAAGGAGATTCTCTGCCGTCGGTCAGACAGCTTGCGGACACAGTCGGTATCAATATGCATACGGTCAATAAGGCATACAGCGTCTTAAAGCAGGAGGGATTTATCAGTCTGGATAAACGACGCGGCGCAGTCATTGCATTGAATATCGATAAGCTACAGGCGTTGGAAGAGATGAAACACCAGATGCAGATCATTCTGGCGAAAGGCAGATGCAAGAATATTTCGCGGGAAGAGATCCACACTCTGGTAGACGAGATCTTTGATGAATACGAATAACAGGAGGGATATATGCAGGATCAGTATACAAAGCAGGCGCTGCATGCTATTCAATATGCGAAGACAGTGGCGAAAAAATTAAAACATCCTTATGTCGGGACAGAACATCTTCTGCTTGGACTTAGGAATGAATATACAGGCGTGGCAGGGCAGATTCTGTCACAGAACGGAGTGGAGGAGGAAAAGATACTCCGTCTGATAGGTGAGCTGATCTCACCTAAGGCAGATGTCCTAAACGGACAAAATCCGAAAGAGAGCCCACGTTTTGTATATATTTTAGAAAACAGTGCAAAGGAAGCCCAGAGGCTTCATACAAAGGAGATTGGAACAGAACATCTGCTCCTTTCTATGATACGGGATGTAGAGTGTGTGGCTACAAGGGTGCTGATCACACTGAACATTAATCTGCAGAAGATTTTTCAGGATATCATGACGGCGGTCGGTGTGGATGCCAGGGAATATCAGGAAGAACTGCAGGAAGAGGCAAAAGGCAAAGGAAGCATGCTTGAGCAGTATGGGACGAATCTGACGCAGAGGGCGGAAGAGGGGAGACTGGATCCGGTCGTCGGGCGTGAAGCGGAGATTTATCGGCTTATGCAGGTGCTTGGTCGCAGGACAAAGAATAATCCCTGTCTGGTGGGAGAGCCCGGCGTCGGAAAGACTGCTATTATCGAGGGCCTGGCGCAGAGGATCGCCTCCGGTGTCGTGCCGGAGACGATGAAGAGGAAAAAGATCTATACGCTGGATCTTCCTGGTATGATCGCAGGTTCCAAGTATCGGGGGGAATTTGAAGAGCGTATGAAAGGTTTGATTGCAGAAGTAGAGGCGAGCGGGCATGTTATTTTATTTCTGGATGAGATCCATACGATTATCGGTGCGGGCGGTGCGGAAGGCGCGATCGACGCCTCCAGCATTTTGAAACCATCATTGGCGAGAGGTGAACTGCAGCTGATCGGCGCAACGACCATTGCCGAGTACAGGAAATATATTGAAAAAGACGCTGCTCTGGAACGTAGATTCCAGCCGGTTTCCGTAGAAGAACCGACAACAGAACAGTGTGTGGAGATATTGGAAGGTCTAAAAGAAAAATATGAGAAACATCACCATGTTGTGATTACAGAGAAAGCTGTCAGCGCCGCAGTCAGTATGTCCAAACGGTATATTACAGACCGGAACCTTCCGGATAAGGCTATCGACGTGCTGGATGAAGCATGTTCCAGCATCAGTTTGAAAGGATATAAAGTTCCGGAAAGATTAAAAGAGACAGAGGAGACGGTGCGTGATCTGATCCGACAGAAAGAAGAGAAGATAAAAGCAGGGCAGTTTGAGGAAGCCGCACAGATCCAGGAGGAACAAAAAGAGGCAGAAAAGAAACTGGAAGGTATGAAAAAGCGGTTTGCAAAGAAAAGTTCCAGTCTGCATCCCTCTGTGACAGAGCAGGATATAGCAGAGGTTGTCTCTGTCTGGACAAAAATACCGGTACAGAAACTGGCAGAGAGCGATGCGCAGCGTCTGCAGAAATTGGAGCAGGAACTGCATAAAAGAGTGATCGGGCAGGAAGAGGCAGTCAGTGCGGTGGCACGGGCTGTAAAAAGGGGAAGAGTCGGTTTGAAAGATCCAAAACGTCCGATCGGATCCTTTTTATTCCTTGGTCCTACCGGGGTTGGAAAAACGGAATTATCCAAAGCGCTTGCGGAAGCGCTGTTTGGAAACGAGGAGTCGATGATACGGGTCGATATGTCCGAATATATGGAGAAACATTCTGTGGCAAAGATGATTGGTTCTCCTCCGGGATATGTAGGACACGAGGAAGGCGGGCAGCTCAGTGACCAGGTACGGACACATCCCTATTCCGTCATTTTGTTTGACGAGATCGAAAAAGCCCATCCGGATGTGTTTAATATATTGCTGCAAGTTTTGGATGACGGTCACATTACAGATTCGCAGGGGAGGAAAGTGGATTTCTCCAATACTGTGATCATCATGACTTCCAATGCCGGTGCAAAGGCGATCGTAGAGCCTAAGAAACTGGGATTTGCTGTAAAAGAGGATCCGGCAGACGACTATAAAAAAATGAAGCAGAACGTAATGGACGAGGTAAAACAGATCTTCCGTCCGGAATTTTTAAATCGTATAGATGAGATCATCGTTTTCCATGCATTAGAAAAAATCCATATGAAGAAGATTGTTTCTTTGATGTGCAAAGAATTCACAAAACGGCTGCAAGAACAAATGCAGATCCAGCTGAAGCTGCGTGAGTCGGCTAAGAAGTATATCGTAGAAAAAGGCACAGACGCCAAATATGGCGCAAGGCCGCTTAGAAGGGCGATCCAGACAGAGCTGGAAGATAAGATCGCCGAGGCTGTATTGAATGGGGAGATCCATGAAGGAGATACGGTAGAAGCCGGAGCCGCCAAGAAAGGTATCCAGTTTTACTGTGCAAAAAATCAGTAGAAAAGTGAGTGGTTTTATTATATAATAAATAAAATAAGAAGCGGAGGAGCTTCAAAAACAGAAGATTTGCAAAATACCTAGGAGGATAAGGAAAATGGCAGCAGTAAAAGAGTTATTACGCACGGAAGAAGACGGAACACTTAGTTTTGGGGATTATACATTACAGTCCAAGACAAAACTAGATAATTTCGAATTTGAAGGCGATATTTATAAAGTAAAGACATTTTCTGAAATTACGAAGTTAGAGAAAAACGGCATGTTTGTGTATGAGTCTGTGCCGGGAAGCAGTGTAGAAAGATTTAAAGAGACGGATACAGGCGTGGTCTTTGAGGTGACGGCTCCTGAAGATGTTCAGTTTACACTGGAGCTGGAGCCGGAAAGTGAATATGAAGTATGGATCAACGATAAAACCGCAGGGAAAATGACGACCAATCTGAGTGGAAAGCTTAGTGTGAGTATTGAACTAAGCGCAGATGAAAGCGCAAAGGTAATGGTGGAAAAGTGCTGATTTTAAAGTAAGCAAATAGTTGGGGTGGATGTTTGTCGTCCACCCCAAATTTAATGGAATGGATTAGAGAGCCAGAAGAAAAGTCGGAATGAAAGGTACGGTATAATATGGCAAAGGGAAACAAAAGTATATTTTTCTGCCAGAATTGCGGACATGAAGAAGCAAAGTGGCTGGGACAGTGCCCTGCGTGCGGAGCATGGAATGCTTTCGTGGAAGAAAAGATAAGTGCCGGTGTCAGCCGCGCAAGTACGGTGACGGCAAGGTCAGCCAGAGAGACGGCGCCGGTTTCGCTGTCTAAAGTGAGCGCATCGGATGATGTGCGTATTGAGACAACGATCAAGGAACTGGATAGGGTATTGGGCGGTGGGATTGTTCCGGGATCTCTTGTCCTGGTGGGAGGAGATCCCGGGATCGGAAAATCTACACTGTTACTGCAGGTGTGTCAGAAACTGGCTGAGATGAAGAAGATCCTTTATATTTCCGGTGAGGAGTCACAGACGCAGATTAAACTGCGGGCAAACCGCATGGGAGAATTTACAGAAAATTTGCTGCTTCTATGCGAGACAAATCTGGGGATCATCCGGGAGGTCATTGAGAAAGAGAGACCGGAATTGGTGATCATCGATTCCATCCAGACGATGTACAGTGAAGAAGTCACTTCTGCTCCGGGAAGCGTATCCCAGGTAAGAGAATCTACGAATGTATGTATGCAGTTGGCAAAGGGACTCTGCATTCCTATTTTCATAGTCGGACATGTGACGAAAGAAGGAACCGTTGCAGGACCTCGTGTCCTGGAACACATGGTAGATACTGTGCTGTATTTTGAAGGGGATCGGCATGCGTCTTACCGCATTTTGCGCGCTGTAAAAAATAGATTTGGCTCGACTAATGAGATTGGTGTGTTTGAAATGCGTCAGAATGGACTCAATGAGGTGGAAAATCCATCGGAATACATGCTGAGCGGGAAACCAGAGAATGCCTCCGGTTCGGTTGTGGCATGTTCTATGGAAGGTACCCGGCCGATCCTGATAGAGATACAGGCATTGGTGTGCAAAAGCAATTTCGGTATGCCAAGGCGTACGGCGGCAGGGTGTGATTATAACAGAGTCAATCTTTTGATGGCCGTGTTGGAAAAGCGGATCGGACTTCCGCTGTCCGGTTATGATGCATATGTCAATATAGCAGGGGGGATCCGGATGAATGAGCCGGCGATTGATCTGGGGATCGTGATGGCTTTAGTGTCCAGCTATAAAAATCACCCCATAGATGAAAAAGTGATCGTATTCGGTGAAGTAGGACTAAGCGGAGAAGTGCGTGCAGTGAATATGCCGGAGCAGCGAGTGGCAGAGGCAAAGAAGTTAGGCTTTGAAACCTGCATCCTGCCCGCTGTTTCACAAAAAATGGCAAAGGGGATTGCGGGGATCAAAATCGTGGGTGTGAAGACGATCAGAGATGCCATAGATTTTATATAAGGATTTAGAATAATAAACTTAGCAATTGTATAAAAACAGAGGGACTGCCTATGGATCAAAGAATTAAGAAATCCGGATCCAAGGCAGTTCTTCTATTTTTAATGGGCGTAATGCTCTAATAAAATATCCAGCATCTTTGCTGTACGATTTTCCAGAGAATAAGAACCTTCATGTAATCCCCAGTCGTAGATGATCCCACGGGTCAGGCAGAGAATCTCCTCGGTAATCTCCGCGGCAGATCCATTCAATACAGCAGAGTCGATTCCGGATTGAATGGATTCTTGAATTTTCTGATAGAAGAAACGAGAAGGATTCAGAATATATTTCTCTGAGCAGGAAAGTTGGTTCTTAAAATACTGCATAGCTGCAAAAGGTCCCATCTTACGCATCGAATTAGTCTGGATAGAAACGAGAAAACGGATCCTGTCAATGGAAGCATCCGGGTGAGAATGTTCCCATTCTTCTTCTGTCTGTGCATCAAATAGATGATACCCTTCTTCTAATATATCGTCTTTGCTTTTGAAATGATGATAAAAAGCCCCCACAGATACTTCTGCGGTTGAACAGATTTCCTGTACAGTAATCGTCTCATAAGCTTTCTTGGCAAAGAGGGCAAGCGCACATGTAAAAATTTTTTGCTTTGTGGCAAGCGCCTGCTTTTGTCTGTTTGTTTGAGGTTTCATAAAATATTCTCGACTTTCTTAAATTTATAAAGATAGAATACCATAGGTGAGAAACGCCTGACAAGATAAGTCTGTGTGATTTATCTTTTTGAAAATATGCAGAGAGGTATTTGTATATATTTAACAAAATAATATTCGCCGAATTGTATTCTGTTACCATAGTTATTTTTTATAGTCTGTGCTATGATTACTATTAAGAAAGATTCGGAAATTCGCGCCTATATATCGGAATACACAGACAACAAAGCGGCGCTTTCTGAATCAATGAAAATAGCGAGAAGCAGTTTAAAAAGGAGGAAGTACAGATGGCAACGAAATATGAACATTTATTTTCACCGGTAAAAGTCGGAGGCGTAGAACTCCCGAATCGTATTGCGATGATGCCTATGGGTGTCTTTTCACCGCGGCTGATGAATCCGAAGACCGGCGCTTATACCAAAGACGGAGCGGATTACTATATTGAACGTGCGAAAGGAGGAACCGGTCTGATCATTACGGGACTTGCACCGATTATCCCTATGCCGTTTATGAATCCGGTGAATCACCCCGAAGAATATATTGAGCAAATGAAATACCTGACAGAAGGAATTCACAAATATGGCTCTAAAATCTTTATTCAGTTGACTGCTATGACAGGAAGAGCAGCACATCTGGAAAATGAAATCTCATGGAAGATGCTTCCGGCGCCGGCTCCGATCCAGAATGTATGGGATCCGACGATCAAAAACCGTGGCATCACGAAAGATGAGATTCATCTCTATGTCAAGAACTTTGCACAGGCAGCCTATGAGGTGCAGCAGGCAGGTGGAGACGGTGTGGAAATCCATGCTGTACATGAAGGATATCTGCTGGATCAGTTCGCAATTGGTTTCTATAATAAGAGAGACGATGAATATGGCGGAAGCTTGGAGAATCGTCTGCGTTTTCCGAAGGAAATCGTGGAAGCGATCAAAGAAAAATGCGGCAAAGATTTTCCGGTTTCTTTACGCTTCAGTGTGCGCAGTTATGTAAAGGACTTTAACCGTGGTGCCCTCCCGGGAGAAGAATATGAGGAAAAAGGAAGAAATCTGGAAGAAGCAATAGAGGCTGTCAAATTACTGGAGTCTTATGGCTACGATATGCTCAACTGTGATAACGGCAGTTATGATTCCTGGTTCTGGGCTCATCCGCCGGTATACATGCCGAAGGCATGCAATCTGGCAGATGTGGAAAAGGTAAAAGAGGTTGTATCTATTCCGGTTGTCTGTGCCGGACGTTTTGATGATCCGGAACTGGCAGACAAAGAGATTGCCGAAGGCAAAATCGATATTATGGGTATGGGACGTCCGCTGCTTGCGGATCCTGAACTTGGCAAGAAATTTTATGAGGGAAGGCTGGATGATATACGTCCGTGTATTTCATGCCATCAGGGCTGTCTGGGTCGGATTTTCCAGGACAAAGATATCAGCTGCGCAGTAAATCCGGCATGTGGACGTGAGAAATCGTATGAGCTGCAGCCGGCGGAGCAAAAGAAGAAAGTGCTCGTGATCGGCGGCGGACTTGGAGGTATGGAAGCGGCTCGTGTATGTGCGATACGTGGACATGAAGTGGATCTGTATGAAAAGAACAGTGAACTGGGCGGTGTATTTATTGCTGCTGCAGCTCCGGAATTTAAGGGTGATGACAAGAATTTGCTGAAATGGTACAGAAAACAGATGTGTGATCTGGGAGTAAATGTACATCTGAATACAGAAGTGACGGAAGAGATGACTTCCGGCTATGATGAAATCTTTGTTGCAACAGGCGCAAAAGAACGTAAGCTTGCTATTCCGGGATTTGATGCAGAAAATGTGACCTATGCGGTAGATACATTACAGCATGTAAAGGTAGACGGTGAGAATGTTCTGGTCGTAGGAGGAGGTCTGACGGGATGTGAGATTGCCTACATGCTTGGGAAGGAAGGCAAAAAAGTTACGATAGTAGAAATGACAGAAACCATATTAAATGCGTTTGGTCTGTCTGCGGCAAATTACAACATGTTGATGGAGCTTCTGGATTATTATAAAGTAAAAGTTATCAAAAATGCTGTGGTTGAAAGTTATAAAGATGGTATCGCAACTGTAGTTGAAACTGAGAAGAACTACCCGAATACTGCAAACCGTGCAAAGCGAATGTTTGCGCTGGGCGTGCAGGGAATGAAAGTGAAACATGAGATTCCGGCAGATCATATTGTGGTATCGGTAGGCTACATACCGGAAAATACATTGTATGAAAAAATCAAAGGCGATCATGTATATCTGATCGGAGATGCAGATCAGCCAACGAATGTTATGGATGCAGTCTGGTCGGCTTATGAGACAGCAATGAAACTGTAGAAAAGCACAGTACGTTACTATGAACATATAATGTGACCCAAGGAGCTGGCGCGAAGGCGGAATAATAGTCTGCCAGAGTGAACAGCTCCTTTTGCGTGCGGAAATATTAGAGAAAAAAGCAGTCGGGAAGACTGGCTTAAACTAGAAAAGGAAATATATTTATACACACAGTGATATATCGTCTGAATTGATTGAATTGCCTGAATTGTGCGAAATATATAAAAAAGAGAAAAAACATTGACAATTTACGAATGAGATGATAAGATAACATTCGTCGCTGAAAACGACAGGCACATAACTGAGAGCAGAAGGAGAACGGGAGCCGCAAGGGATTGGAGAGCGACCGTAGTCGGAAGCAAAAACAACGGTAAAACAACTTTGAAAAAGTTGTTGACAAATAAGAAGTTATGTGATAAATTATGTAGGCTGTCACTTGACGGACAGCAAAAAAAATAAAAAAAGTTCTTGACAAGCGATAATGAGCTTGGTAATATAAAGAAGTTGTCGCTAAAGAGCGAGACGGAGAACCTTGATAACTGAACAATAGACAACGATCCTTGAAAATTCTTAAGAGAAAATTCAAAGAACGGTTTGGAAAACGAACCAAGAACAGTAAAAGGATAAGAATTAGCTAGTAGTTAATTCTGGTCCGGACGAACAAAGAAGCTCCAACAGTTCTAAACTCGAGGGAAACCTCGTTAAGAACATGCGGAGCGTATAAACGGTAAGACTTGAAAGAACCAAGTCCAACCTTT
>NZ_JBBKBE010000021.1:0-39266 GCF_037890075.1 Mediterraneibacter sp. ICN-202921 | reverse complement strand
GAGTTTCTAAAGAAAAATCAAAACAATACTTGAAACATATACAAAAATGTGGTAAACTACGATAGTTGTGAAAAGAAAGTCGATGGTCCTCTGGCACGTATGCTATGTGTTAAGAACGTCTAATATGAAGGAGGTCACACGAAATGAACGAAATCATTAAAAAAATCGAAGCAGAGCAGATGAAGGAAAACGCACCTGTATTTAACGTAGGCGATACTGTAAAAGTATACGCAAAGATCAAAGAAGGTAATCGTGAAAGAATCCAGGTGTTTGAAGGAACTGTCCTCAAAAAGCAGGGCGGCGGAGTGAGAGCTACTTTCACAGTGAGAAAGAACTCTAACGGCATCGGTGTTGAGAAGACATGGCCAATCCACTCCCCACATGTAGAAAAAGTAGAAGTTGTACGCAGAGGTAAAGTAAGAAGAGCAAAACTGAACTACTTAAGAAAACGTGTTGGAAAAGCTGCAAAGGTAAAAGAATTAGTAAGATAAGACACAAAATAAGTAACCATGAGAGGGACAATTACAAATATGTATATTGTCCCTTTTCTTATAGCCGCAGGAGAAACTTCATTCTATGACAGAGGAGAGTTATGCAGGATCTAAAGTTTCGTAAAAACAGAAAAAGAAGGCACAGGCCGGGAAAGCTCGAGAAGAAAGGCCTGCATTTTGAAAAGAAAGCGGGACATATGCGTATGCAGGGGAAGACAAGGAGAGTCGGCAGGTACGCACGTAAGGATGTGATAGTATGGGGAGCAGAAATTTTGCTCGTCTGTATAGTGGCATCGGCGCTTGTATGGTTTTTTGGACAAAGAGTCAGCAATGCGGGAGACTCGATGAAACCGACGCTTTATAATGGGGATGTGGTTCTTGTCGATCATCTTGTGTATGATGCGGTAAAACCAGACAGAGGGGACGTGATCGCGTTTCGTCCCAGCGGGAATGAAAATGTGCATTATTCGATTAAACGGATCATTGGTCTTCCTGGAGAGACAGTACAGATTCGGGAAGGAAGTGTGTACATCGACGGCGAGAAACTGACAGGAGAACTATATCCTACAGATATTGTATATGCAGGCGTCGCAAAAGACTCCGTAGAACTTGGAGAAGGAGAATATTTTGTCATGGGAGATGATCATAAAGGAAGTGATGACAGCCGCATGGCAGAAGTTGGAAATGTAAAACGGGAAGAAATATATGGCAAGGTTTGGTTTGTGGCAAGTTTTGGAGAAAATTTTGGTTTTGTAAAACAGTAGAGGAGGAACAGCATGCATTTTCAGTGGTATCCCGGTCATATGACAAAAGCAAAAAGGATGATGCAGGAAAATAAAAAACTGATCGATCTGGTGATCGAGCTTGTTGACGCCCGGATTCCGATAAGCAGCAGAAATCCGGACATTGATGAGCTCGGAAAGCATAAGGCGCGTCTGATCGTATTAAATAAGGCGGATCTGGCACAGGACAAATATAACGATGCCTGGATGGAATATTTTCAGGAAAAGGGTTATGCAGTCGTGAAGATAAATGCGAAAAAAGGCAGTGGTATGAAGTCTATTCAGGGAGTGATCGCGCAGGCATGTAAAGAAAAGATAGAAAGAGACAGAAAACGTGGGATCTTAAATCGTCCGGTCCGGGCTATGGTGGTAGGAATTCCGAATGTGGGGAAATCTACTTTTATTAATTCTCTGGCGGGAAAGGCGTGTACAAAGACAGGGAACAAGCCGGGCGTGACAAAAGGAAAGCAATGGATCCGTTTAAATAAAAATGTAGAACTGTTAGATACACCGGGTATCCTCTGGCCTAAATTCGAGGATCAGAGCGTAGGATTGAAACTTGCTTTTATCGGTTCTATCAAAGATGAGATTTTACAGACGGAAGAACTGGTGTGCAGACTGATCGCGTTTTTGAAGGAATACTATCGGGGGATACTTGCAGAGAAGTATGAAGTGACGGAATCGGAAGATGATTATGAGTGTCTGAAGGCAATCGCGAGATGCAGGCACTGTCTGCTGCAGGGAGATGTACTGGATACAGAGAAAGCGGCAAGGCTTATGCTAGATGATTTTCGAAATGGACGGCTTGGGAAAATAACACTTGAATTCCCACAGGAGAGTTACTAAGATATAGATAGACGGCAGAAAGAAGGATGGAAATGGACGGCGAAAAGAGTATTGTCAGGGAATTATTAGGATGGGTTCTATATATTCTGGTGATTATTGGGCTTACATACCTGATCATCACTTTTGTGGGAGTCAGGACGCGAGTGAGCGGTTCATCCATGGAAACGACACTTTCTGACAAAGATCAGTTGATCGTGGATAAAATATCCTACCGTTTTCGGGATCCGAAGCGATATGATATTGTTGTATTTCCATACCAGTATGAAGAAGACACCTATTATATCAAGAGGATCATTGGACTGCCGGGAGAAACTGTGCAGGTCGTTGGCGGAGAAGTTTACATAAACGGAGAAGCGCTTGGTGAGCAGTATGGCACAGAAGAAATGCTTAATCCGGGGATTGCGGAAGAACCGGTTACTTTAGGGGAAGATTCTTATTTTGTCCTTGGAGACAACAGAAACCACAGCCAGGACAGCAGAGACCCTAGTGTCGGTGTGATCCACAGAAAAGACCTGTTAGGCAGGGCATGGGTACGCATCTGGCCCTTTGACAAATTTGGGGTGATCAGACATGAATAAAAGTATAGGGCAGATTAAGGCAGAGTTTGAAGCGGCCGAAGAGGAAACACTGCCTCTTCTCTTTGCAGAGTATGCAGATGATGCAAGAAGTGGTGTGCAAAATCTGCTTGTAAGATATAGAAAAAAACTTGAAAAACTTTCCGCAGAGAGAGAACGTTTAAGGCAGATGAGACAATTCGAAAATGCATATGGACAGTTTGACTATATATGTGGGATTGATGAGGTTGGAAGAGGCCCTTTGGCGGGTCCCGTCGTTGCGGGCGCAGTGATCCTTCCGAAGGATTGTGACATTCTTTGGATCAATGATTCAAAGAAGCTTTCTGCTGGGAAGCGGGAGGAACTTTATACAGAAATCCAGGAAAAAGCAGTTGCCGTGGGAATCGGAGTCGTGTCCCCTGAGCGGATCGATGAGATCAATATTTTGCAAGCTACTTATGAGGCAATGCGCAGAGCAGTCCAGAAACTTAAGGTGGCGCCGCAGATTTTATTAAACGATGCGGTGACGATCCCGCAGATTTCTGTGCCGCAGGTGCCCATCGTCAAAGGAGATACAAAAAGCATGTCTATTGCTGCCGCCAGTATCGTGGCGAAGGTGACAAGAGACCATATGATGGAAAAATATGACAGTGTATACCCCGGCTATAAGTTCGCGCAGAATAAAGGCTATGGTTCCGGCGAACACATAGAAGCGCTGAAAAGGCTGGGACCGTCGCCGATCCATCGCCGCTCTTTTATCGGACATTTTGCAGCAGATATATAGACACTGCAGTGGAGAAGGAAAATGTGGTGTTTTCTGGGCACAGGTACACAGAAGGAAGCATGTCTGAGAATAACGTAAGAAAAGGAAGAATGTATGAACAAGCGGCGGGGTGCTATTTAGAGCAGGAAGGGCTGGAAATATTGCAGTATAATTACCGGTGCCCTTTTGGAGAAATCGATATTATCGCGAGAGAAAAGGAGACACTTGTTTTTTGCGAAGTGAAATATCGATTTGACAAGCGCAGAGGAAGTCCGCTGGAAGCGGTGGGTGTACACAAGCAGAGAAAGATTTTTTATACGGCTATGCATTATATGGCAGAAAAAGGGAAAGCAGAGGTTCCCTGCCGGTTCGATGTGATCGGCATACAAGGCAGAGAAATATGTCATATAAGGAATGCGTTTGAGGGAAAATAGTATAGAGGAGCAGATAATATGGGATTGGGATTACGATATAAGAACACGGCACATATTTTTGATGAGATAGAGGCGGATACTCCTTATTTGGAATATCCGTTATTTCAAAATACAGGCCTTGTGCGGCATGGTTTCTCTACTCGTTTAGGGGGCGTGAGCAAAGGCTGCTATACATCTTTAAATCTGAGTTTTACAAGAGGAGACGACAAGGAGGCTGTCCAAGAGAATTTCCGCAGGATCGGGCGCGCCATTGGTGTGAAGTGTGAGGATATGGTCTTTTCACAGCAGACGCATACGGTGAATGTGCGGGCTGTGACAGAGCGGGAGAAAGGGATGGGGATCCTAAAGCCGAGAGATTATGCGGATGTAGATGGATTGGTGACGAATGTTCCAGGAGTTTGTCTGGTGACATTCTATGCAGACTGTGTACCTTTGTATTTTGTCGATCCGGTGAGAAAGGCGATCGGATTAAGCCATTCCGGATGGAGAGGTACAGTCGGGAAAATCGGGCAGAAGACAGTGGAGAAGATGCAGGAAACTTACGGATGTGATCCAAAGGATATGTTGGCAGCTGTGGGTCCGTCTATCTGTCAGGATTGTTATGAAGTGAGCGAAGATGTGATAAAAGAGTTTCAAGATAGTTCCCCAAAATCTGCATGGAGAGATATTTTTTATAGAAAAGAGAACGGAAAATACCAGCTGGATCTATGGAAGGCAAATGTATATCTTCTTAAGGAAGCAGGGATTACAGAGGAACATATGGCAGTCACCAATATTTGTACGCACTGCAATAGTAAGATTTTATATTCTCACAGGGAGGCAGGCGATAAGAGGGGGAATTTGTGTGCTTTTCTGGCATTAAAGAGAAAGGAGGAGACAGCGTGAAACAGACAGAACATATCGTGAAATTTTTTGAGGAAAATATACCGGCGCTGATTAATTTCGGCATCAAAGTACTGCTTGCGCTTTTATTTTTCTTTATCGGAAGAGCAGTCATACGGGGGATACGTAAGTTTGTCAGAGGCTCTATGCAAAGGGCAAACGCAGATACAGGTGTGACCCAATTTGTAGACTCTTTGTTAAAATTTGGGTTATATGCGCTTCTGATTTTTTCAATCGCCACAAAATTTGGTGTGGAATCTTCATCCGTAGCGGCTCTCATTGCATCTGCCGGAGTTGCTGTCGGACTTGCTGTGCAGGGGAGCCTTTCCAATTTTGCCGGCGGTGTTCTTATCCTTTTATTAAAACCGTTTGTTGTGGGGGATTATATCATCGTAAATAACGAAAATATAGAGGGGACAGTAAAAGAGATCCAGATCTTCTATACGAAGATGACGACCATAGATAATAAGACCGTTATTATTCCAAACGGTACATTATCCAATCAAAGCCTTACAAATGTGACGGCACGCCCAGAAAGACAGTTGGATCTAAAGATAGGAATCTCCTATGAGGCGGATCTAAAAAAAGCAAAGTCTCTCTTGGAAGAAATGCTGCAGCAGGAAACAGAAATCATACAGAATGAGGATAAAAAGATATTTGTAGATTCTCTGGGAGACAGTAGTGTGGTCTTAGGAATGCGTGCATGGGTGAAAACAGAAGAATACTGGGCGACAAGATGGAGACTGTTAGAAGAAATAAAATTGACATTTGACAGAGAAGGAATCGAAATCCCATATCCACAGATATCTGTTCATATGCGTGGAGAAGAATTGAAGGCAAAATAAAAAAGCTGGAAATCGGACTTGAACCGACGACCCCTTCATTACGAGTGAAGTGCTCTACCAACTGAGCTATTCCAGCTTATCGCCATGCGACTTTGTTATTATATCGCTTTTTCAAAAGGATTTCAACAGTTTTTTTCAGAAAGGAGGGCAAAAGTAGTGAAACCAGAAGATAAAACTATAAAATTATTTGAAAAAGATCGTTTCGCTACAGAAAATGGCGCGGTTATAGAAGAAGTAGATCATCTTTACGCAAAGTGTACGATGCCATTGGAAGCACGCCATCGAAATGCTATGGGAGCCGTCATGGGCGGCGCCTATTTTACATTGGCAGATTTTGCCTTTGCCGTGGCGGCGAACTGGCAGGAGATCGGTACTGTGTCCCTGCATTCAGATATTGCGTATCTGGGCGCGGCAAAGGGGGATACTCTGATCGCCGAGGCATTCTGCGTAAAAAATGGAAAAACGACGAGTTATTACCGGGTAGAAGTAAAAGACGAGCTGGGAAATCTGGCGGTTGTCGTTCATACGACCGGATTCAGAAAAGCAAAGTAAGAAAGAATTGGAAGAAAAAAAGACGGAAAAGAGGAGACAATATGGAAAAAGCAAAAGTGTATTTTACAGATCTTCGTGCCCTTCCGGGTACCAACCTTCCAAATAAACTACAGAAACTGATAAAAAGGGCAGGGATTGGAGAGATCGACTTTGAGAAAAAGATGACGGCGATCAAAATCCATTTCGGGGAGCCGGGCAACCTGTCCTTCCTGCGGCCGAACTATGCGAAAGCAGTGGCAGATGTGGTGAAGGAGCTAGGCGGACGCCCCTTCCTTACAGACTGTAATACGCTGTATGTGGGAAGAAGAAAGGATGCGTTAGAGCACTTAAGCGCTGCCTATGAAAATGGATTCAATATACTCTCCACAGGGTGCCATATTATTATTGCAGATGGGCTGAAGGGAACAGATGAGGCATATGTGCCGGTGAAAGGCGGAGAACTGGTAAAAGAAGCTAAGATAGGCAGAGCGATCATGGATGCGGACGTGTTTATCAGCCTGAGCCATTTTAAAGGGCATGAAGCGACCGGATTTGGTGGATGTCTGAAGAATATCGGGATGGGCTGCGGAAGCCGGGCAGGGAAGATGGAACAGCATAACAGCGGCAAGCCGACGGTAGATCAAGAAATCTGTGTTGGCTGTAAGGTCTGTTCTAAGAACTGTGCCCATGGAGCGATTTCGTTTCAGGAAGGAAAGGCATCCATCGATCACAGCCGCTGCGTAGGCTGCGGCAGATGTCTGGGTGCATGTAATTTTGACGCGATCTATAATGAGAATAGCTCGGCGGTAAAAGAATTGGATATGAAGATCGCGGAGTATTCTAAGGCGGTAGTGGATGGAAGACCGAATTTTCATATCAATCTGGTAATCGATGTTTCTCCGTACTGTGATTGCCATCCGGAAAACGATGTGCCGATCCTGCCGGATGTAGGAATGTTTGCAAGCTTTGATCCGGTCGCTCTGGATCAGGCGTGCGCAGACGCCTGCAATGCCCAGCAGCCGATGCCGGGAAGTCTTTTGGAAGAACACGTAAAAGACCACAGCAGGTGCAATCACCACGATCATTTCATCAATACGACTCCGGAGAGCGAGTGGGAGACCTGTCTGGAGCATGCGCAGAAGATCGGGTTGGGAAATAGAAACTATGAATTAATACAGGTTTTGTAAAAGCAGAAAAGTGAAGGGGAGCTTATACAGATGCTTTTGATTATCATTTGTATAAGCTCTATTTATATTCTAAGGCGTGTTCCATGATTGAAAAAGAAGGAATGTTCCATTTTCTAATGATATAATGCTTAATAAAGATAACGATAAATGTAAATTTGTGGAGGAAGTAAAGTGATGGATAATAAGAGCCACGATAAGAGATTTCTGGCATACGGTATATATATAATGGCCTTATTGATTTTTGGTACAAATGGTATTTTCGCATCACATATATCTTTAGCCAGCAGCCAGATTGTGCTACTGCGTACATTTATTGGTGGCATAATGCTAACTTGTCTGGTTTTGTTTTGCGGGGGCTTTGATAAAGATCGTGTGCAGAGAGAGTGGATGCCGATTTTACTGGGCGGAGTTGCGCTTGGTCTGAATTGGATTACACTTTTTGAGGCATACAGAGTATTGAATGTCAGCCTTGCGACATTGATTTACTATGTGGGACCAATTCTTGTTCTGCTATTTTCGCCGATTTTTTTCCGTGAAAAGCTTACGGGAAGAAAGTTGATTTCTGTTATTATCGTAGCAAGTGGTCTGCTCTGTATAAGTGGGAGCATCGTTGTAACAGGGATGAATACATGGGGACTGGTGTTTGCAGCGATTTCGGCAATTCTGTATGCTGCATTGATTGTTATAAATAAACAGATTTCCCATACAAGCGGGCTGCAGACGGCAGCCATTGAATTGGATGTAGCTTTTGTTGTTGTGTTGGTGTACACGTTATGTACTTTAGGCCTTCCGTATTTGAAAGGAAATGATTTACCGTATATTGCGGCAATTGGTTTTATTAATACAGGACTTGCCTATTTGCTATATTTTTCTGGTTTGCAGAAGCTGTCTGGTCAATCTGTTGCCTTGATCAGCTATCTGGATCCGGTTTCAGCGCTTCTATTCTCGGCATTCTTGCTGCACGAGGTAATGACACCTGTACAAATTGTCGGTGCAGTGTTGATTATTGGAGGGGCTATGTTTGGCGAAATAAAAAAACAAAGGGAATAACAAAAACCGATTTGTGCAAGAAATGAAAACGAAGAAAGATGCTATTTGGAGTGCAGCTGCTTGGTATGGATTTGACATACTATTGACTTTTGCACAAGTTGATGAAGGAGCACAGCATTTTTATAGAAAATCGGACTATAAAGATTGTAGCGGTTTTATTATAGATATTCCAAAATATCAGCAGCCAATGGAGATGTTTTTAGTTAAGGAAGACAGTTGATTTCAAGTAAGAAGTTGATTGTCTTTTTTTACACTAAAAAATATTTGAAAAATAAATAGAACAGAATGATATAGGTCTGTGTGACAATATCACGGAAAGCAGTACGGCAAACTGCTATAATGCAAAAGCAGAATAGATATGTGGAAAACAGGAGGAAGAAAGATGGCGTCTAAACGATATGCAGCTGTAGACAAAAAAGTCTGTGTTGCCTGTGGTGCCTGTGAAGCGGCTTGTCCGTTGGGGGCGATCCAGGTATATAGAGGCTGTTATGCCAAGGTTCGGGAAGACAAATGTGTTGGATGTGGAAGGTGCGAAAAGGTCTGTCCGGCGAACAGTATTCAGATAGAAAGCAGGGAGAGTTATGAAGACAAAGAAAAAGCAGTGGTATGAGTATCTATGGATATGGTCGATCGTATATTTTGCACTCGGATTCTTTAATATCCTTTTTGCCTGGCTTGGCATGATCGACTTTCTGCTGCCGGTCATACTTGCGGTATTTGGCGGCAACAAGTTTTTTTGCAACCATCTTTGCGGCAGGGGACAATTATATTGTAAACTCGGCGGAGACTTGAAATGTTCCCGAAATAGACCTACGCCAAAATGGATGGCTTCGAAATGGTTTCGATATGGTTTCCTGCTGTTTTTTCTGTCTATGTTCGGAAATATGGTCTTTCAGACGTATCTTGTGGCAGAAGGTGCCAGAAGTTTGCGTGAAGCTATTAAATTGTTCTGGACATTCCGGGTACCGTGGGGATGGACATATACGGGAAGTATCTTTCCGGACTGGGCGGCGCAGTTCAGTTTTGGGTTTTACAGCCTGATGCTTACATCGCTTCTCATAGGTCTGATCGTTATGCTCCTATTTAAGCCGAGGACATGGTGCGCTTTCTGCCCGATGGGAACGATGACGCAGGCAATCTGTAAACTAAGGAATAGAAAAAAGGCTTTGTGATGAGATCACAGAGTTTAGATCGTAAATAGGATATATTAAGAATATAGTAAAAAGAAGGAGGAAACAGAATGGGACTTTTTACACTGCTGCACAGCACTGATATTAACGCTGGTGTTGCAAAATATACAAAAACAAACGGTGCAGTTTTGCTGGATGTGAGAACTGTGGAAGAATACCGTGACGGACATATTGAGGGCAGTATCAATCTGCCTCTTGATCGGATCACGGCAATTGAAAATACGGTGAAAGATAAAAACACACCACTTTTTGTGCATTGCCACAGCGGTATCAGAAGCGGACAGGCTGTGTCTTATCTGAAGAGAAAAGGATATACAAAGATAGAAAATATAGGCGGAATCAAAAGTTACGGCGGAAAGGTGGTCAGATCATGAAGATTGTAATCATAGGCGGCGTCGCAGGCGGAGCGACAGCGGCGGCAAGAATACGCAGGCTTGATGAACAGGCTGAGATCACGGTGTTTGAGCGTTCGGGATTTATTTCTTATGCTAATTGCGGACTTCCTTATTACATTGGCGGTGTCATTGAAGATGAAAACGAACTGACTTTGCAGACACCGGAAAGTTTTTGGAATCGCTTTCGTATTAAAATGAAGGTGCATCATGAGGTTACAGCAATTCATCCAGAAAGCAAAACAGTGACCGTAAAAAATCTTGAAAGTGGGAATGTATTTACAGAAAGTTATGACAAGCTCCTCCTTTCCCCCGGCGCAAAGCCGGTGCGGCCAAAGTTTGCCGGGATGGACAGCAGCAGTATATTTACATTGCGTACCGTTGAGGATACGCTGAAGATTAAGAAATATGTGGAGGAACACCGTACAAAGCATGCAGTTGTCGTTGGCGGAGGTTTTATCGGAATCGAGACTGCGGAAAATCTGCATGGACTTGGGATTGATATAACCCTTGTGGAGGCTGCCGAACAGCTGATGACTCCCTTTGACGCAGATATGGCATCTTTCCTTCACGCGGAGATCCGTAGGAACGGCGTAAATCTGCTGCTGGGGCATTTTGTGGAAGGATTTTCGGATACCGGATGCGGCATTGATGTCAAACTAAAGGACGATACTATAGTTCATGCAGATATGGTGCTGCTTGCTATCGGCGTTGCTCCCGAAACGACACTTGCAAAGGAGGCGGGACTTGAAACAGGAATCAGGGACAGTATTATAGTCAATGACAGAATGGAAACATCGGTTTCTGATATCTATGCTGTGGGAGATGCGGTACAGATTAAAAATTTTGTGACCGGCGAGGATGCGCTCATTTCTCTTGCGGGCCCTGCCAATAAGCAAGGCCGGATCGCTGCCGACAATATATGCGGCGGAGACAGCCGCTACACAGGCGGTCAAGGAAGTTCGATCATTAAAGTATTTGATATGACGGCTGCATCTACGGGGATCAATGAAAAAACAGCAAGATCACTTGGTATTGCAGCAGATAAAGTGATCCTGTCTCCGATGAGCCATGCGGGATACTATCCCGGCGGCAAAATGATGACGATGAAAGTCCTGTTTGAAAAAGAAACTTACCGGCTGCTTGGCGCCCAGATCGTAGGTTTTGAAGGGATTGACAAGCGGATAGATGTTCTTGCGACGGCAATCCATACCGGTATGAAAGCAGATGATCTTACAGAACTTGATCTTGCTTATGCTCCTCCGTATTCCTCAGCCAAGGATCCTGTGAATATGGCAGGATATATGATAGAGAACTTAAAGAAAGGTGTTGTGAAACAGTGGTATTATGAGGATGACGAAACACTTCCGCGTGACGGCAGTAGTATACTCCTCGATACGCGGACAGTGATGGAATACAGCAGGGGGCATGTAGAAGGGTTTATGAATATTCCTGTTGATGAACTGCGGGAGCGCCTTGATGAACTTGACAAAACCAAACCGGTATATGTTATTTGTCAAAGCGGACTGCGCAGCTATATTGCAAGCAGGATCTTGACCGGCAATGGTTTTGAAGCGTATAACTTTGCCGGTGGGTTCCGGTTCTATGATGCGGTTCACAATGATAAAGCATTGCATAAAAAAGCAACTCCCTGCGGAATGGATGCCGATAAATAAGCATAAAAGAAAAAACGCTGAGAAAATCTTTTTGGAGGATCTCAGCGTTTTTTGTCAATCCAGCATTCTTTGGAGCCCCTCTTCATCTGTGATCTCGATCGTTCCTCGGGAGAGAGTGAGAAGTCCTTCATTTACAAAATACTTAAGCATACGGGTTACGACTTCTCTTGGATTTCCCAGATGTTTCCCAATAGTTTCGTGGGTGATCTTAAGCGTGTTTGTACCTTCGATACTGGCTTCATTTAAAAGAAAATCTGCAAGCCGCTTGTCAAAGCTTTTCCACATTACCTGATCTATCAGCCACATGACATCGCTAAACCGGCTTGCCATGACCTCGTTTGTATAATTGGCGAGGGGGGCGGACACTTCCATGATCTTCTTATAAGCTTCGGAGGGAATGACCAGGACTTCGGTATCTTTTTCAGCGGTGATCGTTATGTCAAATTGTATACTGTTCAATATACAGGAAGCAGAGAACAGGCAGATGTCTCTTTCGAAAAGACGGTACAAAGTAATTTCCCTGCCATCGTCAGATATGGTAAACGCACGGATCTGACCGGATATCACAAGGAGTAGTCCCGTGCAGTCCTGGGATCCGTTATGCAGTATTTCGCTTTTACTGAATTTACGGATGAAAGCTGTATTCGTAAGCGCATCCTGCTGTTCTTTTGGCAATTTGCCAAACACAGGAAGATAGGTCAAGTAATTCATAAGCAGAATCTCCTTTATATAGAGCGTGATTTTTTATTTGTCCACTCTTCTTTCTATAATTATATGCAAAATGGCGAGCAGTATCAATCTGTTTCAGGCAAATTTTTCCGGGATGTATTTTACTCCTGCTTGACAGAGAGGAAAGTCTGTCATAAGATAAAAAAGTGTTTGGAAATCTGCATGCAGATGAAAAACTGTGAATGAGAGTATAGAGAGGAAGAAATACGATGAAAAGAGAAAAATTCGGCTCGCGTCTGGGCTTTATTCTTATTTCGGCGGGATGCGCGATCGGACTGGGAAATGTCTGGCGCTTTCCCTATATTACCGGGCAGTATGGAGGAGCGGCGTTTGTGCTGATCTATCTGTTCTTTCTGCTGATCCTGGGACTGCCCATTATGGTCATGGAGTTTTCTGTGGGGCGCGCGGGGCAGTCCAGTATTGCGCTGGCGTTTGACAAGTTGGAACCTGAAGGAACAAAATGGCATTGGTATAAGTATTTTGGCATGGCAGGGAATTACCTGCTTATGATGTTTTACACCACCATCGGCGGCTGGATGATCATATATCTGCTTAAAATGGCGTCAGGCCAGTTTGCAGGTTTGGACGCAAAACAGATCGAACAGTCTTTTGGAGAGCTGACAGCAAATCCGGGGATCATGGCAGTGTTCATGGTTCTTGTTGTGGCTCTTTGTTTTGGTATCTGCTGTCTGGGACTGCAAAAAGGAGTCGAGAAGATCACGAAAGTCATGATGCTGCTTTTGCTTGCTCTGATGATCGTATTGGCAGTACGTTCTATTACTCTGGAAGGGGCATATGCAGGACTGACATTTTATCTGTTCCCGGATTTCGGGAAAGTAAAAGAGGCAGGCATCATGGAAGTGGTGTTTGCGGCCATGGGACAGTCGTTTTTTACTTTGAGCCTGGGTATTGGAGCAATCGCTATTTTTGGCAGTTATATTGACAGAAGCCGCAGACTTACAGGGGAGGCTGTTTGTGTGACGATCCTGGATACTTGTGTAGCGCTGATCGCAGGTTTGATCATCTTTCCGGCGTGCTTTGCTTTTGATGTCAATCCTGGAAGCGGACCGAGCTTGATTTTTATTACTTTGCCGAATATATTTAATTCTATGAGCGGCGGCAGGATATGGGGGAGCATTTTCTTTCTTTGTATGTTCTTCGCGGCTGCCTCGACGATCATAGCAGTATTTGAAAATATCATTTCCTTTGCGATGGATCTGACCGGATGCGGCAGGAGGAAAGCGGTTATATGGAATATGGCGGCAATCATAGTATTGTCTATACCATGTGTGCTGGGCTTTAATGTGCTCAGCGGTCTCGCGCCGATGGGAAGTGGGACGACGGTGCTGGATTTCGAAGACTTCCTCGTGAGCAATAACTTACTGCCGCTCGGAAGTCTGGTGTATGTCTTATTTTGTACAAGCAGGTATGGATGGGGATGGAAAAACTTCTGTGCCGAGGCAGACAGCGGTACAGGTCTAAAATTTCCTAAATGGTCAAGGATATATGTGACTTTTATCCTGCCGCTTGTGGTTCTGTTTATTTTTGTGCAGGGATACTGGTCTTTGCTGCATTAAGAAATGGATAAGCTGATGTATTATAGAGAGGAAAGAATAAGGAACAGGTGAAAAATGGCAGAAGAACATATGCATGAACATGGCGAACATCCCCATGTCCATTCGAAAGGGTATGAAAAAGCAATCATAAACAGGCTGTCACGTTCTATCGGGCACTTAGAGTCGATCAAGCGGATGATAGAGAGTGGAAAAGACTGCAGTGAAGTACTGATACAGCTCGCGGCGGTGAAAGCGGCAGTCAATAATACAGGGAAAGTAATCTTAAAAGAACATCTGGAACATTGTATCGTCGATGCAATCGAACACGGGGATATGGAAAGTGTAGAAAAATTAAATAAAGCAATTGATATTTTTATCAAGTAAAGGAGAGGAATACGGTAATGGGCGGATTTTTTGGTGTTGCTTCAAAGAAAAATTGTACGTTGGAATTATTTTACGGAGTAGATTATCATTCACATCTCGGCACACGAAGAGGAGGAATGGCGTTGTTTGGAGAGGAAGGTTTTCAAAGAGCGATCCATAATATAGAGAACTCTCCTTTTCGTACAAAATTTGAAAAAGATGTAGAAGAATTGAATGGAAATCTGGGAATTGGATGTATCTCAGATTATGAGCCTCAGCCTCTTTTGATCCAGTCTCATCTGGGAAGCTTTGCGATCGCAACCGTGGGAAAGATCAATAATCAGGATGAACTGCTTAAGATGGTATATAAAGATGGACATTCCCATTTTCAGGAGATGAGCGGCGGGAAGATCAATGCTACAGAGTTGGTTGCCTCTTTGATCTGCAAAGCAGACAGTATTGTAAACGGCATACGATATGTACAGAGTCTGGTAGATGGTTCCATGACAATTTTGCTGATGACAGAAAAAGGGTTGTATGCAGCGCGGGATAAGTACGGGCGTACTCCTGTGGTGATCGGGAAAAAAGAAGACGCTTACTGTGTTTCTTTCGAAAATTTTGCATATATCAATCTGGGGTATCAGGATCATAAAGAATTAGGGCCTGCGGAGATCGTCTATATAACGCCGGATGGGATCGAGACAGTAGGCGTTCCGGGCGAGGAGATGAAGATTTGTTCTTTCCTCTGGGTGTACTATGGATATCCGACATCAGCCTATGAAGGCGTCAATGTGGAAGAAATGCGTTACAAATGTGGCAGCATGCTTGCAAAGCGTGATGAAGGAAGCGTTTCTCCTGATATCGTTGCCGGCGTGCCGGATTCGGGGATTGCTCATGCGATTGGGTATGCAAATGAATCTGGGATACCCTATGCAAGGCCGTTTATTAAATATACTCCCACATGGCCGCGGTCCTTTATGCCTGCAAATCAAAGTCAGCGGGAGCTGATCGCGCGTATGAAACTGATACCGGTACAGGCGCTTATCAAGAATAAGAAACTGCTCTTGATAGATGATTCTATTGTAAGAGGGACGCAGCTTCGGGAGACAACGGAATTTCTTTATCACAGCGGGGCGAAAGAGGTGCATGTCCGACCGGCTTGTCCGCCGTTGCTGTATGGCTGTAAATATTTGAATTTCTCACGTTCTAAATCTGAGTTGGATCTGATCACAAGAAGGATTATTGAAGAACGAGAAAAAGAAGTGACTCCGGAAATACTGGAGGAATATGCAGATCCGTGCAGTGCCCGGTATGAAGAAATGGTAGAAGAAGTGAGACGCCGTCAGAACTTTACGACACTTCGCTATCACAGACTGGATGATCTAAGAGCGTCTATTGGGTTATCTCCCTGCAAATTGTGTACGTATTGTTTCGATGGGAAAGAATAGGCAGAGCTAAAGAAGTGCAGGCCAGATAATGTTTTGTGGTTCTTTCTTATGCAATAAAAGTAATTAAAAGTTTTCAGACACAATAAAAATCCCCCGTTTGTTTAGCCGCAGCGGGGGCTTCTTATTGTCTGTGTTTTATGCACAGGTAGTTTCTGCTGTCGTGTTTTGTACCCTATACAGAGGGCAGAGAGATCGTACCTTCCCGTACGCTGCGAAAATAATCAAACAGCGTAAGGAAAGCGATGGCTGCGAGAACAGCATGTTAAATATAAAGATTACTATACCGAACGCATTGAAAGCTGTTCCAAAGGAAAGTCATATAAAAATTAAAAAAATTTAGAATTTCTTTACATACCATTTTTCGAATAAATTGATCACCGCATACAGCGCCATTGCCATGATACACAGCAGCACGATAGCCATCAAAAGCCAGTCGAGTTTAAAGACCTGGCTGGAATATATGATCAGATAGCCAAGTCCGTTTCTTGCGGCAAGAAACTCTCCGATGATCACCCCTACCAGGCAGAGACCGATATTGACTTTCATGTTGCTGATAATGGCGGGAACAGAACCAGGGAGGATGACCTTGCTCAGCACATGCCGCTTGGTGCCGCGCAGGGTATAGATCAGTTTGATCTTTTCTTGATCTATAGAGGAAAAACTGGTATATAGGCTGAGGATACTTCCAAAAATGGCAACAGACATACCGGCGACGATGATCGTCTTCTTATTGGCGCCCAGCCATACGATCAGAAGAGGGGCGAGTGCGGATTTCGGCAGGCTGTTCAATACGACCAGATAAGGTTCGGCGATTTCAGACAGCTTATGGCTGTACCAGAGCAGTACAGCGACCAGGATGCCGAAAAATGTGACCAGCAGAAAGCTGACGATAATTTCATACAAAGTGATGCCGATATGGAGAAAGATAGACCGATCGAGTACCATACTCCAGAAACACAGAAAAATTCTGGAAGGACTGCTGAAGATAAAAGAATCGATAAGTCCTATATCGGCCGAGGCCTCCCATAAAATAAGAAAGAGAAGCAGGATGGATATACGAAAGAGGATAACGATGCGGCGATGCATGCGCAGGCGGCGCAGATAGAGTTGTTGACCGTGGGAAAATTTATTCATATGCTTTCAACTCCTTCCATATAATATTAAAATAATTTTTAAATTCGGGCGCATTTCTTCTTTCCATGGGTGTATCTTTTTCTAGCGCAAATGTGATCGGCAGGATTTTTACGATTGCCGCAGGACGGCGGCTTAAAATGATGATGCGGTCTGCAAGGCTGACTGCTTCCGATAAGTCATGTGTAACGAGCAGAGCGGTTTTGCCGGAGTTTCGGATGATCTGTCCGATATCATCACTGACAGAGAGCCGGGTCTGATAGTCCAAGGCGGAGAAAGGTTCATCTAGGAGCAGAAGTTCCGGCTCTAAAACAAGCGTGCGAATCAGCGCCGCACGTTGACGCATGCCTCCGGATAAGTCGGAAGGCTTCGCGTTTTTGAAATTTTTTAGGCCGTATTGTTCTAAAAGTTCGTCGGCCTTTTGGCGGGAGTGTGGAGTCAATTTGTGCTGGATCTCCAGACCGAGTAAGATATTGCGGTAGACACTGCGCCATTCAAACAGATGATCGTGTTGGAGCATATAGCCTACGTTGACTGTGCTTTCATTAAGCGGCTTTCCGCAGAGTGTTATATTTCCCTTTTCTGGTTTTAAAAGTCCGGCGATCAGAGAAAGAAGAGTTGATTTGCCGCATCCCGACGGGCCGACAATGGCGGTAAATTCTCCGGGAGCGACAGAAAAAGAAATATCAGAAAGTGCTTTTGTCTCTCCGGTATAGCTGTGATACGTATAATGTATGTTTGTTAATTTTAAAATGGCATCCATAACATCACTCCAGTCGACAGATATATAGTTAGTTTATGAAAAAAATAAATATCGGTGCATCAGCGTTTAAATGTGGTATAATAACAGAAACGTGCAGCCTTTCGGGCAGGTTTTTCATAAGGCGTACGATATACAATAGATATATAAATAGAAACACAGGAGTGATCCGGATGAACGTACAGAAAGTAAATTATCAAAAAGAATTAGATAAAATATTAGGCAGACTGGAAAAGGAGCAGACAGTCCCAAAACTTCTTCTGCACAGCTGCTGTGCTCCCTGCAGCAGTTACGTGCTGGAATATCTGTCAGAATATTTTGAGATCACCGTATACTATTATAATCCTAATATTTATCCGGAAAGCGAGTATACGAAACGGATTTTAGAGCAGCAGATGTTGATTTCACAGATGCGTTTCAAATATCCGGTTTCTTTTCTTGCCGGAAAATACGATAAAGAAAAGTTTTACGAGATGGCAGCAGGGATGGAACACATGAAAGAGGGAAAAGAGCGGTGTTTCCAATGCTACAAACTGCGTCTTGAGCAGACAGCTAAAACAGCGGCAGAGTGTGGGTTTGATTATTATACAACTACGCTGAGCATCAGTCCTATGAAAAATGCACAAAAGCTTAATGAGATAGGGATGCAGGCCGGACAGAAGTATGGGATAGAATATCTTTGCTCGGATTTTAAAAAGAAAAATGGGTATAAGCGTTCTGTCGAATTGTCAGGAGAATACGGGTTATACAGGCAGGATTACTGTGGCTGTCAGTTCTCTTATGAGAGCAGAAAAAAGGAAAAAATAAAAGAGTAAATGAAAAAAACATCAGGAAATTGTCCTATTTGTAATAAAGAAGAGGCGTTTCCTGATGTTTTTTGGTGAAACCATATAATTAAAAATGCAAGAGAATAAATAAAAAGTGCAAATTAATTATAAAGAATTTTGGTATAATAAATCTTGTAAGCAGATGTTTCTTCTCACGAAAGATGTGTTTGAGAAATGCTTGTTGAAATGGCATTATGACGGCGCCTTTATAGGCCGGAGAATGCTGGAAATTATAAGAAAGGGGGATACGAGCATGCCAGATATTCGATTGACGAGAATTGACAATCGGCTGATTCATGGTCAGGTTGCGACACAGTGGTGTGGTGTAGTAGGTGCAAACTTACTCCTGGTTGCAAACGACGCAGTTGCCGGGGATGAGTTCCGCCAAGGGCTGATGAACATGGCTGCACCGTCATATGCGCAGACACGTTTCTTCACGCTTGAGAAAACAATCAATATCATCCACAAAGCTTCTGCAAATCAGCATATTGCAATTATCTGCGAGACACCACAGGATGTGTTAAAGCTGGTTGAGGGCGGAGTGCCGATCAAAAAAGTAAATATCGGAAATATGCACATGGCTGATGGGAAGCGTCAAGTTGCAACATCTGTTGCGGTCAATGACGATGATGTCGCGACATTCAAGAAGCTGCAGGAGCTGGGAGTAGAGCTGGAAATCAAACGAGTTCCGGACACACCGGCGGAAAGCATTGACAAATTATTTAAATAACAAGTTGGTTTATTGGTTTATTGGAAAGGAGTAAACATGGGAGATATTACAATTATCCAGGCGATTCTGGTCTTTGTGGTTGCCTTTATCATGGGAATCGACCAGTTCAGCTTTTTAGAGTCTCTGTACCAGCCGATCGTAACCTGTCCGATCATCGGTGCGATCTTAGGTAACTTTGAGCTTGGTATCGTAGTAGGTGGTGCATACCAGCTGATTCAGATCGGTAGTATGCCGATCGGAGGAGCACAGCCTCCAAACGCGATCATGGGAGGTATCATGGCGACAGTATTTGCTGTTTCTCTTGGAATGGAGGCAACGGCAGACGGAGTCGGCGCGGCGATGGGTCTTGCGATTCCATTCGCGGTATTCGGACAGTATGCAGTTACACTGACATTTACGATCATGTCCGGTATGATGGCAAAAGCAGACAAGTGCGCAGAGAATGCGGACGTAAAAGGTATCCGCAATATCAACTTCCTTGAGATGGCAGTATTAGGTACACTGTTTGGTGTTCTGGCTGTAGCAGGTCTGTACGGCGGTACAGCACTTGGTGAGACACTCAAAGATTTCTCTTACCAGTTCTCATGGGTAATGGCAGGTCTGGATGCAGCGGGCGGCGCTATGAAGTTCGTTGGATTTGCGATTTTGATGAAGGTTATGATGTCCGGAGAAATGTGGGGCTTCCTGCTTGCAGGATTCGCGATGTCTCTGCTTTGCAGCGCAAACGCGGCAACATCAGGAGCAACTTTGATCCTGTGCGCATTCGTAGGTGTTGCGATTGCAATCTATGACTTTACTATGCAGACAAGGATCAAACAGAACGCAGGCGCAGGCGCCGGCTTTGTAGGAGGTGACGAGGATGGCATATAATATTCCTGATAAATATCAAGACCTGACTCCGGCACCGCAGCTGGATAAGAAAACACTGAACAAGATGGTTTGGCTTTCCTGTTTCTTACAGGCATCCTTTAACTATGAAAGAATGCAGGCAGCAGGATGGTTATGGTCTATGCTTCCGGGTCTTCAGAAGATACATACAAACAAAGAAGACTTGAAGGCTTCCATGGCGCACAACCTGGACTTTTTAAATACACACCCGTTCCTTGTAACATTTGTAATGGGTATTGTGCTTTCACTTGAGCAGAACAAAGCGGATACACAGACGATCCGTTCCGTACGTATTTCTGCGGCAGGTCCGCTTGGTGGTATCGGTGACGCTTTATTCTGGCTGACATTAGTTCCTATTACAGCCGGACTGACTGCCAATATGGCGATGGAAGGACAGATCGCCGGTGCGATCCTCTTCCTGATCATCTTCAATGCAGTACAGTTTATTGTTCGTTTCGGTTTGATGTATTGGTCTTATGGACTGGGAACCAAGGCAGTTACACTGCTGACATCCAATGCAAAAGAATTTACCCGTGCGGCTAGTATTCTTGGTATCTTTGTAGTCGGCGGTCTGATCGCAAACTATGGTTCTACAACTGTACGTCTGATCGTTGGCGATACACAGATCAATATCCAGGCTCTGCTGGACGGCGTGCTGCCTAAGCTGATCCCGTTGTTGATCACACTTGGTATCTATGTTCTGATCAAGAAAGGCTGGACACCGGTAAGATGTATCATCCTGATCCTCGTAGTGGGAATCGTAGGATGTGCGTTCGGTATCTGGACAGGAGATTCCAAAGCAATGGACGCAGACGGCAAGTCTATTCCAGGCGGATATACTCCACTTGTAGAATGGTATGATTATCCGGTACCGGAAGAAGCTGAATAGTGTTTATTGAAATGAAGATCTATTGCGGTTCGCGATAGATAACCGGGAGGGGAGGGATTTTGATCCCCCCTCCCATTATTTTACAGGGAAATCAGGTGACTATTTGAGTACAGTAACAATTTCAATTATAATCATTGCAGCTGTGGGCTATTTTGTTTTTCAGGGCGTGAAAAATTTTCAGCTCCACACGATGAATACAGCGCTTCATAAAAAGGACAGTGATACAGTGGAGCGGATCGCAAATATGGGGATTTCCCGCAGGCTGCTGGGGGAATATGTCTGTGACTTATATAAGTTGAGAGCATACTATGTTTCCGGAGAAACAGAAAAATTTGAAAAAATGCTGCGCCATATGATCGGGACAAAGTATCGAGATCCTGCGGATAAGCAGAGCTTTCTGGAAGTATATTTCCATACATTTCTCATAAAAGGCAATCGGAAATATGCGGACTGGCTTTTAGAGGAGATAAAGAATACAAAGGATTCGGCGTTTATCCACTATAATGAAATGGCGTATGCTGTTATGCTGGACGGGAAAAATGACCTGATTGATGAGATGGTGGAGGAGATCAATTCCAAGAAGTATTACGGATTTGCGCTTGGAGTGATTTTGTTTATGGTCGCAAAGCAATATTCTTGTCTGGGAGATAAGAAGAATGCGATGACATATTATCAAAGTGCAAAAGCATGTTTTCACCCGAAGGCGGTTTATATGCCGATCGTAGATACCTGTCTCAGGGAAGAAGACACAGACGCTGCATATGCTTTGGAGTAGGAGAGATAAGATGATTGGATTATTGGTAACAGGACATGCAAATTTTGGCTCTGGTATGACGAGCTCTGTCAATTTGATCGCAGGGGAACAGGAGGAATACCGTTATGTGGATTTTCTGCCCACATATAGTACGGAAGATCTGACTCGTGAACTTACGAAAGCGATGGAAGAATTAAAAGATTGCGAAGGAATTATAATATTTACAGACTTGATGGGAGGAACGCCGTTTAATGTTGCGGCGCAGCTCGGACATGGGAAAGATAATATCAGGATCGTGGCGGGAACGAATCTGCCGATGCTGGTAGAGATCGTTATGTCCAGAAAGTTTATGGATGATTTGGATGGATTGGTTGATTCTATTCTGGAAACCGGAAAAGAGCAGGTGACAAAATACGAATTCAAGCAGGTAGTACAGGAAGAATCGGAAGACGGTATCTGAATGAAATAGCTGCATTTTATAAAAATAGATCCGCTGTATACAAAGCGGAGAGAGGAGAAAAATATGAGTAAGATTTTTGATGTGACGGAAGAAAAAATGAAAGAGACCTCATCAACTTTTACTCTTACAGAGATTTATCAGCAGCCTGCTACATGGGAAAAAACATGTAAGCAGATCGAAGCGGAAAAAGAAGAAATACAGAAATTTATAGACCAGGTTATAAACTGCGAGGATTTTGATGTGATCTTAACAGGAGCAGGCACAAGCGAGTTTGTAGGAAATGCGCTTTATCCACACCTGGCAGGTTTATTAAACCATAAGGCAAAATCATATGGAACAACGGATATTGTAGCGACACCGGAAGCATATCTGTCACGTACAAAACCGACGCTGCTGATCAGTTTTGGACGTTCAGGAAATTCACCGGAGTCAGTAGGCGCGATCGACGCAGCGGAAAGTGTATGTGATCATATTTATCATCTGTTCATCACATGCAATAAAGAGGGCGCACTGTCTAAACGTGCGGCTGCAACAGAGAACTGTTATGCGATAAATCTGACACCGGAGACACATGATCAGAGTTTTGCCATGACTTCCAGTTACTCTAACATGTATCTGGCAGCATACCTGTGTTTCCACTTAGGAGAGTTGGATAAGGTGTTAGAAGGTGTACGAAAGATCGCTGCGGCAGGACAGGATTTTCTGGATAACAGGTTTGCTGTTGCGCAGAAGATCGTCGCAGAATATGACTTTAACCGTATCGTCTATTTAGGCAGCAACACATTGAAAGGGACGGCACAGGAGTCTGCACTGAAGATGTTGGAACTTACAGCAGGAAATGTAGTGACTATGTATGATACTCCGATGGGCTTCCGTCATGGTCCAAAATCTATTATTGACGATAATACGCTGACAGTCGTGTATCTCAGCGATTCTGCTTATACAAGACAGTATGAGACAGATCTGTTAAAAGAGATGAGCGGACAGCGCAAAGGAAATAAGATCGTAGCAGTTATGAGCAAACAAGACGATGAGGCAGCTGCATTGGCAGATTATGCAGTTTCTTTCGGCCTTGAGGGGGAGACAGAAAATGTACTGCTGGGGCTTGATTATATTCTGTTTGCGCAGACACTTGCTGTATTAAAATCCCTCTCTATGTCTATTACGCCGGATAATCCGTGTCCGACAGGCGAGGTAAACAGAGTGGTAAAGGGAGTTACTCTTTATCCATATACAAGAAAATAAGAAACAATTGAGAAAATAGGGACATGGTTTGCTTTTTCGGCAAACCATGTTCTGACAAGGAGGAAGAAACAGCAATTATGAACTGGGAAGTTATAGGATGGAGCTGTGTTACCGTAGGTGTTCTGATAGGAATATGCGCCCTTGTTCTGGTTTTTATTTCTTCACGAAATATGAAAAAGAACAGAGAAGCAATGTTGAAATTGCAAAAAGGAATCCGAGTTGGAGCCAAGATCATGTTTGCAGGCGGGATTTACGGAAAGATCGTAAAAATCAAAGACGATCTGATCGATGTAGAAATCAATAAAAGTACCGTGGTGCAGATATCCCGTTACAGCATTCAAAACGTAATGGAGTGATTCGCTAGGAGGTGGTGTCAGGACTCTTCAGAAGAGGTGTTCTGACGCTCCGTTATTTTCTTGACATAGGCGCTTGGTGTGATGTTGAAATACTTTTTGAAAAGTCGGGAAAAATAATGAATGGAGCTAAAACCAAGCATATATGCGATTTCACTGATCGTATATTGGTTTTCCCGGATCAACTCTTTGCTTTTCTGCAGTTTGATATTGAGCAGATAGTTTTTTGGTGAGCTGTTCAAGTGCGTTTTGAATAAAGCCTGAAGAGAAGAACGGGAAATGTAGAATTCGTGACAGATTTCTTCTATCGTGATCGGCTCGGCAATACGCTTGTTCATATAAGCGAGGATTTCTGATAAAAGATCGTTCATATGGGACTTACTGTCTGAAAGCAATGCCTGATGATTAATGGTCTCGTAAAACTGCATAAGCAGCATGAGCGCTTCCTGCAGATAGCAGACCATAAGTGTACGTGTATAATAAGAATTTGCAAAACTCTCGATCAGAAGTTTCCATAAAACCTGCTGTAATTCACTTGTACAATGGAAAATCTGGTTGCGTATATGCAAGGGTTTACGCTGGTTAATATCAAAAATTGCTGTCAGATAGGAACAGGCAGACTTAATATCTACAGTTGCTGCATCTGATCTGAACAAAATCAGATCATGAGGCTGCAATGTATATACATCATGTGACAGAGTGATATCTAAAGAACCTTCATACACATAAATGAGTTCATATGATTTATGAGTTTTTTTTAGAAGTCGGCAGGGCGTCATCTGGTTTGTAAACCAGCAGTCTAGTATTCTGCGGACATGAAAAGGCGCTGATACCGGCTGATATGTGTATGGGGTTGGCAGGTCTACGGTGCAAGGTTCCATCTGCGTTGAAATAAGATTCCAGGTAAAGGGGATAGACAGAGGGATCACATTAAAGTACATGTTGGGATTGATCTTCACATAATGTCGGATCGGAAATGTTTTTAGATCTTCCATATCCGGAGAATTAGCGATCAAAAGCAGGGAGAGTCCTTGTGTACATTCTATATAGGTCTCGCAGGGGAAGATAAAAAGTTGTTCTATCTTTTTAGAATGAGAAGTGATTTCTTGACAGATAAGGCTGTGGTTTTGAATATCTATTGGTTCATCGTAAAAAGTTCCAAATGGTTCAAAGCTGTGATCAGCTATTTGATTTATCATCTTAAAAATCCCCCATACTATATGAGTCACATGATTACTATATTAAAAAATTATAGTATAACTGCCGGCAAAAATCAAGATGTCAGGAACTTGTGCAAAATGCAGCGGAACAGGTATTTGAGCAGGGAAATAGTATGTTGGTTAAGAAAACAGGAGGAATAGGTATGATCATCCAAAGCAAGAAGGTCTGGTTGGCAGACCAGTTTGTAGAAGCACAGATTGAAGTGGAAAATGGGAAAATTGTAAATCTGTATGAATACGGGACAAAAGCGGTAGATAAGGATTATGGAAGTGAACGGATCCTGCCTGGGTTTATCGATGTGCACTGCCATGGAGCATACGGATTTGATACGAATGATGCCGACGAAGAAGGACTGCGTCATTGGATAAAAAACATTGTATCCGAAGGCGTGACTGCGCTTCTTCCTACGACGATCACACAGAGTGAAGAGGTTCTTACAGGAGCGCTTAAAAATGTAGCAAAAGTAGTGAAAGAAGGATATACAGGTGCGGAGATAGTAGGGATCCATTTCGAAGGTCCGTATTTGGATATGAAATATAAAGGAGCACAGCCGGAACAGTTTATTTGCAAACCTACGGTAGAACAGTTTAAAAAATATCAGGAAGCAGCCAATGGCATGATCAAATATATTACAATGGCAACGGAGACAGATGAGGATTTTGCTCTGACGCAGTACTGTGCAGAACATGGCGTAGTGGTCAGTATCGGACATTCTGCTTCAACAAGCGAACAGGCTGTCCGGGCATTTGCCTATGGCGCGAGGTCTATGACGCATGTGTACAATGGCATGACACCGTTTAATCATCGGGCAAATGGTCTGGTAGGAGCAGCATATCGTATAAAGAGTATGTATGGAGAAATCATCTGTGACGGAAATCATTCTACACCTGCAGCGCTGCATCAGTTTTTTGAGGCAAAAGGACCGCATTATGGTATAATGGTAAGCGATGCTTTGATGGCAAAAGGAAAACCAATAGGCTCTAAGTTCTTATTTGGCGGAAACGAGATCGAGATCTATCCGGATGGAAGTGCGCATCTGACTTCCACAAAAGGACTTGCCGGCTCTACTTTGCGTATCAACGACGGCTTGCGTATCTTGATAGAAGAAGCACTTGTTCCGGTGGATACGGCGATCAATTCATGTACAAGAAATCCGGCAGCGTGTCTGCATTTGGAAGATCGTAAGGGCTCTATCAAAGTGGGACTGGATGCCGACCTGGTCGTTCTTGACAGAGACTATCAGGTACTTGAGACATATTGTATGGGAAAGGCAATGTTGGCACAAGAAGCTTAAATAAACAAAAGATATGGATGAATAGATAAATGGGAAAGAAAAAGAATTCGAAACCGGTGGAGACAATCCGCCTGTCAGGCAGAAATATATATACAGATAAAAAGAAACGTACAATCTATTATGATTTTGTGACAAAACAAGGATACTTGATCGAGAAGAAGAATGAGAATTCTGCTGTGTTTTATAAAAACCGTTTTGTAGTGATTTTATTTGCTGCGATCCTGTGTGGAGCGACATTTTTGACAGTCCGCCAGGCGATCGTCGCAGGTGTGGTAATGCTGGTGTTGGCAGAGATATTTTTCAGAAGATCCTTTTTGAAAAAATTAGAGCCAGTTACAGATGTAGACTTTGAAAAGAGAGTTTCCGCGTTAGAATATATTGTCACAAAAAAAGAGAAGGGCAGAGTGATCGCCTTAGCAGTGCTGTACTTGGTATTTGCAGTTTTGATCTTGCTGAATGCATATCAGGAGAAATATGGGACAGGGCTTGTCATATTCAGCGGCTGCCTTGCGGTGGTAGGGGTATATTTCAGCGCGCTCCACTTCATAGCACTGGTGAAGATGAATAAGAAAAGGAAATAAAATAGAAGGTATGCAAAGAACCACTGTGTCAGATAAGCGGGTCCTGCCCTGTGTTCTGACACAGTGGTTCTTCGCTGTCTCTTCCAATCAGAAGTTTTACTCCACTATTAGAAGGCAGATTCCTCAATTCTGCTTACGCTTCATTTCGCACTGCTTGTTGCTTCGTTAAATTTATATTTATTTTATTGTAGTTTATCTTTTGTTGTGTTAAGGTAAGAGTATCTTTTTAGATGCGCATCTATAAGAAAGAGTCTTGTGTTTTTTTAGCACAGTCTGATGATCTGCTCTGTACAGATCATTCTGTTTTATCCGGTTTCCGGATCGTCGATATATCCGGATCTTTATCCGGGATATTCGCAAACATTTACCCAAAGAAACAAAATCACATATTTGTGCCGGAGAAATTTTACGTCACAGGCAATTTAGGGAAAAGTGTTGTAAACCGGCAGGCTTTTCCCTATAATGAAAGGAGAAAAGTACAGATGGAACTAAAACAAAAGCCATTGAAGGATTTGAACCTGCTGGATCGTTTTTTATTCGCACAGGCGGCGGACGACCCGGATACCATGCGGGATATATTAGAGATCATCTTAGGGAGAGAGGTTGTATTAAAACTGCTGCCCCAGACGGAGAAGGAACAGCGCACCCATCCCTTAAACCGCTATGTGCGGCTGGATGTATGGGCCATGGATGAAGAGGACACGGTATATAATACAGAAGTCCAGAAGGAGAACACGGGAAATCTTTCGAAACGGAGCCGCTTCTATCAGGCGCTGATCGACTCGAATCTGTTGACTCCGGGAGAAGTCGGCTTTCAGAAGTTAAATCCCGTATATATCATCCTGATCTGTCCCTTTGATCTGTTCGGATACGGACTGTACCGCTATACCTTCCGTATGCAGTGTGAGGAAGTACCGGAACTTTCGTTAAAAGACGACGCTGTCCGTATCTTCCTTAATACCCATGGAACGAATACCGAGGGCGTGTCAGAAGAACTGGTAGAACTCCTCAAGTATATGGAGCACACCACGGAGGAAGTGAGCAGAACCTGTGCCAGTGAGCGGATCCATAACATCCAGAAGCGCATCCGGGCTATCAAATCCAGTGAAAAGATCGGAGTGAGGTATATGCAGGCTTGGGAAGAAAAAATCATGGGACAGAATAAGGCACGTGAGGAAGGCCATGCAGCCGGATTGAAAGAAGGAAGACTGGAAAAGCTGCAGGAATTAATAGAAAAGAAAGTCCAAAAGGGATATTCTGTTGAAGAGATAGCAGAGATGTTGGAAACAGATATAGAAACTGTACAGAAATTCAGGAGAAAATAAATATAAATTCAACTGACAAAATGGGCGTGGAAAATATGTGTGTTACGTGAGCGAGGAATTTCGGCAAAGCCCTGACGAGCGATGTAAAATACACATTTCATGTGTCCTTTTGCCATTTGACTTCATATTTCTTTTGATTACTTCCACAGTGTTAGCTCAATTCTGCTTACGCTTCATTTCGCTATCGGCAGTCGCCGAATGAAAAGGAACAGCTCATACCCTGTTTACATGCAAGCATGGCACATGGCATGAGCTGTTCTTTTCGCACTGCTTGTTGCTCCGTTAAATTTATATTTTTCCTGCGGAGCCGCATACGGAGATTTTTTCTTTGACGAGGGCAGCGACGTTATCCATACCTGTTTTACCGTATTTTTTAGGATCAAATGCATCCGGATTTTCTCCGAGATATTTTTTGACGCCGTCGCTGAAAGCGATACGCAGTTCGGTTGCGAAATTTACTTTGCAGATGCCGCGTTGGATGGCTTCACGGACTGCTTCGTCCGGCACGCCGGAAGCGCCGTGTAGGACAAGAGGAATAGAGACGACGTCACGAATAGCGCTGAGACGATCAAAATCCAGCTTTGGTGTTCCCTTGTATAAACCGTGTGCAGTCCCGATCGCAACTGCAAGAGAAGTCACTCCTGTACGTTCGGCAAACTCTTTTGCCTGCTGTGGATCTGTATAAGGCGAGTCGTCTGCTGCAACGAGGTCATCTTCTTTTCCACCGACTTTTCCCAATTCTGCTTCTACACTGACGGCAGACGGAAGACAGGCATCCGCTACCCGGCGTGTTAAAGAGATATTATCTTCAAAAGATTCATGAGAGCCATCGATCATAATAGAGGTATAACCTGTCCGCAGTGCCTGCATTGCAAGTTCGAAACTACTGCCATGGTCAAGGTGCATAGCGACCGGAACAGAGGAACTCTCGGCTGCTGCGCGGACCATAGCAAGATAATAAGAAAGTCCCGCATATTTAACAGTAGACGGGGTTGTCTGCATAATGACTGGTGCCTGCATTTCCTCGGCTGCTTTTAATACAGACATGACCATTTCCATATTTTCTACATTAAATGCACCGACTGCATAGTGTTCTTCCTGTGCTTTCTTCAACATTTCGTTTGTTGTAACTAATGACATAGAAATAACCTCGATTCTTTATAGATTTTATTGCTTAATTTGCTAACAGTATAGCATATAACCTTTGGTTTTGTCTCTCTATTTCTGGCTTTCTTAAAAAATGCAAATGATTGTTTAATAAATCCAAAGTATGATACTTTATTTCGTGCTAGGATGAAGAAAGAAAAGGAGGGATCATCATGGTATTGAATCCACTGAAAAAAATTGTAGATCTGCAGAAAGAAGGGAAAAATGTCGGCATCTATTCTGTCTGCAGTGCGAACAAATATGTTATTGAAGCGGCGATAAAAAGAGGCAAGGCAGACGGTTCCTGCGTATTGATTGAAAGTACGGCAAACCAGTGTGATCAAAACGGAGGTTATACAGGGATGAAACCGGCGGATTTTAAAAAATTCGTGCTGGAGATTGCCAGAAAAAATGGATTTGATGAACAGAAGATATTCTTAGGCGGAGATCATTTAGGACCGCTGACTTTCGCAGGAAAAGACGAAGCAGAAGCGATGGCAGATGCAGAAGAACTGATCCGTCACTATGTAGGAGCGGGATTTACGAAAATCCATATTGATACCAGCATGAAAGTGCGCAGCGACGCGAAAGATGAAAGACTTTCCGATGAAGTGATCGCAGGACGCGGCGCAAGGTTGGCACAGGTGGCTGAAGAGACATACCATGAACTTCTCAAGACAGAACCGGATGCAATCCCGCCGGTGTATATCATCGGAAGTGAAGTGCCCATCCCCGGAGGCGCTGTAGGCAGCGAAGATACAGGAGTACAGGTGACAAAGGTAGAGGATTTTAAGAATACGGTACAGGCATTTAAAGAAGCATTTAAGAAAGCAGGACTTGGAGCCGATGTGTGGGAACGTGTGATCGGTGTTGTCGTACAGCCGGGTGTGGAGGAAAAGGACAGTGGATGTACGGAATATGATCGTGAGAAGGCAAAAGAACTGATGGCTTCCATCGAGGAGTTCCCTACGCTTGTATTTGAAGGACATTCGACAGATTATCAGACAAAGATGAAACTGCGTGAATTGGTGGAAGATGGTGTTGGTATTCTGAAAGTAGGGCCAGCGCTCACATTTGCCATGCGTGAGGCGATGTTTGCTTTGGAACATATCGAGAAAGAATTGTTCTATGGTACAGATACGGTTTTAAGCCATTTCGCAGAGACATTGGATGCTGAAATGTTGAAAGATGAGAAATACTGGAAAAAGCATTATCAGGGAAGTGATCTGGAAATACGGATGAAGAGAAAATATTCCTTCTCTGACAGATGCAGGTATTATATGCCGACACCGGCGGTGGAAGAAGCGGCTGACCGGCTGCTTGGAAATCTGGAAAAAGCAGGCGTTCCATTGAATCTATTAAGCCAGTTCATGCCTATCCAGTATACGAAAGTACGGGAGGGTCTGCTGGAAAATACGCCGATAGAACTTATAGAAGACAGGATCATCAATACGATTGATGAATATTTATATGCAACCCATCAGAAAGAGATCATGTAACACGGACTTTGTCTGACGATGGTGGATGCCAAAAGCAGAGAATTTAAAAAAGCAAAAACGCTGTGCTGTGAGTGAAAACTCGGACAGTACAGCGTTTTTTTCTATGGTGTGTTCTGTTGGCGCATGCTTTTTATGAGGAAGTCTTTACATGGATTTCTTGCAGATGTACTGGACAGGCCATACTTTCATGTGATAAACTATGAGGAAAAATATGAGCTAAGAAAAGAGGAAAAGAAATGGCGCAGTTATGGGGCGGGCGTTTTACAAAGGAAACGGACCAACTAGTATATAATTTCAATGCATCGATCTCATTTGACAAAAGGTTGTGTGAGCAGGATATAAGAGGGAGTCTTGCCCATGTGAAAATGCTGGCAAAGCAGGGGATCCTGACGGAGAAAGAAAAGAAACAGATCTTAGAGGGATTGGAAGGAATCTTAAAAGATGTCAAGGACGGCAGACTTAAGATCACGGATGAATATGAGGATATCCATAGCTTTGTGGAGGCAGTGCTGACACAGCGGATTGGCGAAGCAGGAAAGAAACTGCATACAGGGAGGAGCCGCAATGACCAGGTAGCATTGGATATGCGGCTGTATATCCGGAATGAAGTAAGAGAACTTGACGTATTATTAAAAGGACTTTTGACCGTATTACTAAAATTGATGAAAGAAAATACAGAAACTTTCATGCCGGGGTTTACGCATCTGCAGAAGGCGCAGCCGATCACGCTTGCGCATCATATGGGGGCCTATTTTGAAATGTTTAAACGTGACCGCCTGCGGATGAAAGATATTTATAAAAGGATGAATAGGTGTCCGCTTGGAGCAGGGGCGCTTGCGGGAACTACCTATCCTCTGGACAGAGAATATACAGCGGAGCTTCTGGAATTCGACGGGCCTACTTTAAACAGTATGGATTCTGTATCGGACAGAGATTATCTGCTGGAATTGCTCTCTGCGATGTCTACGGTGATGATGCATTTGAGCCGTTTTTCCGAGGAAGTGATCATCTGGAATTCCAATGAATATAAATTTGTAGAAATCGACGATGCATATAGTACAGGAAGCAGCATCATGCCGCAGAAGAAGAATCCGGATATCGCGGAACTTGTGAGAGGAAAGACCGGGCGAGTCTACGGAGCACTGATGGCGCTTTTGACGACAATGAAGGGAATCCCACTTGCTTACAATAAGGATATGCAGGAAGATAAAGAATTGACTTTCGATGCGATCGACACGACAAAAGGCTGTCTGCTCCTGTTTACAGGCATGTTAGAGACAATGAAATTTCATCATAGTCGGATGGAAGACAGTGCAAAACGTGGTTTTACTAACGCCACCGATGCGGCGGATTATCTTGTCAATCATGGCGTGCCATTTAGGGATGCGCATGGGATCGTCGGACAGCTTGTATTGTACTGTATCGAGAAGAATATCGCGCTGGATGATTTAAGTCTTGCGGAATTTCAGTCTGTTTCTCCGGTATTTGCCGAGGATATATATGAGGCGATCAGCATGAAGACTTGTGTAGAACAGAGAAATACTATCGGAGCGCCGGGAAAGGCTGCGATGGAGAAGGTAATCGCAGCGGAGGAAGCTTATTTGGCAGAGAAAAGCGAAGATGTTTGAACATAGTTTTGTGAATTAAATATAGGTGGAAGGATCGGGAAACCGATCCTACATAAGAAGAAAGAAGGAGAAGAAAAATGGAGCAGAAACTAAAAGTTGGAATTTTGGGAGCAACGGGCATGGTAGGACAGAGATTTATTTCTCTTCTGGAAGATCATCCGTGGTTTGAGGTTGTAACAGTAGCGGCAAGTCCGCGCTCTGCAGGAAAGACGTATGCAGAAGCGGTGGGAAATAGATGGAAAATGGATACCCCGATGCCGGAAGCAGTAAAGAAGCTGGTTGTTTTGAATGTAAATGATGTAGAACATGTGGCGTCTACAGTAGACTTTGTATTTAGTGCAGTAGACATGACAAAGGACGAGATCAAAGCGATCGAGGAGGCATATGCGAAAACAGAGACACCGGTCGTATCGAACAACAGCGCGCACCGTTGGACACCGGATGTGCCTATGGTGATTCCTGAAGTGAATCCGGAACACTTTGAAGTGATCGCAGATCAGAAAAAGCGTCTGGGTACAACACGTGGATTTATCGCGGTAAAACCAAATTGTTCCATTCAAAGTTATGCGCCGTGTCTGGCTGCGTGGAAAGAGTTTGGCCCGAAAGAACTGATCGTAACGACCTATCAGGCGATTTCAGGAGCGGGCAAAACATTTAAGGACTGGCCGGAGATGGTGGAGAATATTATTCCGTATATTGGCGGCGAGGAAGAAAAAAGTGAGCAGGAGCCTCTGCGTGTACTTGGAAAAGTGGAGAACGGAGAAATTGTCAAAGCAGAGCTTCCAAAGATTACCTGCCAGTGTGTACGTGTGCCGGTATTAAACGGACATACGGCCGCAGTTTTCATTAATTTTGAGAAGAAGCCGACGAAAGAACAGCTCATTGAGAAGCTGACAAGTTTTAAAGGATTTCCGCAGGAAGCAGATCTTCCAAGTGCTCCGAAGCAGTTTATCCAATACCTTGAAGAGGACAACAGGCCACAGGTAAAGATGGATGTAGATTATGAAAAGGGAATGGGTGTGTCTATCGGACGTCTCAGAGAGGACACGATCTATGACTACAAGTTTATCGGACTGTCTCACAATACAGTAAGAGGTGCTGCAGGCGGAGCCGTACTGTGCGCGGAGTCTCTGACAGCGAAAGGATATATCCAGGCAAAATAATCGGAAAGATATTAGAGATATAATCGGAAAGAATCTTTTTGGTGATTTTTATGAATTGCCCCTTCCGGCAGGATGTGGTATAATAAGTGTCCCAGCAAAGGGATACAAGGCAACATCCTATGTCGTCCGGCAGCTGCCGGAAAGGGCAATTCAGAATGAATATCTATTTTAGAAGCAAATCAATCATTTCATGATCCGGGGGTTTTCTCCCCACTGAATTCCTAAATGAATAAAAGTGAGAAAAGTAAGGGAAAGGAGGCAGAAGAATTTTGTGCACGCCTGGTGTCTGCGTGCAGATGGTGTATATTTTCTGCTGGGGAAAATATGAATGAAGGTGCAGGTTTTCTGTGACAGGAGAAAATATGAAAGAGAAAAAAGAAAAATGGGCAAAGGGAGGAAAGCTCCTTTTATTTGTGTTTGTTGTTTTTGTTTTTGCGCTTTCCTGCATACAGGTCGCGGCAGCGGAAGAGAAGAGACAGCCTATGTACGACACATCCTATCTGTCAGGACTGCTTACAGGAGTAGGTTTCGCGGAAAAAAGTGAGCAGGAAGAGAAGTTGGTGAGAAAGGCTGTTCCGGGAAAGAAAGTGTACACGAATGTACTCGCCGCAGATCAGGGAACGATCGATATGGTAAAATACAGCCCGGACGGACAGTCCTGGGAAATGGTGGACAGTTGGTCGGAAGGTGTTCTGGGAGCGGACGGAGAGTGGGCGTTTTGTGCGGATCCTACTGTTGGCTTCCAGTCAGGAGATAAGCAGGTATACGATGCGGCAGCATATTACAGTCAGTATACGATCGATACGATCGGATGTGCCTTTGCCTGGTATGATGACTGGAAGACGACACTGGGGTTTTCTTTTACTTCCAGTCAGGATTATTTCTTTAAACAGATATTGATCTGGGAGGTGCTAAATGAAGTAAACGGCTGGTATCCCGGAATTACTTTGGAATTCGGGAACAATGTGCTGTGTCCGGACGGAGTGCACTATGTATCGGAATATACCTGGCAGGTGCTGCAATATGGGATCGAGCATGCGACAGATCCAAAATGGAGAGAAAAATGGGAATGCAGCGGCGTTATATTAAAAGGAAACGGGCAAGATCTTTGTCAATGGGAGTATCGTCCGGCGGGAGGATATGTAGAAATACAGAAAGAATCTTCGGATGCAGATATTTCCGAAACCAATCCCTGTTACAGCCTGGCAGGTGCTTCCTATGGGATTTACGCAGAAAAAAGTTTGAAAGGAACGCTCGTGACAGACGCAAATGGATACGCGCGTAGTGAAAAGTTGCCTGTCGGCACTTATACGGTGCGTGAGATCAAGGCACCGGCAGGCTATACATTGTCCGGAGAAAGTGTGACGGTTTCTGTAAAAAGCGCGCAGACAGTCAGCGTGCAGGCGCAAGACAGACCGGTCAGCGCAAAAGCAAAGCTGAAGCTTATGAAACTAGATGCAGGAACGAAGGGAATAAGAGCACAGGGAAGCGGTTCGCTGGCAGGAGCACAGTTTTCTGTCTCCTTTTATGACGGGTACTATACGGAGGAAACATTGCCGGAAAAACCAAAGCGAACATGGATCATGGAAACAAAAGAGGAGACAGAAGAGACAGGAACAGAGAAAGAAAGGGGAGCTTTCTGGGAATTTTCTGAACTATATAAGATATCCGGGGATCCTTTTTATTATTCCAAGGAAGACAAGGAACCTGTATTTCCGCTTGGAACGATCGTTATAGAAGAAATAAAAGCACCGACAGGATATTTGCTGGAGGGCGCTGTGTTTCGGAAAACGGCGGAGGAAAAAACAGAGTCGGACACAGAAAGGAAAGAAGTTTGGACTTCTGTGTGTGTGATACAGATCAAACAGGAAGGAGAAACGGCACATCTGTCGGGAGGAAATACGTATTATGCGGCAGATGAGGTGATCCGGGGCGATTTTTCTTTTACAAAGATAGAAGAAAAGACGCAGAAAGCGATGGCAGGGATCCCCTTTAGGATCACTTCTGTGACAACAGGGGAAAGTCATGTTATTGTAACGGATGCTAATGGGTATTTTTCTTCTGCTTCTGATTATGTCAGACATTCCGTGGACACCAATGCCGAAAAGGCAGAGGCGGGGCTGTGGTTTGGAATGGCCGATGGCGTGGCGGCGCCGGTGAACGATACACAGGGAGCTCTTCCCTATGATACATATAGGATAGAGGAACTGCGCTGTGAGAATAATACAGGCAAACAACTGTATACAGGAGAATTTATCATTTCAAGGGATGCCTTTGTGCTGGACATGGGAACGATCGAGAATCTAGACTTTCCGCAAGAGCCGAAGGAGCAAAAAACAGACAGACCAGATACACCGATCGGACACAGGCAGCAGACAAAGCGCGTACAGACCGGAGACGATGCCCTTATCTATATGTATATGATTGGAATTTTTATCAGCATTGGGACAGTGCTTATTGTCTTTATAGATAAAAGGAAAAAAAGAAGATAAGATTCCTCTCTTTTCTTTAAAGCGTGTGTGTGATAAAATGTCTCACATAGGAAATGGAAAAGGAGGATGTCACAATGGGAATGACGATGACCCAGAAAATTTTGGCGGCGCATGCAGGTCTTGCATCTGTCACTGCCGGACAACTGATCGAAGCGAAGCTGGATGTGGTCATGGCCAATGACATTACAGGACCAATGGCTCTGCCGATTTTTAAACAGATGGCAGATAAAGTCTATGACAAAGACAAGGTAGTGTTAGTGCCGGATCATTTTACACCGAATAAAGATATCAAATCAGCAGAAAATTCAAAATCAATCCGTGAGTTCGCAAAAGAGCAGGGATTAAAGTGGTATTTTGAACAGGGAAAATCTGGCGTGGAACACGCGATCCTGCCGGAGGCAGGCGTGGTTGCCGCCGGGGAATGTATCATAGGTGCCGATTCCCATACTTGTACATATGGCGCACTGGGAGCTTTTTCTACAGGTGTGGGAACGACGGATATTGCCACAGGAATGGCGACAGGAGAACTTTGGTTTAAGGTGCCAAGCGCGATCAAATTCGTGCTGACTGGAAAACCGGGGCCTTATGTCAGTGGAAAAGATATCATTATCCATATTATCGGAAAAATAGGTGTGGACGGCGCGTTATATAAATCGATGGAATTTACAGGTGACGGGATTGCCAATCTGTCGATGGACGACCGGTTTACGATGGCGAACATGGCGATCGAGGCAGGGGCGAAGAACGGTATTTTCCCGGCAGATGAGAAAGTAAAGGCATATTTGAAAGAACATACGCAGAAAGAATATAAGATTTACGAGGCAGATGAAGACGCCGACTATGACGCAGTCGTAGAGGTGGATCTTGCGAAAGTGCGTCCGACTGTCGCATTCCCACACTTGCCGGGAAATGCAAAAACGATCGATGAGATCGAGCAGATGGAGCCGATCAAGATCGACCAGGTAGTGATCGGTTCCTGTACAAACGGAAGAATGGAAGATATGAGAAAGGCAGCCGCGATCCTAAAGGGGCACACTGTACATCCAGATGTAAGAGTGATGGTAGTGCCTGCGACACAGAAGATTTATAAGGAATGTATCCGAGAAGGTCTGCTGGATATTTTTGTAGATGCGGGATGCGCTGTGAACACACCGAGCTGCGGTCCCTGTATGGGCGGTCATATGGGAGTCATGGCAGCAGGAGAAAAATGTGTATCCACGACAAACCGGAATTTTGTAGGGCGAATGGGGCATGTAGATTCTCTGATCTATCTGGCGTCGCCAGAAGTGGCGGCTGCGAGTGCGATCGCAGGCTGTATTGCAAATCCTGAGAAAGTAGGTGAGAGAGAATGAGAGCATGTGGACATGTATTTAAATACGGAGATAATGTAGATACGGATGTGATCATTCCGGCAAGATATTTAAATAGTTTTGACGCAAAAGAGCTGGCAAGCCATGCAATGGTCGATATTGATCCTGATTTTACAAAAAAGGTACAGCCAGGGGATCTGATCGTGGCAAATAAAAATTTTGGCTGTGGTTCCTCGCGAGAACATGCACCTCTTTGCCTAAAAACAGCGGGGGTGAGCTGTGTCATCGCAGAAACCTTCGCACGTATTTTTTACCGCAATGCCATCAATATCGGACTTCCGATCATCGAATGTCCAGAGGCAGCCAGAGGCATAGAAGCGGGAGATGAAGTGGAAGTAGATTTTGACAGTGGAAAAATTTATAACCGTACAAAAGGCACACAGTTCCAAGGCCAGGCATTTCCAGAATTTATGCAGAAGCTTATTGCTGCCGGAGGGCTTGTGAATTATACAAATAATAAGAAAAAAGGTGAGATATGAGAAAAGAGGAGAAAAAAGGCAGAGGTATTGCGCTTCTGCCGATCGGGGTGTTTTTGGTTATCTTTTTAGGAGCAGGGATCATATTCGATGATTTTTATTCTATGCCTGCTATAGTCGGTTTCTTGTTGGCGCTTTTCGTGGCGTTTATGCAGAACCGTAAACTGTCCTTTGCAGATAAGATCAAAGTGATCTCTGCAGGGGTAGGCGAGGAAAATATTATTACTATGAGTCTGATCTTTCTGTGCGCAGGCGGTTTTTCCGGCGCGGTAACAGCAGCAGGAGGTGTAGACAGCACGGTAAATCTGGGGTTATCTTTCATACCTTCCCACTTTGCCGTGGCAGGTCTGTTCATTATTGGGTGTTTTATTTCTGTTTCCATGGGAACCTCTATGGGAACGATTGCGGCACTGGCGCCGATCGCTGTGGGAATCAGTGAGAAGACCGGATTTTCACTTGCTATTTGTATCGGAGCAGTTGTATGCGGCGCGATGTTTGGAGATAATCTGTCTATGATCTCTGATACGACGATCGCAGCAGTAAAGACACAGGGCTGTGAGATGAAGGATAAATTTAAGGCGAATTTCTTGATCGTGCTGCCCGCAGCTATAATAACGATCGTCTTTTTCTGGCTGATGACAAGAAACGTCAGTTATCAGATGGAAAGTGAATTTTCTTATAATTTGTGGAAGGTACTCCCTTACGTGATCGTATTGGTAGGGGCTTTGATCGGAATCAACGTTTTTCTTGTATTGATCAGTGGAATCGTAGTGTCTCTGATCGTAGGAGTGGCAACAGGCAGTATTGCGGTTTCTGAAATATTCAGTGTAGTAGGCAGCGGTGTGACTTCTATGTATGATATTACTGTAATCTCTATCGTTGTAGCGTGTGTGGTCTCTCTTGTGCGCGAACACGGAGGAATCCAATTTATCCTGGAGATGATCAAAAGCAGGATCCACGGGAAAAGAGGCGGAGAACTTGGTATAGCCCTTCTTGCCCTTTTTGTAGATCTTTGTACGGCAAATAATACAGTGGCGATCGTTATGGCAGGACCAATCGCAAAAGAGATCAGTGATGAATTTGACATTGAGCCAAAACGTTCTGCATCCCTTTTGGATATGTTTACTTCTGTGGGGCAGGGAATGATCCCGTATGGGGCACAGCTCTTGTCTGCAGCTACGCTGACAGGGCTTACGCCGTTCCAGATCATACCGTATCTGATCTATCCGATCCTGATGGCGGTCAGTGGTCTTATCGTGATTTTGTTCCGCAGGCAGAAAACCAATGAAGTTCCACAGATATAAAGTCAGGGAAC
>NZ_JBBKBE010000020.1:0-49626 GCF_037890075.1 Mediterraneibacter sp. ICN-202921 | reverse complement strand
TTTTATTTCATAGGAAATTGCTTTCTATTTCTTAAGGTTTACATCTTCCGCATGGTTTATATCCCTGCTCTATCAATGTTTCCCTGTCTGCAGTATACTCTTTTTTGTTCCTCTCTTTTATAGCAGACACACTGTCACAGTCCGGCAAGTGAAATCTATATGTGTTCTGATTGAGGACATACGTTTTTTCTGCGTCAGCTCCATCCATCTTCGCTTCTTTATCCGGCTGTTTGTTCCCTTCTTCAGAGACTGCTTCCGCTTTTTTGCTCTCTCCCGTCTGATAATCTATGTCAATATCCGGCTGCACATTATAGACATATACATTGAAACAGATGCCTTTGCCTTCATCCTCTACCGACTCTGCTTCCATTTGTACGCCTGAGGCGACCAAATTCTCCTCCTCAAACACAGGAGTCACACGATACAAGACATGATTGCCTGTCTCTTTTACATACTCCGCAACCTGTTCTTCAAAGGGCAGCATCCCCTCTGTATTCATATATCTCGTCCCTGTGATCAAGTTTTCAGGATTGGCATTTTCCGCCGTCAGCTGATACCCGATCAAATGGCACCTATTGTACAAATAATTTCCATCTATCCCTGCATACTTCACCGTATGCCATCCTGTCGGCTTTACTTGTCCGATCGCCCCACGTTCCTCTGTAGGCATCGTCTCTTTTCCTACACATGCCTGCACTGTCTGGCAGCGTCCGAGATCGTCCAGTTCTCCATAGTCTTCATAGGGTTCTGTGGTAAGTTCCTCTTTTGTAAACTCCGGTTCTCCTTGATCTATCTCTACGTAAGGCTGGTCTGTATATGCTGGGATATCCGCCAGCGTTACTGTCTCTTCCGCCGCTTTTCGCCCTGTCTGGAACTGCGAAGAAGATGTCCTGCCATCTTGCGGCAGTTGTCCGCAAGATGGCAATGCAACAGAAATAAAAAAGACAAGACATACGAACAGCCACTTCTCTTTTATCCTCTTCATCTCTTATTCTGCCTTTACTCTTTCAAGCCCCAGCTCGATCAGCTGTTTTTCATCTACAATACTGGGAGCTTCCGTCATCAGACAGGACGCGTCCTTCACTTTCGGAAACGCGATCACATCACGGATGCTGTCCTCTTTAGCCATCAGCATAACGAGGCGGTCCAGACCATAGGCAAGTCCTGCGTGCGGCGGGACACCATACTTGAAAGCATCCAGCAAAAAGCCAAACTGACTGTATGCCTGCTCCTTGGTAAAACCTAGTACTTCAAACATTTTTTCCTGCACGTCATCCTGAAAAATACGGACGCTTCCGCCTCCGATCTCATTTCCGTTGAGTACGATATCGTACGCTTTCGCGCGTACTTTCCCTGGGTCTGTATCCAGAAGCGCCAAGTCTTCTTCCATCGGCATCGTAAATGGATGATGCATTGCTGTATACCTGTTCTGTTCGTCGCTCCACTCTAAAAGTGGGAATTCTGTGATCCAGATAAACTTATATTCCTTTTTATCAAGCAGTTCCATCTGTTTGGCAAGCTCCAGACGAAGGGCGCCCAGGCTGTCCCACACGACCTTATTCTTATCTGCCGCAAATAAAAGCAGATCTCCCGGCTGTCCATCCATCGCCTGCACAAGCTGTTCCATTTCTTCCTCTGTCAGGAATTTTGCAAAAGAGGATTTCACAGTTCCATCCTCCTGGATCGCTGCATAGGCCAGCCCCTTAGCGCCATAATCCTTCACGAAGGCCGTCAGCTTGTCGATCTTCTTTCTTGGCATCGCGCCCTGCCCTTTCGCATTGATCCCGCGCACGCTTCCGCCGTTTTCAACAGCGCCTGTAAAGACACCGAAACCACAGTTTTTCACAACATCCGTGACATCTGTCAGTTCCATTCCAAAACGAACATCCGGCTTGTCAGAACCAAAACGATCCATCGCTTCCTGCCAGGTCATCCGCGGGATCGGCAGTGGAACATCTACATCCAGTACTTCTTTAAATACTTTTGCCAGCATACGTTCATTGACATCGATCACATCCTCCACATCTACAAACGATAATTCCATATCGATCTGCGTGAATTCCGGCTGCCTGTCCGCGCGCAGATCCTCATCACGGAAACATTTCGCGATCTGGAAATAACGGTCATACCCCGAACACATCAACAGCTGCTTGTAAATCTGCGGCGACTGCGGCAGACCATAAAAACTGCCAGGATGAATACGGCTCGGCACCAGATAATCTCTCGCTCCTTCCGGTGTACTCTTTCCAAGCATCGGCGTCTCAATCTCTAAAAAGCCTTCTTCAGAAAGAAACTGACGCACTAAGTTCGCCACCTGGCTCCTGAGCATTAGATTCTTCTGCAGATCCGGTCTTCTAAGATCCAGATATCGATATTTCAGGCGCACTTCTTCCCTTGTCTTTGCATTTTCTTCAATTGGGAACGGCGGTGTCTCAGACTCTGATAAGATGCGTAGTTCATGAGGGATGATCTCGATCTCCCCTGTAGAGAGATTTTCATTGACTGCACCCGAACGTCTCTGTACTGTTCCGACGATCGCTACCACGTATTCCGCGCGTAAGCCTGCTGCCTTATCAAGTAGCGCCTTGTCTGCTTTTCCTTCCTCGAATACAACCTGTATGATGCCAGAGCGATCCCTGACATCTACAAAGACCAGCCCTCCTTTATTTCTGTTCTTCTGCACCCATCCCATAATGGTAACTGTCTTTTCTATATCTGCTGCGGACAGTTCCCCGCAGCGGTGGCTTCTCTTCAGCCCCTGCATTGATTCTGCCATGATCTTTCTTTTCCTTTCTGTGCTTAATCTTTGTATATCTCTGTTATATCCGTGTATCCTTGTTCTTTCAGCTGTTCTTTCTGGAATTTTTTATTTTTCTTCATATTTACGAGCATGACCTGTTTTCCATTCATCCGCGCTTCTCTTGCCATTTCCAGAACCTTCAGGGTAGCTTCCTTTGAAAGATTTTTCTCCAATAAGAATACTTTCTTCTCCTTTCCGGATGGTATAGAAAAGCCGCGTTCCATGAGAAGCATTATGATCCGCTCAAAGCCAATGGAGAAACCAACAGCCGGCGTATCCTGACCGGTAAATTTTCCGATCATCTTATCATAACGTCCGCCGCCGCCTACCGAACCGCCGAACTCGTCCATTGCGATCTCAAAGATCGTTCCTGTATAGTAGGACATCCCACGCACCAGCGTAGGATCAAAACAAATCTTGAAATCCGCCTCTTTGGCGCTTTCTACACTTGTGATGATCATTTCCAGTGAAGCCGCCGCTTCATCCTCAAGAAAGCCCTGTAATTTTTCCTTGCACCAGCGAACGCCTTCCACATCGTTCTGGATTTCTTTAAATAATTGTAAATACTTATCCACCGCTTCTTTCGCATATCCACATTCCTCTAACTCTGCCGCCACGCCGTCGATCCCGATCTTGTCCATTTTGTCCAGAATAATAAAGACCGTCTCGTAGTCTTCCTCTTTAAAACCGCTGTATGCCGCCATCGCCTTTAAAAATCTCCGGTCATTGATACGGATGGTAAAATTTTTAAACTCCAATTTCCCCAGCAGACAGGTCGTTGCCAGGATAAGTTCTATCTCTGCCAGGCTGCCAGGTTCTCCCAAAATATCAATATCGCACTGCATAAACTGACGGAATCTTCCTCTCTGTGGACGATCTGCTCTCCACACATTTCCCATCTGTAAGGCCTTAAAAGGAGCCGGCAATTCATTCGCATGATTTGCATAATATCTGGAAAGAGGCACTGTCAGATCATATCGAAGTCCTCCGTCTGCCAGATCGGCTTCTTCTTTCGCTTCCCCGATCTTCAGCTTCTCACCGCGCTTTAAGATCTTAAAGATCAGCTTTTCGTTGTCTCCGCCCTGCTTGCTCAACAGATTTTCCAAATGCTCCACACAAGGCGTCTCAATAGAAGAAAAACCAAAAGATTTATAGGTTTCTTTGATCAGTCCGATCACATAATCTCTGATCTCCATTTCTGCAGGCAGCATATCTTTCATGCCTGTGACTGGTTTCTTTTTTAATGTCATAGCCATTCTTCCTTTCGTTCTATCATTTCATCAATACGTTCAATATATTCCGTAATATTCTTCACATTTGCGATACGGATAAGATTTGTTTCTTTTCCATTTTCCAATTTTCTCTTTTCCGGCAGTACGATCTTGGTCGTCGCTCCTGCGCCTGCCGCAAGGATCGTCTGTTTTTCTTCCATAATAAGTATATTGTATATTCCTGCTTTGTCAACCTTTGCGTACCCTACATTTTCAAAATTCCCCGCGATATTTTTCTGTCGATATAGATAATATGGCTCCATAGACATCCGTTTCGCAGCCTCTGCAGCCGCCTCCACCATAATCTCTATTTCCCTGCCCTGCATCTGGATCCGTCCTTCCTGTCCGAATTTCGCCGCTCTTTTAATGGCAAGTGCATGTACAGTCAGGCTGTCCGGCGAAAGCCGCTCGATCTGCCGCAGCGTATCTTTCATATCATTGGCATCTTCCCCCGGAAGCCCTGCGATCAGATCCATGTTGATATTATCAAATCCCACCTTACGTGCCAGATAAAAACTTTCTGTCACGTCTTCGGCGGTATGCTTCCTTCCTACCAGCTTAAGCGTTTTTGTCTGCATCGTCTGTGGATTGATGGAAATACGCGTCACCGGATAATTTCGCAATACCTGCAGTTTTTTCTCTGTGATACTGTCCGGGCGTCCTGCCTCCACCGTATACTCCATGCAGCTTTCCATTGGAAAGCTCTCCGCAACGACAGACAAAAGCCTGTCAAGCTGAGAGGCAGACAGTGTCGTCGGTGTACCGCCGCCGATATAGACGGTATCCAGTTTTCTATCAGCCGCCATCCTTCCCAACGCCCGTATTTCTTTACACAGCGCCGCAAGATAGGCATCTGTCCTTTCACGCCACTGATCGATAGGAGAAGAACTAAAAGAACAATAAGAACAAATACTTGGGCAAAAAGGAATCCCTACATAAAGACTGAAGCCCTTTTTCGTATCTAGTTTTCTTAGCAATCCTCTCTCTTTTTTTGCGATCGCCACTCCCAGACGAGCCTTTTTTTCACTGATGAAATACGTCTCTTTCAAATACCTCACCGCCTCGTCCTGCGTATTTCCCGCTTCGATTGCCTGCATAGCCAACTTCGTCGGACGCACGCCCGTAAGCATTCCCCAGGCAAGCTCTCTGCCTGTCATTTCTGACAAATGCCGGTAAACACTACGAATCACATTCTCTTCTTTTTCTTCCCTGCGGACACAAAAAGAAGAGCCTCCATCTGCACTGAATTTCACAAGAGGCTCCTGGTTCTCATCTACCTGCTGCACAATTTCTTCCTGCGGGAAAAATGCCTTTACAAGATGATACACATTATACGTATATTTGTTTTTCTGACTGCTTATTTTAATCATCTGTGCTTCCTCTGCCGCATCTATCTCACAAACGGATTGTATGCTTTTTCATATCCGATCGTTGTGGTTTCCATATGTCCCGGGAATACTGCCGTCTCATCCGGCAGCACAAACAGCCTTTCTTTCACGGAACGGATAAGCTTTCCAGAACTTCCGGTGGGAAGATCTGTCCTCCCGATGGATTCTTTAAACAGCGTATCTCCTGAAAAAAGTACTTCTTCCTCCGGAAGATAATAGCAGCATCCGCCAATGGTATGTCCCGGTGTATATAAAACGTGTATCTTCACGCCTGCAACACTACGTTCTTCGTTATCTTTTATATACTGCGCCTGCTTATATGTATAAGCACTTCCATAGGAAGAAGACGCGTTTAACCCGGCATCTTCAAGCAGTTTTCTCTCTTCCTCAAAGGCATAGACTGGAACCGGAAACAAAGCCGTGAACCAGTCAATCCCCATGATATGGTCAAAATGACCATGTGTCAAAAAAAGCGCTTTTATCCTCAGTCCTTCTTCTTTTATATACTCTGCCATAGGCGTAGATTTTCCTGCTATATCTACGACAAACGCCTCTTTCGTTGCAATGTTGCTCACAATGTAGCAGTTTGTCCCTACGATTCCTGTTACAAAATTCTTTATCTGTATATGTTTCATTCTTTCTACCCCGCTGTCCGCTCAATATCTATAACACCGTCAAGCTGCCTCAATTTCTCTGTTACGCGGTTCATCTCCTCTCGGCCGTGTACAGTAAATCCCACATCCAGCGTCGCCGTGCCCTTCTTACTGGTACGGACATTCATAGACTTAACATCGATCTTTGCCTCCGTAAAAATGCGGGATATATCCATCAGAAGTCCCTGCCGGTCAGCCGCGTACATCTTCAGTTCCGCCAAATATTGCCCGCCGCTTTCCTCCGCCGCATTTTCTTCCCATTCAGCATCGATCAAGCGCTCCCTTTCTTTATCTGTCAGATGGAGCATATTGATGCAGTCTGTACGGTGAATGGACATGCCTCTTCCCCGTGTTACAAAACCAACGATCTCATCACCCGGCACCGGATTACAACATTTTGAAAAACGCACTGCCATATCATCGATCCCTTTGACGACGATCCCGCTTTTTGATTTCGCAATATGCACCTTCTGGTTGTTGGCCTCGGATATTTTTTCCAGTATCGTCTCATCTGTGATCTCTTTTTTATGGTCTTTTTCATATTCTTCCAGCAGACGATTGACAACCTGCCCTTCCTTCAGGCCCCCATGCCCGATCGCTGCCAGTACAGAATCCCAGTCTTTAAAACCGTATTTTTTCTGTACGATCTGCTGATACTGCGGCTTGATGATATCTGCACTGCTAAAACCTTTTGCTTTGCAGTAGGAGACGATCTGCTCTTTGCCTCGGATGATATTTTCCTCTTTAAACTCTCTTTTAAACCACTGATTGATCTTGTTTTTCGCCTGTGTGCTCTTAACGATATTTAACCAGTCTCTGCTTGGGCCTTTGGAATTCTGTGAGGTCAGTATCTCTATCCTGTCTCCGTTTTGTATCTTATAGTCTATATTTACCAGTTTTCCGTTGACACGCGCCCCGACCATTTTGTTTCCTACCGCACTGTGGATAGAATAGGCAAAATCGACCGTCGTAGACCCGTTTGGCAGATTCTTCACATCACCGTTTGGCGTAAAGCAGTAGACATCCTCTGCAAACAGATCCAGATCGCCTTTAAGCAGACTTAAAAACTCCCGATTATCTGACATATCTCTCTGCCATTCGAGTATTTGGCGCAGCCAACTTAACTTTTCTTCTTCTTGCGCCTTCATACTCTTTGTTGTGTCGCCGCCCTCTTTATATTTCCAGTGCGCCGCGATACCATACTCCGCCGTCTTATGCATTTCCTCTGTCCGTATCTGGATCTCAAACGGCTGTCCCGACGGTCCCATCAGCGTCGTATGAAGGGACTGGTACATATTCGCCTTAGGCATGGCAATGTAATCTTTAAACCGTCCCGGTATCGGCGTGTACATCTCATGGATCACTCCGAGAGCCGCATAACAGTCCTTCACAGAATCTACGATAATACGCACCGCAAACAGATCATATACCTGGTCAAGTGTTTTATTCTGATTGACCATTTTCTTATATATACTGAAAAAATGTTTGACTCTGCCATACACTTTTGCCTGGATATGCGCATTCGTCATATGGCTGGATACTTCCTCCACGATCTGCTGTACGAACTCTTCCCGCTCTGTCTTGCGTTCGTTTAACTCTTTTACCAAGTTATAATAGACTTCCGGCTGTGAATATTTTAAGGATAAATCATCTAATTCTGTCTTAATTTTAGAAATACCGAGCCGCTGCGCGATCGGCGCATATATATCCAACGTCTCCCTCGCTTTTTCTTTCTGCTTCTCGGGTATCATGAATTCCAGTGTACGCATGTTGTGGAGACGGTCTGCCAGTTTGATGATAATAACACGGATATCCTTTGCCATTGCCAAAAACATCTTACGCAGATTTTCTGCCTGTACTTCCAGTTTATCTTTTGCATAGGATAACTGTCCCAACTTCGTAACTCCGTCCACGAGCAGAGCCACCTCTTCTCCAAACTCCCTGACAACTTCCTCCAGCGTCATGTCCGTATCTTCTACGGCGTCATGGAGCATTCCTGCCACGATCGTCTCTTTGTCCATCTCCAATTCTGCAAGAATGATCCCAACCCACAATGGATGGATGATATAAGGTTCTCCCGACTTGCGCACTTGCTCTTTATGCGCCGCTTTCCCGACAGCATATGCCTTTTCTATCATCGTAATATCTGCCGACGGATGGTATTTTCGTACTCTTGCGATCAATGCCTGATATAATTGTTCAGGGTCTTGATAATCTTCAGGCGCTTTTACCGCGTGTCCGTCTACAATCTCCAGATTTCTGTTCAACAGCTCATATTCCAGCGTACCTGCCATATCAATGCCCCCTTTCTCTGATAGTTATCTGATAGGTACAGTGCCCTTATGTATGGGCATTGTTATTTTTTAGTATAGCATTATTCTCACAATTTTCAAACATTTTATTGGTAATTGACGATCGTGATCTGCTTTGTCCGCTCTCCCCTGAATTCATTGATCGTAGGATAATAGGTCACAGAAAGAGTCTGTTTCTCCTGCATTTTGTTTAAACATGCCTGTACATCTCCGAAATACACCGCATCTAAACGATTCCCTTCTTTATCTTCTAAAATACATTTGAGTACATTCTGATTTTTCCCAAAAATCCGAGGTCTTAACGCTTTTAGCCCCTTTTCTGCAAAAAGAGGTCTCGTGTTGCCTTTTCCAAAAGGCTCCAATAATTCCAACTCTTCTATGAGCTGTTCTGTCACATAGGTAAAAGGCAGCCGCATATCTATAGACACCTTCATCTGCAGGTCTTCCTCACTTAAATCTGCCAATGCATTGATCGTCTGTCTGAATTTCTCCACATCTTCCTCATGCAAGGATAAACCGGCCGCCAGCTTATGCCCGCCGAATTTTGTAAAAAGGGAACGGCATTTGCACATCTCTTCAAACATATGATAACTTTCGATCGAACGGCCAGAACCTTTTACCCCCTCTTCTGCCTTGGTCAAAATAAATGTAGGACGATAATATTTCTCCTTGATACGTCCGGCAATGATCCCCGCAATACTTTCATGGCAGTCCGGCAGATAGACCACCAGCACTTTATCATCTTTCAGATCACTGCTCTCTATCTCTACTATCGCCTGTTCTACTCCTTTTTCTGTCATCTCTTTGCGGCTGTCATTCAAAGCCTTCAAATCCTCTGCCAGCATGACCGCCTCTCTGTGCGTCTTTGCTTCCAGCAGTTCCAGCGCACGCTTCGCCGTATCCAACCTGCCGCTGGCATTCATACAGGGACCAAGTACAAAGCCGATATGATAGGCGTTTAAACGTTCCGCCGGAATACCGGTACAAGCGATCAGCGCTTTTAAGCCCTCATTTTTTGTTCTTTTTAACATTTCCAGCCCCTGCTTTACAAAGATACGATTCTCTCCAATCAGATCCATCACATCTCCGACTGTGGCGACGGCAACATTTTCCATCAGATAATCCATATCTTCTGCATCCCGTCCCATCACATTATACAATGCCTCTACCAACTTATACGCAACTGCTGCCCCACACAAGCCTTTAAATGGATACGGACAGTCCGTTCTGTGCGGATCCACCACCGCATCCGCAGGAGGAAGCATATATTCCCGTTCTCCGCCAAGCTCTGCATAGGGTACCTCATGATGATCAGTTACGAGTATCGTAAGCCCCTTCTCTTTCCCATAGGTAATTTCTTCTTTCGCCGCAATCCCATTATCACATGTAATAATCGTATCGATCCCGTCCTCCAACGCCCGGTCGATCAGCATACGGTTCAAACCGTATCCATCCTTTATCCGATCTGGAATATCGGTATCTACGTCGGCTCCTAAGCCAGACAGGCCTTCTTTCAATATATAGGTAGCGTTGACTCCGTCAATATCATAATCGCCGATAATACGTACCGCCGACTTTTCCCTGATCTTCTCCGCAAGGATCTCCACAGCTTTATCCATGTCTTTCATCAGCATGCCGTCGTATAGATCCGCAATCGTCCCATTTAAGTACAGATCGATGTCCTGTTCAGAGATCACCTCCCTGTTGCGTATCAGTCTTGCTACGATCGGGGAGATATGATACCTGTCTGCATTTTTTTGAAAATCCGCCTTTTTCATGGCTATAAACCATTTCTCCATAAGTGCCTCCTTCAACAAATGCCGGGGTATAAGGAGACAAACTCCTTCATACCCCGGCATCCTGTTTTATCCCGCTTCTGCAGTCTTTTTGAGTCCTGCCGGATTATTTCTTTTTCCCTGTTTTTGCCGGTATATTCTGTGTTTTCTTTCCGATACGCGTCTTCATCACATACCACAGTGATCCTGTCAGGCACACAGAGGTATATGCGCCGCAGCCGATTCCCACCATAAGCGGAAGCGCAAATTCCTTGATAGAACTTACTCCCATAACATACAGAATAGCTACCATGATAAAAGTTGTAAAAGTCGTATAAATACTTCTTGTCAATGTCGCCGTAATACATCTGTTCACGAGCAGGGCAAGATCTTCTTTTCCTTTTGTCCTAAGTTCTTCCCGGATACGGTCGAAAATAACGATCGTCGCATTGATCGAATACCCTACGATCGTCAGCATACACGCGATAAACGTATTTCCCACAGAAACTCTCGCAATCGCATATACAGCCAATACTACCAGTACATCATGCAGAAGAGCCAGCACGGCGCTGGTCGCAAACCGGATATCTTTAAACCGGAACCAGATATATAAAAGCATACAGATCGTCGCGATAGTCACTGCAATGACTGCGTCTGTCCGCATTTCCGAACTTACGGTAGAACTGATATTTTCGGATGTGATCCCTTTTTCTTCATTGACGCCAAAATCCTCTGTCATTACCTGATTAAATGCTTCTCGCTTTTCCAGAGACAATGTTTGGGTCTTGAAAATCACCTGGTTCGTGCCCTCCACTTTCTGTACCTGCACATTTTTATCGCCTGTCACGTCTTCTAACTTCGGAACGATCTGGCTGTCGATCTCCTCCAACGTATATTCTTTATCAAAGGTCACTGTCGTGGCAGTACCGCCTTTAAATTCCATACTGTAATTGAGGGCTCCCTCGCCTTTTCCTGCGTATATTCCCATAAATACGATGCCTGACAGGCACAGGATGATCGATATAATAAAAAATACTTTGCGTTTTCCGATAAAATCGATCGGCTTTCTGGCAGGTCTTGGGCGTCCGTATACTTTGGCGCTGCGTATTCCGGCCGCATACAGTGAATAAATGATCAATCTTGTGATCACCAGTGCAGTAAACATGGATACGACCACGCCAAGCGCCAGAGTCTGTGCAAATCCCCTGACTGTACCGCTGCCCTTTAACCACAGTACCGCCGCTGCGATAAGCGTCGTGATATTTCCATCCAGGATGGCAGACATTGCCTTGTGGAAACCTGCGTAAAGCGCAGATTTGACCGCTTTTCCCGCCGTCAGTTCCTCTTTGACACGTGCAAAGATGATCACGTTCGCATCCACTGCCATTCCGATTCCCAGAATGATTCCTGCAATCCCCGGCAATGTCAGTGTAATGTCAAACGCATTTAAAAGAACTAAAATCAGTTCTGTATAGATCAAAAGCGCCAGACTGGATGCCAGTCCTGGAAGGAGGTATACAATGATCATAAAGATAAATACAACTGCCAGTCCGATAGCTCCCGCCTTTAGACTGGTGCTTACCGCCTCTTCTCCCAACTGTGCGCCTACTACCTTCGAACGCAGTTCTTCCAGTTCCACATTGAGTCCGCCAATACGTATCGTAGATGCCAGACTGTCCGCTTCTTCATATGTCATTTTTCCTTCGATGATCGCCTGCCCGTCCTCAATGACAGCATTAACTCTGGGCACACTGATCAGTTCCCCGTCATAGTAGATGGCGATCGTCTCACCGGCCTCTTTTGCCGCCTTTGTCGCATCAGCAAATTTTTTGGTTCCTTCTTTATTAAAAGAAAGCTGTACAACATTTTTCATCTCCGACGTCGTATTGTCCTGCTGTGTTCCGGCGGAAGCACTCTTCACATCCGATCCTGTCAACAGGATGGAACCGTCTTTTTCTATCTCTTCTATAGATTTATTCAGCACGTAGTTGCCTGCAGAATCCAATGCGTAGTTTGCTGTCCCTTCTGTATCTTTCTCTCGGATAAAATACAGGGAGCCCGGCTGCCCCAATTCATCCAAGATTGCATTTGCATCTGTAACTCCCGGTATCTCAATGCTGATACGGTCGTCTCCCTCTTGATAGACTTGTGCCTCTGTGCTGTACTGTTCCACACGTCTTTGTAATTTATAGATCGTATCTGACATATCTTCTTCAGAAGGTTTCTCGCCCTTCACCTGATAGGTGATGCTCACGCCGCCTTCCAGATCCAGACCCAAATTGATATTCTTCGCCGCGCCGCCGAATTTTCCGAGTCCAAATATGGTCGTATATCCCAAAAAAATCATAAACGCCGCAATGATAAGCAGAGTACCGATACCTTTACTTTTCTTCATGCTTTCCATTCCTTTCTTCCTGGTCAGCCAGCGCTGCCTTTATCATAATTGCACATTCCACACGTTTTCTCTCCATCTCGCAGCTCACATCATACGTATCATGAATCGTATGGTGGAATTTATAAGAGTTTGCCATGCATCCTCCGCTGCAATAAAATCTGGCAAAACAATCCCGGCATTTTTCCTTCGAATACACGCTGCATCCCCGGAATTCTTCCGCAATCTCGGGATGTGTGATCCCCTCTTCTACGTTCCCCATCAAGAACTCTTCATTTCCCACAAACTGATGGCACGGATACAGATCTCCCCACGGAGTCACCGCCAGATACTCCGTACCAGAACCGCATCCGGACAGACGTTTTGCCACACAGGGACCGCCCTCTAGATCTAACATAAAATGGAAAAAGGTAAAACCTCTTCCTTCGCGTTCCCTATCCACCATGATCTTTGCCAGTTTATCATACTCAGCAAAGATCCGAGGCAGATCTTCTTTTTGTATCGCATATGCGTCCGTATCTTCTCCTACCACAGGTTCAATCGAAATCTGCTCAAATCCAAGATCTGCAAAGTGAAGAACATCTTCAGAGAAATCCAGATTCTCCCTTGTAAATGTCCCGCGGATGTAATATTTCTCCTGATTTCTGCTCTCAGCAAGTTTCTGGAACTTTGGCACGATCAGATCATAACTGCCTTTGCCGTTTCTAAACGGGCGCATTTTGTCATTGACTTCTTTCCTTCCGTCCAGACTTAACACTACATTATCCATCTCGCGGTTTACAAACTCCTGCACTTCATCGTTAAGAAGTACGCCATTTGTCGTTAATGTAAAGCGAAAATGCTTATCATGGTTTTTCTCCAGTTCACGCCCATACGCCACGAGCTGTTTCACGACTGTCCAGTTCATCAAAGGTTCTCCGCCAAAGAAATCCACCTCCAGATTCCGTCGGTTTCCTGAATTTTCCACAAGAAAATCCAGCGCCTTCTTTCCCACCTCATAGGACATCAAGGCTCGTCTTCCATGGTATTCCCCTTCCTCTGCAAAACAGTATCTGCAGGCAAGGTTGCAGTCATGGGCTATATGCAGGCAAAGTGCCTTCACGACAGTCTTTCTTTTTTTCACTTCCCCGATATATCCTTCATAAATATCCTGTGTAAAGAGCTTTCCCTCTTTTGTCAGTTCTGTCACTGCCTCTAAAATCTCTTTTATCTCGCTTTCCGGGTACTTTCCCCCCAGATGTTTTGTTAAATTGTACAGTGTATGCGGCTGCTTTAATGTCTGTTCTGTATGATCCGGATTTTCTTCTTTTAGTATTTCGATCACTTCATAAGCAGATTTATCTACTACATGTACAGAGCCGCTGTTGACATCTAATACAATATAATATCCATTATTCTGATACTGATGAATCACGATATGTATCTCTCTTTCATTTCTAAATTCATTATTTTCCTATTATGCGCCTAAAGGAAAAACTCTCTCGCCTAATAACAACGCTAAGGCAGCGGTAAACGCCGCTGCCTCTTTTTTTCCCTTTTTCTTCAGCCAAAAGCAAAAGCTGCTGTTATACTTATTTCTTATGCTCACATGTCTGATTTCCTACTGTGCAGGATGTCTTACATGCTGACTGACAGGATGTCTGGCACTCACCACATCCGCCTTTTTTTACTGTATGATTCAAAGTCTGTGTATTCAGTGTCTTAATGTGTTTCATTTTCTCTCCTCCTAGTTCATACGGTGTCTGTCTGCACCTGTTATTTCGTTATTATACCATACTGTTTTTAGTTTTTAAACCCCTTTTTTCTCTCAGGAAAGCATTCCGCCAAGCATGCCGCCTCCCGCACACAGAAGGCAGGTTGTCAGCATATTCTGCCACTCTGACTGCAAAGTGTGGTAAACGCCAAGGGAGATCAAAATCAAAAGCACAAAATAGAAAACACCTGCAAGCATCCCCCAAATAAATTTCCGGACACCTGCAAGCTTCCCGATCATAAAACCGCCTGCAAAAGTGGACAATATATAAATACCCACGATCCCTGCCGTCACTTTTCCCTCATCAAGATCCAGCTTGTATAAAAGCAGCGTCAGAATAAACAGTAAAATACCTGTTACAACATACGCGCATAAAAGGGATTTCAGCAGCCAGAGTAATTTTGTCTCCACGCTTCGGCTGTTTTTTGTATTCTTTTCCATCTCTTTCCTCCTAGAATCTGCATAGTTTTGCCCAGACCTTCTGTCTGTTTCTACATCCTATGCCTGTTCAAGGAGTTTTATGCTATTGCTCCATCTGCCTTCCCAGGAATTCTGCCGCACTCTGCGCTACCTTACATTCCACTTCCCCGAATTTTTTCTTTTCTTCTTTTCTGAGAAATACGACGGATCCTATCACATCTCCCTCACATAAGATCGGACTGATGATCTCCTCTATATATTCTTGTGTTCCTGCCGTAATCGCCGCAAATTTTGTACTGCCCGCCTTTTCCGTAACCTGGACACGCTGCTGCAGTACGTGTTCCAATTCCTTGGTAATATAGGCTTCTTTCAGTTCTTTCTTCCCATTTCCTGAGACAGCTACGATCTGATCCATATCTGTGATACAGACAGTACAGCCCATCGTCTGCGCCAGACTTTCTGAATACAGCCTGGCTAATGTCCCCAGTTCTCCGATAGGAGAGTATTTTTTTAGGATGATTTCGCCTTCCCTATCTGTAAAAATCTCCAGTGGATCTCCTTCTCTGATCCTCAGAGTTCTTCTTATTTCTTTCGGAATGACCACCCTTCCCAGATCGTCGATCCGTCTTACGATTCCTGTTGCCTTCATAAAATTTCCTCCATTTTACATTCTTACATTTTATCCTGACTACACCGCATCTGGTAACTTTTGCAGATACAAGTAGTATCTGTAAATCAGAGGAAAATATACACATTTAGCTTCCCATTTCATCGTACTGCTGGGCAATATTTTTCACATGATCTCCCAGTCTCTCAAAATCCGTTAAAATCTCTGTAAAGATAATCCCCGTCTGCGGCTTACATTTACCTTTTTTAAGCCTCTGCATCTGCTTTTTAAAATATTTGTCTCTTGTATCATCGATTTTTTGTTCGATCGCAGACGCTTTATTCAGCACATAGCCTGCTTGCTCTAGCCGGACATCTTTTATGATATCTAATGCCGCAAGACATTGTTTTTTCATGTCATCTAGTTCTTCTAGTACATTCTCGGAAAACTTCAGTTCCCACTTTTTCAGATCATCCGCATATTCAGCAAGGTTCACCGCATGATCCCCCATTCGTTCCAGATTACTGATGATCACATAAAAACCATTCATCTGTTTTGAATCTGAAAACGATTTTTCATTTCCCATCATAGAAACAATATATTCTGAAATACCTCTGTTTAAATAATCAATATATTCTTCTCTTTCCGTTACCTTTTTCCGTGCTTTGTCATCGTATCGGATAAGTATATCGTAAGCGTCGTTGATATTTTTTGCAACCATATCTCTCATTCGGCTGACCTCATCATGCACCTGTGAGATTGCTACCGCTCCCTGGCCAATCGCATAAGTGGAATCAAACGGACGGATATATTTTAAACAGTACTCCTCATCTTCCTCCTTTTTGCTGTCCGGGAGGACTCTGACTGCGATTTTTGCCATATATGTCCCAAACGGAAGAAGAAGCAGCGTTGTCACAATATTGAATGTAGTATGTACATTTGCGATCTGCGACACAGGATTCCCTGGAGTCATGGCTTCCATCCAGGAGACAAAAGGCGTTGTCAGACAGATAACAGTAAATAAAATGGACCCAAAAATATTAAACATCAGATGGATGACCGTTGTTCTTCTGGCATTGACTTTCGTACCAATGGAAGCCAGCACAGCTGTGATACACGTACCTATATTCTGCCCGAACAGTACATATACCGCACTGGAGAGAGGGATCATCCCCGTACCTGCAAGTGCCTGCAAAATACCCACAGAGGCAGATGAAGACTGAATGATCGCTGTAAACACAGCCCCGATCAAAATGCCCACCAGCGGATTCTTAAAATTCGTCATAAATTGTAGGAATGTCTCCGAATTCTGAAGCGGTTCCATAGCCGCTCCCATCATATCCATTCCCATGAATAAAATCCCCAGCCCTGCAAAAATGCCGCTGATATGATGCACCTTTTCACTTTTGATAAACATAATAGAAGCTACACCGCCGATTGCGAAAAGCGGAGCGATCGCTCCTATATCCAGCGCAATAAGCTGTCCTGTGATCGTAGTACCAATGTTGGCTCCCATAATGACCCAGACAGCCTGATTCAGCGTCATCAGACCAGAATTCACAAAGCCCACGACCATTACTGTCGTGGCTGAGGAGGATTGGATCACCGCCGTGATAGCGGCACCTACGAGTACCCCTTTGATCCTGTTGGAAGTCAGTCTTTCAAGGATTGATTTCATCTTATTTCCTGCCGCCGACTCCAGCCCATTGCTCATCATCTGCATTCCATACAGAAATAAAGCGAGACCTCCCAACAGGGAGAGTATATCTTTTATTCCCATTTCATTTTCTCCTTTGTCTTTCCTTTCATGTTTTTACACACGTATCTCAAAAATAACATGCCATAATCTCCCCGACAATCTGACTTTATCTTTTCTTAGCAAAATCTTAACATATTTTTTACACAAAAGTCACCCCGTATTCTTCTCTTACTTGAAAACATAGTATGATTCTGCTAGAATTGAAAGAGTTATCCAGTATGCAAACTCATACCGGCATAGTAAAGATTTTTTACCAGCAGGAGGAAATATGAACTTAAAAATTCCAATCGAGACATCTGCAAGACATATCCATCTGTCACAGCAGGACTTTGAAATCTTATTTGGTCCTGGTTCCCGCCCTACCTTTTTCAGGGAATTGAGCCAGCCGGGGCAATATGCCTGCAAAGAACGTCTTACTGTCGTCGGGTCGAAAGGACGTTTTGAAAAAGTCATCGTTCTTGGTCCCTGTCGTTCTCATACGCAGGTGGAGATCTCGGTTACTGACGCACGGCGTTTAGGCATTCCCAGCGTCATACGCCAGTCTGGAGACCTGGATGATACGCCAGGCTGCCTCCTCATCGGACCCAGCGGCAAAGTACAGCTTGAAAAAGGAGTGATTGTCGCAAAACGACATATCCATATGACTCCTGTAGATGCAATACGCGCACATGTCAAAGATAATGATATTGTCTTTGTCATTACGACCAGCTATGAACGTTCCCTCATCTTTTCCGATGTGGTCGTCCGGGTCGATCCTTCTTTTTCCCTTGCCATGCATGTAGATACAGACGAGGCAAACGCATTCGCGAATGAGGACCATCCTACAGGGGTTATTTTAAAACTATTCAACGGACATACTTACAGTCTCCAGACCTGGGCTGATGAGCTGCAGGCTGGGATCGACCGCTGATAAAGAAGAGGGGGAAACCTTTTATTTTATGTTTATACTAATATTTAGTCAACTTCTGAAAATGTTTTTTATCATGCTGCTGGCTTTTATCTGCTATCGTATCAAGCTGGTAGGGCAGGAAGGCAACCGTACTGTGTCTAATCTACTCCTTCTTGTAGTCAATCCCTGTGTTATGATCACTGCATTTCAGACCGAGTATGACCCTAAACTGATACATGGACTCCTGCTTGCTTTCCTTGCGGCAGCTGTCTCACATATCCTCGCTGTGTTTGCCGCGAACCTTCTTGTTCCTGCAAAGAATAATCCGGATTACTGTATCGAGCGTTACAGTGTGGTCTATTCAAACTGTGGTTTTATCGGGATCCCATTGATCCAAAGTGTGCTCGGTGACAAAGGCGTGTTTTTTCTTGCCGCTTACATCACGGTTTTTAATCTTTTTTCCTGGACGCATGGCTTAAGCCTTATGAAAAAGGAGTTCAGCCTAAAAGAACTCCGGGAAGGCATGCTCTCTCCTGTTGTACTTGCGACAGGTGCCGCCTTACTGCTGTTTTTTGCCCGCATAGCGATTCCCGAGATCCTTCTGGATCCTATAGAGTATATCGCAGACATGAACACTCCGCTTGCCATGATGGTTGCCGGTTTTTCTGTCGCACAGGCAGATTTAAAGAAATTGTTCTCTACTTTTAAAATATACAGAGCCGCTGTTTTGAAACTTATGGCAGTTCCTCTGCTGACTCTTGCAGCTCTTTTCTTATGTAAGATGCCTCATGATGTGGCATACACTGTTTTGATAGCTGCTGCATGCCCTACCGCTACCACCGGAACAATGATGGCAATCCGTTATGGGCAGAACTATACCTATTCTTCGGAAATTTTTGCATTTTCCACCCTTGTATCCATTTTCACCATACCTGTTGTTATTTTTTTCGCAGGCTTTGTGATATGATCAGATAAAAACAGGGCATACTGCATACTGTTCGAAGCAACCACAGATTTATGGACATAGAAATGAGACCGACTATATGATGAATGTATTGATTTTATCTTGTAATACAGGAGAAGGACACAATTATGCCGGCAAGGCACTTAAAGAATGTATTCTCTCTCACGGTGACAACGCAGAGCTCGTAGATATTATGCTCCTTGCCGGGAAACGTATCTCCCGTCTGGTAGGCGGCAGTTACATCGGAATTGTCACCCATGCTCCCAGACTGTTCCAGCTTCTTTATAAAGCCGGCACACTTGTCAGTTCTAAAAAGAGAAAATCTCCCGTCTATTATGCAAATACTCTCCTCGCAGAACGACTGAAAAAATATCTGGATTCCCATCCCTGTGATGTTATTGTGACCGTCCATCTTTTTGCCGCAGAAACACTTACCTATATGAAGCAAAAAGGGATGTTGAAACAAAAAGTCGTCGCCGTGGAAACAGATTATACTTGTATCCCTTTCTGGGAGGAAACAAACTGTGATGCCTATATTATCCCTCATGCCTCTCTCGCAGAGGAATTTACAAAAAAGGGGATCCCCGCTCATAAATTAAAACCCTATGGGATACCGGTCAGAAAGGCTTTTGCAGATGCAGGCAGTAAAAACCATGCGCGAAAAATCTGCCGTATCCCCGAAAACGCCCATGTTTATCTGATCATGAGCGGCAGTATGGGATTTGGAAAGATTCCTTTTTTTGTAGCTGAACTGCTGAAGACTCTCTCCGTAAATGAATATATCATTGTCATCTGCGGAAATAATAAAAAGCTGCGCAAAATACTCCAGAAATCTTTTCAAACTCAGGAAAATATACGTATATTAGGCTATACCGAACACATCTCTGCCTACATGGATGCCAGTGACGTCCTCTTTACAAAGCCCGGCGGTCTTACCAGCACAGAGGCTGCCGTCAAGGAAATCCCGATCGTCCACACGCGTCCGATCCCTGGGTGTGAAACACGAAATCTGGAATTTTTCACGACGCATGGTCTCTCGCTTACATCACGAAGATTTCACGGACAGATCTGCGCCGGACAAAATTTGCTCCGGGACGAGGAGTTGAAGCATGCAATGTGCGCCGCCCAAAAAAGAACGATCGCAAAAGATGCCGCGCAAAAAACTTACCAGCTTCTGCGTGAATTTACAGAAGCAGCAGGAGGATCACATGTCTGATTATATTTTTTTCATGATCATCGGGTATCTCTCAGGAAGTATCCTTTATGCGTACATCATTCCCAAGTTTTTCTGCGGGATTGATATACGTCAGATAAGTAAAGATAAAAATCCAGGTACCTTCAATGCTTTTTCCTGTGCCGGCATCAAGGTCGGTATCTTTGTCTTACTTTTAGAGTTAGCCAAAGGATTTCTTCCTGTCTTTCTTGCTGCACGCTTTGTCTCTTATCGTTCCTCTTTATTTTGTCTTATCATGGCTGCTCCTGTCATCGGTCATGCTTTCCCTTTCCTGCATCCCAGACAAGGCGGCAAAGCTATCGCTGTGTCTTTCGGCTGCCTTATGGGGCTGTATCCGTTCCTTACTCCTCTGTTGTATCTGATCGTTTTCTATCTCCTATTTTCTGTGATCATTATCATAGAACCTCATCTGTTCCGCAGCATCATCACATTTTTCTGTTTTACTGTCTCCTGTATCCGCACACTGCCAGTTCGTTCTTTTATATACGGGTCTATCCTCATCTCTGCCACCGTCGTCTTGAGACACCTTCTCAGATATAAAAAAGAACGTCTCCAGATACGCTTTCTGCCGTACTTCCGATAAACGTTCCTTTCTTATAAAAAATCTCCGTTTTTATATTGTACCGCAGTCTAGAACCTGTTATAATACTTAATAGTTTTTATAGAAAAATTCTGTCAGGAAAAGGAGAGCTGTTATATTATGTCATCAAAATTTTCTGCTGCTATGCGGCGCATGGGACTCAACGGAATGGGATATGCCACACTTGGTTCTGTAATGTTTGCCTTTGGGCTCAATGTATTTATCACGCCCTTGTCCCTATACAACGGCGGTTTTATGGGTATTTCCCAGTTGATTCGAACGTTTTTCTTACAGGTATTTCATCTATCCTTCGGGCAGACGGATATTGCCGGGATTATTTATCTGCTGATCAATCTTCCGCTGATCTATCTGGCATGGACAATGGGAAAAAATTTTTTTATACGTTCTATCATCACGATCCTGATACAGACTGCGGCGCTGACTTTCATCCCGATCCCTATTGAGCCGATCATTGATGATTACCTGACTGCCTGCATTATCGGAGGTATTATTGCCGGCAGCGGTTCCGGACTCATTCTGCGCGGAGGAAGCTCTGGAGGCGGACAGGATATACTTGGATTATACTTTACGAAAAAATTCCACAGTTTCAGTGTCGGGAAAATGTCCTTACTCATTAATATTTTTGTCTATGGTATCTGTCTTGTCATGTTCAATATCGAGATCGTCATCTACTCGCTTATTTACGGTGTCGTATATTCGATCGCATGCGACAGAGTACATATCCAGAACATCAATATGAGTGTTATCATTTTTACTAAAAAGGAGGGTATTCCCCAGGCGATCATGCAGCAGACTGGACGCGGCGTCACAAACTGGGATGGAGCAGGCGCCTATACAAACGAACATTCTTCCATCCTCTTTGTCGTCATATCGAAACATGAAGTATCTACTATCAAACAGATTGTAAATGGAATCGATCCCAATGCCTTTATGGTATTTAACGAAGGCTGTTCTGTATCCGGCAATTTCATCAAAAGACTAGATCCATAAGGATCTAAAAAAGAGCGTCTTACTGACGCTCTTTTTTTCCGCTTACAATTGTATAGTATCCCCTAGAAGTCACAATATAAACGACTATATAAAATATAGCAAAGACAACATAACAAATCCCCGTAATACATAGCAGGAGCTTTTTATCTGTAATTGCGAACAATAGCAGCATTTTTGAAATCAATGGAAAAGCAAATGCTATATGCACCCCGGCCATAACAAGTGGAAGGAAAAATACCGTCAATACCTGTGAATTAACGCTCTGCCTGATTTCTTTTTGTCTCATCCCTACCTTTCTTAAAATCTCGAATCTGCCCTGATCTTCATATCCTTCCGATATTTGTTTATAATACATGATCAGCACTGTGCCAAAGATAAAAATGGTTCCCAGCAAAATCCCCAAAAAGAATAATCCACCATATAATCCATAGAACCAGGCGCGTTCCTGTTCAATTCCCTCCACTGTCACCGGCGGAAAGGAATCGTCTTGTTCCCCATATCCGAATATCCGCTCTTCGATCTCCTTTTTGATCGCAATCTGCTTTTCCTTATCACAACTCAGATCGAATCCATAATATACATGCATATAGGATTTATTTTTTCCATATACGGCCGCCTGCCCGTCGTACAACTGCTGTATCACCTTTTCATCTTTTACAAATATAAACAGAGAGGACATCACCTGCTGTGCATCGATACCATTGGCTACAAATTCCGGCACCGCCTTTTTCACCTGCCAGGTACCCATACCATCCAGCGTAATGGTATCATGCCCGTAACCGGAAGTTTTCCCGCTCCGGGGCGCTTTTGTCATATAGATCATGACTTCATCCTCTTTTAATGTCTCCGTCTTTTCCATCAGACGATTATAATCTGCCAGAGGAATGATAAACAACTGTCGTATATCCTCAAACATATCTACCCCAGCCTCTATGCTCGCCGGATCCAGATAGATCGTATCCCCCGCCTGGTATCCTGCCATATCCAGCATCGTGTACTGCAGTATATGTTCCTCCTTTTCCTCATGTTCCTCCAGGACCGCGGATACTGTCTCTTGAATCCTATTCACATATGTTTCATCCTGGGAATACATATCCACTACAATATCCCTTGGGTACCTTCCTCTCAAACTATCATCGGCGCCGATATACAGACACGCTGTGGAGGAGATCATCACCAATACCATAGTAGAAAGAATACAGATAGATGCAAGCCCTGCTCCGTTTCGTTTCATCCGATATACCATGGAAGAAAGAGAAACAAAATGTTTCGTTTTATAATAGTAACTTTTATTCTTTTGCAAAAGTCTGCAAAACGCCACAGAACCGGTAATGAATAACAGATAGGTTGCAAAGATCACCATAACGACCGCCACAAAAAACCACATCATCGCCGTAATCGGTTCCTCAATATTCAGCGCGATATAGTATGCCCCGACAAGCAAGATCGCACCAAAGACAGCAATCACCCAATTCGCCTTGGGCGGTTTTTCCCCCACACTTTCACTCTGCAGCAGTTCTACCGGACGGGAACGGTAAATGTGTACGAGCATGCGCAGCATGATCAAAAAGAACACACCTGCAAATAAAAGCACTGTCATTCCGATCGCTTTCGGCTCAATATGCATGGAAAATCCAAACTCTCCACCTATGAGCCGCACGCAGAGAAGATCGGCTGCTTTAGACAACAGAAAGCCACTGACAAGTCCGAGCGCAAGGGACACAAACGCTGTCAGAATATTTTCCCATATGAGGATCTTTGTAAGATTGCGTTTGCCCATCCCCAGTATATGATAGAGACCAAACTCTTTTTTCCTTCGCCGGATGAGAAAAGAATTTGTATAGTACAGAAAAATAAGAGAAAAAATACCTATAACGCCGCATCCGAAAGAAAGGGTGGACTGCATCGCCTCTCCCCCCGGTATGGTTCTGAATTCTCCGCTGTATGTCAGAAAACAAATAATATAAAACATCATGATCATACAGATACAAGTCAGAATATAGGGATAATACAGTTTTTTATTTTTTCTTATGCCTGTCACTGCAAGTGTACAATAGAATCCTGTCTTCATCGTACTTCACCACCTGTCGCCAGTATCGTCAATGTATCTGAGATCTTCTGATAGAGCTGTTCATCAGTCATGCCTCCTCTGTAGATCTGGTGGAATACTTCACCGTCTTTGATAAAAAGTACGCGCCCTGCCTTACTCGCCGCTTTTACAGAATGTGTCACCATAAGGATCGTCTGCCCTTTCTGGTTAATTTTCGCAAACAGCCCTAATAATTCATCTGTGGATTTCGAATCCAGCGCTCCTGTAGGTTCGTCAGCAAGAACCAGCTTAGGATCTGCGATCAGCGCTCTTGCCACTGCGCAGCGCTGCTTTTGTCCCCCGGAGACTTCATAGGGATATTTATGAAGCAGTGCCGTGATCCCCAGTTCCCCGGCAATCGGATCTAACTTTTTTTTCATCTCCTTGTAGCGCTTTCCTTCTAATACAAGAGGGAGAAAAATATTATCCTGTACGGTGAATGTATCCAGCAGATTAAATTCCTGAAATACAAAGCCTAGATTATCCCTTCTGAATTCGCTGATTTTCTCGTCCTTGACAGAAGAAAGCGCTGTTCCTTCCAGGAAGACTTCCCCTGCCGTCGGTTTATCCAGGGCTGCCAGGATATTTAACAGCGTAGTCTTACCGGAACCGCTCTCCCCCATAATTGCCACATATTCTCCTTCTTCCACCGAAAAAGAAACGTTGGAGAGGGCCTGTACCTGGTTGCCTCCAAAACGAGGCTTATATATTTTTTTTAGATTTCTGACTTCTAAAATTGCCATTGTGTTATGTCCTCCTTACTTGTTCTGAAACCAGTATAGCAAAGCGGTCATAATGCCGACATCGAAATCTGTGACATTATAACCGCTCCATGTGACAATTTTGTCATGTCTGTTTCTCCGTACATCCTCTTTCTAGAACCGAAATTTCTTATTCCACCTGCAACGGATAGGAGTCCAGGTCGATCGTAAAATGGCTTCCCTCTCCCGGAATAGACTCTACATGCAGAGAATGTCCCAGCTTGCCGGCCGCCTGTTTTACAAGGTACAGACCGATCCCTGTTGATTTTTTATCCATCCGTCCGTTATAGCCTGTATATCCCTTTTCAAAGATCCTCGGTATATCCTCGGACTCTATGCCGATACCGGTATCTTCCACTGTCAACTGCTTTCTATCATTTACCTTTATACGCACTTCTCCTGCTTTTGTATATTTGACAGCATTGGACAAAAACTGTTCCAGTATAAAAGACAGCCACTTTTCATCCGTAAGTACAGTCTTATCTGTTCCCCCATACACAAGCCGAAGCTTTTTCCTTATAAACTGTCCTGCGTATTTATGGATTGCATTGCGCACGACCCTGTCCAGATCGATTTCTTTGAGCACCAGATCCGAGGCGTCTTCCTGGAGCCTTGTATAGCACAGCGCCATCTCTACATACTGCTCGATGCGAAATAATTCGAATCGCATTTCCTGGTTTTCTTCTGTATCTGTTCTCTGCAAAAGCACCCGCAGCACCGCGATCGGCGCTTTGATCTGGTGTACCCATGTGGCATAATAGTCCTGCATGTCCTTTTGCGACTGTATCCAGGCTTCCTCACTTTTACGCTGTATCTCTTCCATACGCGCTGCCAATTCCTGGTATGCACGCTCCAATCCGGCGTCTGCAAGGGGAAGCAGCTCTGTGACAATTCCCTTTTCGTCCCCCAGCCTATTTAGTATTTCTCTCTTTCTTTTATATCTGTTATATCCAGGTATACAAAATAACAGGCTAAATACCGCACAAAGCAAAACCGGATAATACACTGCCCGCAATTCTATCTGATATAACAGAAATACTGCCGTGAAGCATAAGATACAGCCTAATGCCCACACAGCAGTAAAACGATGCTCGTATAAATACTCTAAAAACAGTTTCACTCCGTTTTTTTCTTTTTTCACCATTTCTTTCCTTTCTATCCTCATTTGGCACACTGCAGCGCCTGCCTTGCCAGGCATAGTCCGGCAAGGTGCTTCTTTCAGATACTACGCTATAATATAGCCTTCTCCTACCTTTGTCGTAATAAACCCATCCAGGCCTTCATTCTTCAGCTTTTTGCGCAGACGCGCGATATTCACGGTCAGTGTGTTTTCTTCAATATAGTCATCTGTCTCCCACAGTTTTGTCATCAATGTATCACGGCTGACAAGGCGCCCTTTATTTTCCATCAGCGTCTGCAAGATCCGAAACTCATTTTTCGTCAGGCTGATCTTTCTGCCGTCATATATAAACGTCATATCATGGAGGTTTAACAAAGCCCCTTTGTGTTCGATCACAGGCACTTTCCCTGTAAGGTCGTATGTTCTGCGCAGTACCGCCTGCACTTTCGCCACAAGTACATTTAAGTCAAACGGCTTTGCGATAAAATCGTCGCCTCCCATATTCATAGCCATCACGATATTCATATTATCCGCAGCAGATGAAATAAAAATAACCGGTACATTAGATACTTTTCGTATTTCGCCGCACCAATAGTAACCATTATAAAAAGGAAGCGTTATATCCAGAAGAATCAAATGCGGATCGTATTCTGCAAACTGCTTTACTATATCCTGAAATTCTTCTACATATACCGCCTCATTGCCCCAGACCTGCATCTCCTTTTGCATTGCCTGTGCCATCACCAAATCATCTTCAATGATCAAAATCCTATACATTCCTATATCCTGCCTTTATTCTCTCCTGTCACTAATTTAAGATCTGAAGCGCAGTATTCCCGTCTCCTCCGAGAGAGAAGCCTGTCTTTTCATAAAAACCGCCCAACAGCTGCTGATACTGTTCTTTGCTCACATATCCTTCCGGCAGCTTTGCATAGCCAAGAGGCGCCTTTACCATCGTCACACTCTTTTTTCTGAGCTGTTCGAGTATCTCTGCCATACAGACCGTACCATATCCCAGCCCCCTCAAACGCCTGTCGATCAAATAAAAGTCCAGTATATCTGCTTTAAACTTACTCTCCAGATAATAGTGCAGACAAAAAAGCAGCGTTCCCTCTTCATAGACACTGACTGTCTCCTTCTTATAACAAAATTCCAGTATATGGGCGCTCTTATCCGTGAGTATCACACCTTTGAAATATTCTTTTCTAATATATAACGGTACCGCCATTTTCCCCGCCCCTTATCTATCCCGTAATTTCTGCTGCCCGGCGCGCCAGCAGGCGCACCCTGCCTTTTATCTCTTTTTAGTTTACCACGGAAGCTTTGCAAACACAACTAATTCCCCCCAAATACACACACCTGCTCAAAGCAGTCCCAAATGTTCCAGCAGAATCTTCACACCAAGTACGATCAAAATGATCCCGCCTGCCAGTTCTGCCTTTGTCTTATATTTTATACCGAAAATATTTCCAATTTTCACCCCTGCCGCTGAAATCACAAATGTGATCAGCCCGATCAATAAGACAGCCTGTCCGATCTGCACATCGAGAAATGCAAATGTAATACCAATCGCCAGAGCATCGATACTTGTAGCTATCGCAAGCACAAACATTGTTTTTATATCAAGAGCCGCGTCTGCTTCTTCACAGACATCTTCCCGCGCAAAAGACTCTTTGATCATATTCGCCCCGATGATCGCCAGCAGTATAAAGGCGATCCAGTGATCGATCGCCGTAATTTTCTCCCTAAACTGAAAACCAAGAAAATACCCCATAAGAGGCATCAACGCCTGAAAACCGCCAAACCAAAGTCCTACGATCACCATGGCCTTCTTAGACAGATTTGGCATAGCTAGTCCCTTGCAAATAGAAACCGCAAAGGCATCCATTGATAGACCCACTGCCAGGATCATTAGTTCTGCAATTCCCACTTATGCCCCCTCCTGCGTACTTCCCTGCCGTCTGTTTTCTCTATCTTTTCCATTCTTATTTTACTTTCCTTCGTCCTTTTTGTTTCTGTAGTATTCCTCCGCCAGAGTCTGCCAATATCTCCTGTCCTCTTGTGTGATTTTCCGTATCACTCTGCACGGATTTCCTGCTGCTATAACATTGGAAGGAATGTCCTTCGTTACAACAGATCCAGAACCCACAACGACGCTGTCCCCGATCGTCACTCCTGGATTCAAAACTGTACTGCCGCCGATCCAGACATTATTTCCTATCTTTACTTTCTTTCCAAATTCTAGCCTCTGATTGCGCACCCCTGCATCGATTGGATGTCCCGCCGTATAAATACAGACTCTGGGTCCAAAAAATACATTATCTCCAATCTCTACATCACATACGTCTAAAATAATACAATCATAATTGGCATAAAAATTATCTCCCACAGAAATATGGCAGCCATAATCGCAGTGAAACGGAGGCTCTATCCATATATTCTCCCCCGTTTTCTGAAACAGTGCTTTTATTAACTGGATCCGAAGCTCATATTCGTCTTCTGTGGATGCGTTGAACATTCTTGTACATCGCCTAGAACGTTTCATGTCTTCTGCTAATTCCTTATCATCTGCTATATATAGCTTTTCCGACAACATACGCTCCTTCTCTGTCATCTTTTTCCCTCTTTCACATTTCTCTTTTGTTCTGCAATGTCTTCCCAGCTTATATCTGGATGATGGTACTGCTTTCTTCCTCTTAAAACAGGCATAGATATTGTATATGCCTGTTCTGGACACCAATGATAACAGGCGTAACATGCTGCGCAGCATCCTCCGTGAACAGCCTTCCTGTCTCTTATCTGAATATTTCCGGTAGGACAAACTTTTTCGCAAATTCTGCATCCTGTGCATTTCTCGGTATTGGGATAGGGCTTCATGGCCGCACCCGCCATCCCCTGTCCATAAAACCAGGAACTTGTCACAAAATCTGCGCTCAAACTGCCTGCAGATGCTCTGCTTATCTTTCCGCTTATTTTATTTTCTTTCAACTTCTGCTTTACATTCCTGGTATTCGCCCTAATAGCCTTTATGATCTGCTCTACTTTCTCTGGAGCCTTCTCCAATTTTTCTGTATCTTTGGATACGTTTCCAGGCATGCAGTTTCCAGGCATTGCAAGATCGAATACGGCTGAAAGGGAGGCATTTTTCCACTGCAAAACCTTTTCCAGATTCTTAACCGCTTTCCCATGCTTTCCACTGCTTGATGTCAAAACAGCGAATATATATTTGGGATTATGTAAGGATATTTCCATCAAAAATGCTTTTACAACCCATGGAATATCATTCATATAGACCGGAAATACAAAGCCGATTCTATCGTCCTTGATCTCCACGGACTTTTCTGCGGCATATTCCATGATCCCATGACATTCTCCGGACAAACAATGCGCGATTTTTTTCGCCGCCCATAACGTATTCCCTGTCCCGCTAAAATAAAAGATGATCATGGCTTTTTCCTCTTGATCGGAAGCTGCAAATTGACCCCAAAAGGATTGACAACAACCCCTTTTGCTTCGGGAACTAAAATATCCAACAATTTATCCGCTTTTATTACCGCCGATTTAAAAGTCTTCTCTTTATTGAACTTCTGGAACTCTATCACATCTGTAAAAACGGGCTGAAAAGAAGTACCATCCTGTAATTTCAGCAACGGAATCTTATTTTCCGCCTGTACAGCCACAATATAAGTCCCTTTCTGAAAATTCGAAAGAATCTCTTCCTGCAGCTCTTTCATTTCTTCTGTCAGCTCTGGTTTCTGCTGTCTTCGCATTTCCTGCATAAAATATAGGGAAGTCAGATGCAAGCTCGGATTTTCCACCCACACTTTTCCATCCGGAAGCTTGGATGTATCTCCCCGCTTTACAAGTTCTTCCAATTGGAGCATCGTTTTTTCTCCTCCTTTTGCCTGGAATACAAGACCATTTACCCCCATCGTATATAAACTGGAATAAAACGGAAGCAACTGTTTATTTGCCACTCTCCCCACATTCACCGGCTGCTTTTTCTCTCTACATTTTTCCGCACATTTTTTTGCTTCTTCCAGATCATCAAACAGAAAAATCTCATCATCATACGTTTCCGGATCACACAGCACAAATGGCATCTTTGTGCACGCTGATACAAGCATATAAATCATCTCCGAGTTGCGCAAAGAGCCTAACGCCCGTTTTTTTCCCTCTGCTATTACATTCACCTTTTGTTCTTCCATAGTAACAGTCCTTTCCTTTTCATCATTCTTCATTTTAACAATCTCCCGCCACAGTGTCAAATTATTTCATATAGCAGCAAGCAGGGAAAAAGAACAGACACTTCCATGTGACACGCCTATATAATGTCAAATTTTCTTTTCACTCTGCCGGCTGTTTTGTTAATTATCTATATTTATTTTTCTTGTAGTCTATACTCTGTTGTGTTTAGGTAAGAGTATCTTTTAGATGCGCATCCAGAAAAACTTTTGTGTTTTTCCTAAAACACAGCCTGATGATCTGCTCTATACAGATCGTTCTATTTTATCCAGTTGCTGGATAGTCGCTATATCCGGGTTCTTATCCGGAATATTCGCAAACATTTACCCAAAGAAACAAAATCACATATTTGTGCCGGAAAAATTTTACGTCACAGGCAATTTAGGGAAAAGTGTTGTAAACCGGCGGGCTTTTCCCTATAATCAAAGGAGAAAAGTACAGATGGAACTAAAACAAAAACCATTGAAGGATTTGAACCTGCTGGATCGTTTTTTATTCGCACAGGCGGCGGACGACCCGGATACCATGCGGGATATACTGGAGATCATTTTAGGGAAAGAAGTTGTATTAAAACTGCTGCCCCAGACGGAGAAGGAACAGCGCACCCATCCCTTAAACCGCTATGTACGGCTGGATGTATGGGCCATGGATGAGGAGGACACGGTCTATAACACAGAAGTCCAACAGAACAATACGGGAAACCTTCCGAAACGGAGCCGCTTCTATCAGGCGCTGATCGACTCGAATCTCTTAACTCCGGGAGAAGTCGGCTTCCAGAAATTAAATCCCGTGTATATCATCCTGATCTGTCCCTTCGACCTGTTCGGATACGGACTGTACCGCTATACCTTCCGTATGCAGTGTGAGGGAGTACCGGAACTCTCTCTGGGAGACGGTGCTGTCCGTATCTTCCTCAATACCCATGGAACGAATACCGAAGGGGTGTCAGAAGAACTAGTGGAACTCCTCAAATATATGGAGCACACCACGGAGGAAGTGAGCAGGATCTGTGTCAGTGAGCGGATCCATAACATCCAGAAGCGCATCCAAGCGATCAAATCCAGCGAAAAGATCGGGGTGAAATATATGCAGGCTTGGGAAGAAAAGATCATAGAACAAAATGAAGCGCGTGAAGAAGGTATTCGCGAAGGCCACGCCTCCGGATTGAAGGAAGGCCATGCTTCCGGATTAAAAGAAGGAAGACTGCAGAAATTACAGGAACAGATAGAAAAGAAAGTCCAGAAAGGATACTGCGCTGAAGAAATCGCAGAAATGCTCGAAACAGATATAGAAACCGTCCGGAAATTCATAGAAAAATATAAATTTAATTGACGAACTGCCTTATAGAGAAAAGGTAAAATTTATATAGAAGGTACGCAAAGAAACACTGTGTCAGAACACAGGACAGGACCCGCTTATCTGACATAGTGTTTCTTCGCTGTCTCTTCCAATCAGAAGTTTCACTCTACTATCAGAAGGCAGATTCCTCAATTAAATTTCAGAAAAAAAGACGACCTCACGTTGCTACAGACTTCCAAACAGAAGTGTTTTTTGCCTTCTAGCGGAAATGCGCAGCAGCGTGAAGTCGATTTTTTTAACAGAAACATGAACTTAAGCGGCGAAAGTGTATGCATGAAATCTGTGTTTTGCGTGAGCGAGGAATTTAGGCACAGCCCTGACGAGCGATGTAAAATACAGATTTCATGCGCCCTTTTGCCGTTTGACTTCATATTTCTTTTGTCAGTTAAATTTATATTTTATTCTTCATACCCATTGGGATTCTGACTTTGCCATCTCCAGGAATCTTCGCACATTTCTTCTAAACCGCGTTTTGCCTCCCAATGTAATTCTTCTTTTGCTTTCGCCGCATCACAGTAGCATGTGGCAATATCGCCTGCACGTCTTGGCCTTATCTCATAAGGTATTTCTTTTCCGCATGCCTTTCCAAAGGCCTTCACCATATCCAGTACAGAATATCCTTTACCTGTTCCCAGATTATAAACGGATACCCCTGCTTTTTCTTTTAACTTTTCGACAGAACGGACATGGCCGATTGCCAGATCCACTACGTGAATGTAATCGCGCACACCGGTTCCATCCGGTGTATCATAATCATCCCCAAATACCCCAAGACACTGCAGTTTTCCGATCGCTACCTGCGTAATATAGGGCATAAGATTATTCGGAATTCCTTTCGGATCTTCCCCGATCTTTCCGCTTTTGTGAGCCCCGATAGGATTAAAATATCTGAGAAGAACCACATTCCAGTCTTTATCTGCCGTGTGCAAGTCTGTCAAGATCTGTTCCAGCATCCATTTTGTCCAGCCATATGGATTCGTGCAGATTCCTTTTGGGCACTCTTCTGTGATCGGTATAAATGCTGGATCGCCATATACCGTAGCAGAAGAACTAAAAATAATATTCTTGACATCATGCTTTCTCATGACATCACAAAGTGTCAATGTACCGTTTATATTATTGTCATAGTATTCCAAAGGTTTTGCGACAGATTCGCCCACTGCTTTCAGTCCTGCGAAATGGATAACCGCTTCGACAGCTTCTTTCGCAAAAATTTCATCTAACGCTTTTGCGTCCCGCACATCTGCTTTATAAAATTTTACACTTTTCCCTGTGATTTCTTCAATCCGTCCTATGACCTTTTCTGACGCATTATATAGATTATCTACAATGACCACTTCATATCCCGCATTTAACAGCTCTACGCAAGTATGACTTCCTATAAATCCCGCACCGCCTGTCACTAATATAGACATTGTATACCCTCCTTTTCTGCTACGATATAGTTATGATTCCCACAATTTCTGCGGATATTTCCCCGCATCCTTCAGCGCCTGAATGGCCGCCACTACCATTGGTTTGTCCTCTTTGTATGTCACCCCATACCATTTATCTTCTGTATCCAATACTGTTACCGCCGCACGTCCTTCCTCCAGCAGTCCGCTTACAACAGACGGAAGGAAATACTCGCATTTCATGGGATTCTCTTTTAATCCCTGCTGTAAAAATGCCGGAAAACCAGCTTTGATCTCTTCCATAATACTCTGGGTAAATCCCCACATATTCAGAGAAACTAATTTTTCGCCATCCACCGGTATCCATGTTTTGCCGTCATCTTCAGAATAAGCGATCTGCCCCTCTCTTTTTTCAATCCTGGTCCGCTCATTAATTTCCACAAGTTCTTGATCCTCATTTAATTCGCAGATCCCGCGCGCCACATGTCCATTGTCTGTCATTGTATTTTTCAGCCGATATCCGACCATTGTATAACTGTATTTTTCACCATCTTCATGGGTAGTAAGAAATTTGTAAATTTTCTCAAAGGCATGCTGTCCATAATAATCATCTGCATTGATGACTGCAAAAGGACCATCCACTTCTTCATACGCGCTCAGTACAGCATGTGCTGTTCCCCATGGCTTTACCCGCCCCTGCGGGACATGGTACCCTTGTGGAAGATGAAAAAGATCTTGATATACATACGAGACATCCATCACTTGCTCTATACGTTTTCCGACTGCTTCTTTAAAGTCCTCTTCATTTTCTTTTTTTATAATAAAAATAACCTTCTCAAACCCCGCTCTTTTCGCATCGAAAAGGGAAAAATCCATGATGATATGCCCCTCTTTGTCTATCGGGTCGATCTGCTTTAGACCACCGTATCTGCTCCCCATTCCTGCTGCCATAATGATCAAAACCGGCTTCTTCATTGTGCTCCTCCTTGCGTTTATTCACATCCGAAAACTTCTGGTCCCGGACATACACTCATACAGTTGAATTATAAACTTCCTGGATACCCTTGTCAAATCACAGTCCTAAATAGCACTGTTTTTCCATCGTTTTTACCATAATGAAAAAACAGCGTTCTACATTCTATGCCAGAATGTAAAACACTGCCTTTTCTAAGCATTTATCCTTTATTTCAGATCCAGCACAACGGGAACGGATTTATATCCAACTCCCATGCGGTCGATTCCCATATCGATCAACTGTAAGAAATGCTCCCTTGTCCGAATACATCCGCTGCCTTTGACCTTTGCCCTTCCTTTCAACTGATCCATGATGATCTCGATCACCTCCGGCGCAGCGCCTTTTAATTCAAAACCTGTAAGGAATCCTGTACTTGTCTTCACAAAATCTACGCCTGCTTCTACACAACATTCACAGCCTTTTCGGATCTGCTCTTCACCCAGCGCGTCTGTTTCCAGGATCACTTTGATCTCTCTTCCATATTTATGGGCAGCTTCCGCGCACGCCTTTAAATCTTCTGTCACCTTGTCATATAATCCTGCTCTGAGCCATCCATAGTTCGCTACGATATCTACCTCTTTTACTGTATCATACTTTGCCACCTTTTCGATCTGCTCCACTCTGGACTGTGTAGAACTTGTACCGAACGGAAAATCCGTTACCGGACACAGCATGGTGTCTGTTCCTTTTACATATGGTTCACATAACTCCATATATCCCGGATTGATACAGATCGTAGCGCACCCTAAGTTTACCCCGTCTTTTGTCAAAGCAATGATCTCTTCCTCTGTAAACTCCGGTTTTAATACAGAATAGTCAATGTACGCTGCCAATTCCTTCACGGTCATCTCATTTGCTGATTTTTCTGGTTTCATCTGGTCTCCTCCTATACTTATCATGCTCTTTCATCATTTTTTGAAATGGTTACTCTTTATTCTGCTGCTTTATGAACTCCTCTACTTCTTGTAACAGAGGAGAGCCTGTCACTCCTCCTTTTTTCGTAGTTGCTAATGCTCCTGCGGCATTAGCAAACTTTAATATTTGTGGAAGATCTTCTGACATAACCTTTTCTATTCCACCCTTTTGAATAATTTGATAAATTACTCCTGCGAAAAAACTATCTCCAGCTCCAGTCGTATCCACTGCTTTCACATCATATGCTTTTATTTTTTCACTTTTTTCTTCTGTGTAATAATAAGAACCCTTTTCTCCACATGTGATAATCACTAGTTTGCAGCCGTATTTAGAAATTTCTTTTGCAGCCTCTTTCAAGGTATTTCTTCCCGTAAGAAGATATGCTTCTTCTTCTGATGATTTATAAAGCGAAACCTTAGATAAAGTTTTTTTCATCTCACAAATCATTTTTTCTTTACTACTCCACAAATTATGCCTGTAGTTTACATCCAATACAATTGGTATTCCCTTTTTATGCGCCTCGTTGAGCACCTTCCAAGTTGCCGTTCTAACTGGTTCATCCGTCATGCACATACCAGAAAATCCAACCATAGCAGATTGGAGAACTCTTTCTATCGGAATTTCTTTCTCATCCAGCCAAATATCTGCACCAAATCTTCTTGAAAAACTAAAACTTCTCTCTCCATTTTCATCCAGGGTGACAAATGACTGTGTCGTAAAATGAACTGGATCTAAAACACATCCCTCTAAACCCACGCCGTAGCTTTCCATTTTGCGTCTGATTAATTCTCCCATACAATCATCACCTATTTTGCCAATAAACATTGTATGAAGTCCCAACTTACTTGCTGCTGTCAAGGCATTTACTACTGTTCCTCCAACTTCACATTGATAAATAGGTTTCTCCAGTGTATATCCAGGACCAGGAATATAGTCTATCAAAGCATCTCCTATCGCACAAAAATCGTACATATTTCCACCTCTTTTTAATTTGTTGCAAATGTCATAAGTGTTTCTTCAGAACATTCTTCAATATCAAATAATCCTGTTTGTTTTCCCTCATTCATCACCATAATTCTGTCGCATGTTCCTAAAAGTTCGGGCAATTCTGATGACACCATAATAATAGAAAGTCCTTTTTCAATCAGTTGATTTAATATTTCATAAATTTCTTCTTTTGCACCTACATCTACTCCTCTAGTAGGTTCATCTACAAGAAGAATTTTACAATCTGCCGCTATCCATTTCGATAAAACTACCTTTTGTTGATTTCCTCCACTCATAAAATTTGTAATGGTATCAGGTATTCCTGGACGTATATGAAACATTTGAATATATTTCTTTGTAATTTCTGCTTCTTTTCGTAACATCAGTGTACCGAATTTATTTTTATATTTTCTAAGCGCCGGTATAGTCATATTAAATATCATATTTTGCTGTAGCATTAGTCCTTCTGCTTTTCGTTCTTCTGGTACTATACCTAAGCCTGCAAGAATTCCTTCTTTTACGTTTTTAAATTTTACTGGTTTTCCTTCCAATTCTATATTTCCCTCATCAATTGGATCCGCACCGATAATTGCACGTAAAATCTCCGAGCGTCCTGCTCCTGCAAGCCCTGCAATTCCTAAAATCTCACCTTTATGAAGATCAAAATTGATATTTTCTATCGCGCCTTTCCTTGTTAAATTTCGAATAGAAAGCACAACATTTCCACATTTTCTTTCTCTTTTAGGATAAATATCTTTTACATCCCTGCCCACCATTCTGGAAACCAATATTTCTGTTGTATAATTTTGTACCGGCCCGCTTTCTACAAGCTGTCCATCTTTCATAATTGTCAAACTTGTACAAAGTTCAAAAATCTCTTTTAACCGATGAGAAATATAGATAAAAGTAACTCCTTCTGCTGCAAGATTTTTTACGATTCTGAAAAGTCCTTCCAATTCATTGTCTCCTAATACTGCTGTCGGTTCATCCAGTACTACAATTTTAGCGTTCCTAGACATTGCTTTGGCAATCTCTACCATCTGTCTCTTTGCCACACTTAAATCTTCTACCACAGCCCGCGGATCCAAATCTAACTGCAATTCTTTTATAACTTTCTTTGTATCCTCTTCCATCCTTTTATAATCTATCTTCCCCATCTTATTTTTCGGATATCTGTTCAGAAAAATATTTTCGGCTACAGTACGGTGAGGCAACAGCATTAACTCTTGATAAATTACTGCAATTCCTTTTTCAATCATCTTTGCAGGTGTCGTATTTTCTATTTTTTCCCCATCGATGATAATCTCGCCTTTATCTAATGAATAAGCACCTGATAAAATCTTCATTAATGTTGATTTTCCAGCACCATTTTCTCCAACTAAAGCATGTATTTCTCCTCGTTTTACAGAAATTGAGATATCATCCAGTGCCTTTACTCCAGGAAAACTTTTTGAAATATGATTCATCTTAAGCATCGCTGCCACCTCCGTATTATGGGTTTATTTACAGACCTTTTCCAATCCAGTCTTTTACATTATCTTTGTCAATAACCACTGTCTCTAATTCCCAACGCTGCTCTACTCCGTCTCCTTCTAGGATCTCATATGCTGCCTGCATTCCTTCTGGTGCACAATACGGATAGAAAACAGTAAAGAACATATTGCCTTCTTCAATTTCTTTAAAAGCAACTTCTGTCCCATCCATTCCCGTAATTAATATGTCTTCATCTTCACGGCCTGCTGCTCGCAATGCTTCTAAAGCCCCTAACGCCATTTCATCATTATGACAATAGATTGCATCAATTTCACCAGGTCCGAATCTTTGTAATGTATCATCCATAAATGCCATTGCATCTTCTCTTAGATAATCACAATATTGTGTCGCAATAACTTCCATATCCGGATATTCAGCTTCTAATTGCTCTGCAAAACCGTCATGTCTGTCTATCGTTGCCGATGTCCCTGCTGTTCCCTGTATTTCTACAATTTTTCCTTTGCCATCTAAAGCTTCTGCTAACTTATCTGCGGAAGCTACTCCCATTGGTTTATTCTCTGCTCCGACATAACATGTAACTTCACACTCTACATTTCTGTCTAGTGTAACTACTGGTATTCCTTGATCCATTGCTTTCTGGCAAACTGGAGTCAGTGCATCCGCTGTCAACGGTGAAATAATCAATAAATCAATTCCACGGGCAAGCAGATCTTCTACATTTTGTACTTGTGTAGCCGAGTCATTCTGTCCATCAGTCGTAATTACTTCAAATTCCGGATAATTTTCTTCTGCATAGGCCACATTTTCATCCACCATGGCAACGCGAAATGGATGGTTCATTGTCCCCTGAGACAATCCTATCGTATACTTTTTATCTCCTTCTTTCGAAGATTTATCCTCTCCAGCAGAATTTCCTGCTCCTCCATTGCTACATCCGACTACCAGACCCGCTACCATTGTTAGACAAAGAACCGCACTTATTATTTTCTTTTTCATCCACATTTCCTCCTTTTATTATTGTGAATTATTTTATTACTAAAGCACTTTCTTCACGTGCCCTTAGCCTTAAGAATTCTTTTTTGTCTTTCTCTCTAACAGCACAGCTAATATAATAATGACACCTTGAATAACTTTCTGTATGAATGGGGAAATACCCATCAAATTCAAAATATTATTTAATACGGAAATCAAGCAGGCCCCAATCAAAGTACCAACTACACTTCCGCTTCCTCCAGCTGTGCTTGCCCCGCCGATATAGACCATCGCAAGTGCATCTAACTCATAACCTTCCCCAGCCTCCGGCTGCCCAATGCCTAATCTTGAAATAAAAATAATTGCAGAAAGCGCCGACAAAAAACCTGTAATCACAAAGCACATTGTCTCTACTCTTTTTGTATGAATCCCACATAAACGCGCTGCTTCTCTACTGTCCCCCAAAGCATATACACTTCTTCCAAAACCTGTATATTTCAGCATATATAATGCAATAAAAAATACGGTTAAAAAGATATAAACCGGTACTGGAATTCCTAACATACTTCCCTGACCCAAAAAGGAAAAATCAATACCTGATTCAGTCCAATTCTGTGGCGAACCATTCGCCAAATATCTTGCCACTCCACGAAGTGCAGTCATCGTACCTAAAGTCATAATAAACGGCGCTAATCTTCCTCTTGTAACCCCAATACCATTTATTAGGCCAAGAATAATCCCTATTACTAATCCTGCTGCTACTGTCATAATGGGAGAGACTCCTTTTTGAAGCAGCATCGCACAGGACACAGCAACCACCCCAACAATAGAGCCAACTGACAAGTCCACCCCACCTGTTAGCACAACAAAGGTCATACCCATGGCAATAATACCATTTAAAGAAACAGAACGTACTACGTTAACTATATTAGCCGGTCTTAAAAAATTAGGGGAAATAACAGCCGCAATGATACAAATTAAAATCAGCGCCCACAAAATTCCCATTGCTTTCATTTTTTTTAGAAGTATTTTGCTTTCATTACTATTCATCTCTTTTACCTTCCCCATAATTAACCTCCTGTTTATTTGTTTCAAATGTATGATACATTTAATATATATTAATCGTTTTATATTGTCAATACTTTTGTTTGTTTTATACTAAAATTTGCATATTGCACAAATATTACTATATATTTTCTACAATTTAACTAATTTATTAAATGATAAACCTTCTTATTTTCTATACATCCTTAAAAAATAAAAGCCTGTAAATTGAGGTATTAAAAAAATCAACTTCAAATTGCTTTAGAATATTTCCGCAAGCGCTGCTTGCTCCAAAATAAAAATATATAGCAATCTGAAATTGATTTTTATAGTAAAATATCTAAATTATTTATATGATGGGAGGATCTTGATGCTGTGCTATGTCCGGATCCGTCTTTATCCACCTTGTAAATTCTACCTTTAAATCTTTCCTGATAGGTGCACATACCATAGGTCCCGCTTTTATTCCTTTCTCAAAAGGAAATCTAGAAAGCCTTACCGTCATCCATCTGCTTTTAGAAGTACGTACACGAATTAAAACTGCATCATGAAAAGGTGACACACGAAATGTAACCTTCTCTCCTTCCCAATTCGCTACTGGAAAATTAGAACAATCTGAATATACATCTGTTATTACAATAGATATATTAGGCTCTCCATCTATTACTTCTATCCCAGCCTTAATCCAATGTATATCATCATACCAGATCATCATGCCTGCCTGATCATATAATTCTGAGAAGTCTTTTAACAAAAAGGTTACCTCCATTGCCTCAGAACGTTTTAACTCTGTCAAAAGTGCATGCCCATTGCGATGTATAAATCCATATAATGTTTTTTCCCAATAATCACTTTCCGGCATCGCTTGTACCAACAACGATTTTCCTTCTTCTTTCCATGCTGCAGGTTTATTTGTCCATGTCCCTTCTTTCCATAAAATATCCCGACACAAAGAATCCACTGATTATCCCCTCCTTATTGCTTCCTTTAATTTTTTATATAACATTTCTTCCATTCCCCAAATATCCATATCTCCCAAGAAAATAGCTGGCTTTGTCTTTCCATGGAAATCACTTCCAGCAGTCATTACCATTTCATGCTTCTTTGCCCAGTCCATATAAAATTTCTTCTGCTTATCTGTATGATAACTACTAAACACTTCTATTCCACATACTCCTCTTTCAGTAATTTTTTCCAGCAAGTCCGTATCTTCTTTTACATTATTCCCTGGATGTGCAAGAACCGGAATTCCACCCGATTTTTTAATAATTTCTATCGCTTTATCAAGAGATATAAATTCTATCGGTACATAGGCAATTTTTCCCTGTGCACACCAATCCCAATAAAAATTAACATATGGATTATCGCTTCGACTACCTCCGGGAAGATATGCTTCTAGTAATGCATAATTTCTTGAATCTTGTAATGCAGTTTCTGCTATTACTTCTCCTGTTATCACGTCATCATGGGCCAAAGTTTCTGCTTTTTCATGATCAACTTTTATCCCTGCTTCTTGTATAAGTTTCAATCTTATTTTGGAGGCATCTTGTTCTTTGCAGAGTAGTTCTTTTTCAATTATTTCATACTCCTCATATACTGGATCAATCCCATACCCTAAGACATGAAAATCTTTTCCCTGAAAAGTACAATCTAATTCTACTGCTGGAAGTAATTCAATTCCCAAAGCCCCTGCTGTTTCACTTGCTTTTCTATATGCCCTGGTACTATTATGATCGGCAATCGCTACTACCTCCAGCTTCGCCTTTGCGCACAACTTCATTAGTTTATCTGGTTCAAATTCTCCATCATTGCTAAGTACAGTATGCATATGTAAATCTAGCCAGCTCATACTAACCTCCTTTCTTTTTCTATTTCTTCCTCTGTGATCTTTCGTAATACCCTACATGGATTTCCGACTGCAATCACCCCAGTTGGTATATCTTTTGTCACCACACTCCCAGCACCTATGATTACGTCATCTCCAATCATTACTCCAGGCATAACCACCACATTTCCTCCAAACCAAACATTGCTTCCAATAGTAATAGGTTTTGCATACTCTAAACCTTTTACTCTTAATTGTGGATCAATCGGATGCCCTGCAGTATAAAAACCGCAATTTGGTCCTATAAAAACATTATCACCAAACATAACTTTTGCTTCGTCTAGAATGATACATCCATGATTTGCATAGAAATTTCTGCCTAATTCTATATTATATCCATAATCACACCAGAAGTCTGACTCGATTTGAAATGTATCATCTGCTTTACCAAATATTGGTTTTATAATATTCTTCCTGTGTTCTTTCCTAGATGGTAAACAATTGTTAAATGCAAAACATACGTCTTTGCATCTGTTTCGTTCCTCTACCAAATTCTTATTATAATTAGCATCATACAAAACTCCCGACTGACATTTTTGTTTTTCACTCATAGTTTCTTTCTTCATTTTCATTCTCTCCTATTTATAAATGTATCATCTACATATATCGGATAGTTCTTCTCTTTTGCTATCTGTACATATTCTTCCTTTAAATCTTTATCTGTCAAAACACCTGTCACTTCAGATAGATTACAAATATGGGACAAATATATATGTCCGAATTTACTGCTGTCCGCTAGCACATAGGTAGCTTCTGCTCGTTTCATCATAGCTTTTTTTATCTCCATCTGCGGATATCCGATTCCTGTAATTCCTTCCTGATAATCAATTCCGTTTACCCCAATAAATGCTTTATTCACTCTATATCCTCTTATCTGTTCCAGTGCTTCTTTCCCCACAGTAGCAGAAAGATTTCCTGCAACATCTCCTCCTATTACCTTCAATAATATATGTGCTGTCTGCATGATTTCTGAAGCGAGTAAAATACTATTTGTAATTACATTAACACTTTTTTTATTGTTTCTTTTTATTTCCTGTGCTAAATACAGACAAGTCGTCGCATCGTCTAAAAAAATAGTATCCCCATTCTTTATAATACGGTAAGCCATTTTCGCAATATATATCTTGTTGCATAGATTGCTATAAACCAAATCTTTTACATTATCTGTCACAAAATTTTTTCCAATTTTAACAGCCCCTCCATGTGTCCTTTTTAATAAACCTTCTTCTGACATAGCGTTTAGATCTCTACGTATTGTCATCTCTGTACAATGGAATTCTTGGCTTAACATACTTACTTTTACATATCCTGTCTGTTCTAATTCTTGTAAAATAATCTTTCTGCGTTCTCGCATTGATAACTTTCCCCATTTATTTTACTTTATTTTTCCACGTCAATATATTGCCTTTTTTATTTACTTATGATATGATTTTTGTATCATTTGTATGATACATATGTATTGTATCACAAAAACATGATTTAATCCAGTTGTTTTTTCATCCAGTAATTGGCAAAAGATATTTGAATGCACTATCTTTTTGTGATACTATTGAAACAAATAAAACCGTTCTATCCGCTGTATTTACAACATTTGTCCCTTTCATCCCATGCGGAAATCCTATGTTAGAAAGGAACTATTAAATTGGATATTGATTATTTTAAAGAAACTTTTCATTTTTCTTTAGGAAGTGATTCACCATTATATGAACAACTTGCCTCTTATATTAAAATACAAATTCAAGCAGGCATTTTAAAGCCTGGAGATCAAATGATCACCGAGGCTAATCTTTGTAAAATATTAAATATCAGCCGTACAACCGTCAGACAATGTATGGATAGACTAGTGGAAGAAGGACTTCTTGTCCGCTATCGTGGAAGAGGCTCCTTTATTGCAGATTCCAAAATGAAACGCAATATTAATTATCTTTATAATTTCACGGAAAACATGAAAGAACTCGGTGCAAACCCTAATTCTATCGTCCTAAAAAGCGAGGTTGTAGATGCTCCCGTTTTTATTCGTGAACAGCTCAGATTGCCAAGTACACAAACAAAAGTATTTAAGCTATATAGGCTTCGCTGTGCGAATAATGAGCCCATTCTGTTTGAAAAGTCATATATCCCGTATTATCTGTGTGAGGGTATTGAATATTATGATTTTTCTTCTGTTTCACTGTACAATACACTAGATGAGCATTATGCATTGAACCTTTATAGAGCAACTGAAACAATTGAAGCAATTATTATCAATAGAGATGAGGCAACTCTTTTAAAATGCACTGCTAAAGTGCCAGGTTATAAAATCCAACGTGTCTCCTATTTAGATTCTGGCTTCATCTTTGAATTTACTACTTCCATCACAAGGGCGGACAAATGTGTATTTCAGTTAGAACTGTACAAAAATACAAATTCCACCAAAACTCCTGTGAATATACGTAGGCAGGTAACACTTTCACAATGAGTATAATATAGAAAGTGGGGGCAAACTGCCCCCTCTTTTCATTTTTCCATCTTTGTGTTAAAACCATAACTACGTATCATATTCCTCATCTTCTCTACATATTCCTCGTTATGTGGTTTTACATCCTGCATGACATATTCAATTCCACAAGATTGATATTTTCCACTTCCATACTGATGAAAGGGCAGTATATCATAGTTTCTAATACTATATTTCTGCAAAATTTCTATGATATCAAGAATATCTTGTTCTTTATCATTAACTTCTGGAATCATGGGTGTCCTAACAAATATTTTTTTATTCTGCTTAGATATCCATCTCAAATTTTCCAAAATTTTCTCATTTCCTATGCCAGTCCATTCTTTATGTTTGTGCGTATCTGCTGATTTTATATCATATAAAAATAAATCTACTACCGGCAATATCTTTTCTAAATTTTCTTTTGGAACACATCCTGTTGTTTCCACAGATGTATGAATTCCTTTTTCATTACATAGTCTCAACAACTCATAAGAAAATTCTGGCTGTAGAAGTGGTTCCCCTCCGGATAAAGTAATTCCCCCCTTGCTTTGCTTGTAAAAGTCTATATCCTTTTCTATTTCATCCATTACTTTTGAAATCCCCATCCATTTTCCTTTTACTGTTAGTGCTTTTGTTGGACACTGTTCTACCCAGTCTAATTTATCTGCTTTACATCGATCCCAATGAATCTTTAACCTTTCTTCTGCCGTTACTTCTTTATTAGTACATACTTTCACACAAGTGCGACATCCAATACATCTAGATGACGCATAAAACAACTGGGGTGATTCATTCCACGATTCCGGGTTAGAACACCACTTACACCTAAGCGGACATCCCTTTAAAAACACAACTGTACGAATTCCTGGACCATCATGTATGCTATATCTTTGTATATCAAATACATTTCCTCTTATTTGCTTTTCCATATTATCTCCTTTTCCTATACACACTGCATTGTTCTGTTAATGATTTCATTTTGAATATCTTTATCCAATTCCACGAAAAAAGCGCTATAACCAGCTACACGTACAACTAAATTTCTATGTCTGTCCGGATTCATTTGTGCATCTTTTAATTTTTCTGGCGTAAGAATATTAAATTGTATATGCATACCTCCTATATTAAAATAAGTACGAATCATATCAATTAATTTTTGTCGTTCTTCTTTTGTCTTTAAAATCGTAGGCATAAATTTCATGTTAAAATTAACTCCATTTATTGCTAATTCATGATTTACTCTAGCAACTGATTTACAAGCAGCAGTCGGTCCGCAGATATCCATTCCGTGTTTAGGAGAAATTCCACCATCCCCCAATGGAGTACCAGCCTCGCGTCCACTAGGAAGTGCACATACTTGCCTTCCTAAAGGTGTATTGGAAGACAAACAGAATAAGCCTGGTCGATAAATTGCCCCATGAGGCGAACGATGTCCCTTTACACTTCTACAATACTGCTCACCAACATATTTTACCATTTCGTCCGCTTCCTTTATGTCATTTCCATATTTTGATATTTTGTTAAGCATACGGTGCTTTAAAATATCCTGACCTTTAAAATTTTCTTTCAATGCTTTTAATAATTTTTCCGGCATAAGCTCTTTTGTTTCAAACACCATTTGATTAATAACGGTCAAAGAATCTCCCACATCTGCAATACCAACCCCTTGAACGCCAACATAATCGTATTTTGCACCACCTTGTGTACAGTCCCTTCCATTTTCAAGGCATCCCTCTAAAAGAGCAGAACAATATATATGCTGTCCATATCTGGCGTGAAGAAGCTCAATAGAATTTAAAGAACTTATCATCATATCAACAAAATAGTCGACTTGTGTCTCATACGCTCTTAAAAAATCTTTAAATGTTTTAAAATCTTTAAACGCACCTGTCTTTGGTCCCATTTGCTGTCCTGACATTTGGCATACTCCATCAAATAATGCCAACTCCAAGCATTTCGCTAAATTAAAATAACATGCATTTGTTCTTCCCATGGTATTCCCCTGCCCTGTGGGTTCCACACAGCCTACAATTGCATAATCTCTTGCATCTTCTATTGAAACTCCATCTTTAATCAAACCATCAATTATCAGCTCATCATTAAAAAACGGAAGTTTCCCGCCTTCATTTTCTACTAAAATCTGTAATACCTTATTAATAAATTTATCTGGATTCTTTTTGGAGATTCTAATGCTTGTATTTGGTTCTGAATTAAATACTGTTTGTTCTGCATCCAAACATACATATGTAAAATCATTAACAGCATCTTCACCTTTTTCGTCTATTCCACCTAAAACAACATTGATAGTCGTAGCAAATCCTCCATTATTTCTAGCACTCATGTACGTACCCGCTTTAATAATATCGCTGCTTTTCACCCACAAAGCCTCTAGTATTTCCCTGGCTTCTTCTTTTACCATACGTCCTTCTTCTATATCTTTTTTCCAAAATGGATAGAACATTTGATCTACTCTTCCGCCCGAAATAGCTGACCCATTCTGTCCACAATAATCAATCACTAATACAAACCAATATGACTGTAGAGCCTGATAATACGTCTTAGCTGGCTTGTAGGGCACAATCCTACAATTTTCAGCAATAAGTAGCAATTCCTGTTTTCTCCGATCATCTTGTTCTTTTGCCGCCATCTGTTCTGCCAAATCAGCAAATCTGTCCTGAAATATTTTCACTGCTTCACAGATAATTAGTATGGATTTATAAAAGTGTACCTTATCAGTAAAATCCTTATCCAAAATATCCAAATTTATAAGATAGTCTCTTGCTTCTCTTTCTACTTCGCAAAAACCCTTTGTAAGAATTTTCTTTATATTGGGCAAATAATGACCATACCCACTACGAGCCCTGCTCAACGGATTAAATACGCGATATTCAGAATCTAAAACTTCCATAATCCTTTCATCAATATAATACCTAGATAAATCACCAATAGATTTATTCTTCCAATAAGGATAAATCTCATTTAAAAGTATTTTCTTTTCTTCCTCCGTGATTTGCAATGTATCTACTTTACGTGTAGGCATCATATCCAGTTCTTTTTTACTGAAACCTCCAAATTCCGGAAATAAAGGCGCACATCGCGGATTTGAAGCATGGTTTCCCACAATTAATTCTTCCTTATCAATAAAAATTGTCATATGTTCCAGAAGATATTTTAATCCTTTTGCTCTACGAATAATATGTGGCATGCCTTCTGTCTGTTTATAACTTTCTGTAATCAATTTTGCGCGCTCAATGCAAATAGCAGGTTTAACATTCCTCATTGCTGTATTTAACTTCTGTGTTCTTTCTTCTCTTGTGATTCCTTCTGGTAAAAGTTTCTTTAAAATTTCCATATATAACTCCTTCCTAGGTTTATTGTCCGTTACATTTTTATTTTAACATTTGCCAATACAGATTCAATTGCCTAAGAAGCAATTTCATATAGATTTCTTTCGAAAACGAACATTTTGAACAAAATATTTTCGAACACCACAAACTATATTTTTTGCATATAAAACAGGAGAGCGTCAAACCGCTCTCCTGTCATCTTATACCTTACGGTATATTTTTATTTCGTTACTTTTACATATGGATTGGTCGTCCATTTTCCTTCGATCATTTCTTCCGTATAAGATGGATGGAATTTCAGATACAGGGAATCCAGTACGTCTTCATCCGCTATATACACGAGTGTATATTCCAGTTCTTCCTGCTCTTTCAGTGGTCTGTATAAACCAATCTTTAAACGTTCTGTTCCTTCCGTATAATATATCGGATCGATATATACAGGGAAACTTGCCCCTTCTCCGCTGTTCCACTGCAGATTATAGTCCTCATTTGCCGACAGGAACTCTGGTCCATAGCAGGAGAGACTTCCATCTTCTCTTGTTTCTTTAACGATCAGATCCGGTGCGAGATTTATCCCTTCATATGCCCTGCCGGAGGCATTTTTCACTTTCATGTTTACCACTACATATTTCGATGCGACTTCTTCAAGAATCGGTTCTTCTTGCACCTGTCCATCTTCTGTTATCGTCTGCGTGTATCTGGCATGAGGTTTTAATGTTCCATCTTCCTGAAACCAAGGGGAAACTTCTTCATAACTTATATAGTTTTGGGTCGGATATTTATCCATAGAAAGGCTGTCCTTGATTTGAATATCTTCTACAGTATACTCAATATCCTCCTCCGAGAATTCTGCATTCAGGAACGGATTGGAGATGGTATCTCCGATTTCATAGATATTTTCTGCCGGGATCCCATATTTTAGTTTTTCTGCCTTTTCTTCTTCCCAAAGTGTCTGTTCTTCTTTCTGTGCAGCAAGTTCGTCCTCGATCTCTGCCTCTGTAGGATAAGATTCTGTTTCATCCAACACTTCTATTTTCAGTCCTTTCGCTACTTTCAGCAGCTCTTCTTTTTCTAAAGTTGTCTCACTGCTTATCCAAACCATATATCCATACTCCTGATTGGTGAGGAATATATTGATCGTCTGCTTGTCTGTATCTACATAGCGAGCCTTCGCCTCTACGAAAATATCCTGCCGCTGCCCATCTATCTCCGCTTTTTCCAAATAATCTGCTTTGTCAAAGCTGTCTCGGTACACTGGATTTTCTGTCTTTTCTCCCCAATAAATTTCTGCCGCATTGATGGGTGTGATCGTAATATCACTGTCTGTGTCATAATTATGCCATTTACCACCATATGGAGAAGTTTCCTCTCCATATATATAACCTTCCGGCATATAGGTAGGAGCCACCTCGATCTTGTGCGCTTCTTTCTGTGCATCTACTTGTACCCTGAATTCTATCTCCTTCGCATTTTCTTCCTCTTCATTTATATTGACTTTTAAAAATTCATTCGCTGCAAACCCTACCAATCCTGCCGCCATCGTCACAACGGCTGCGATCACGATCATTTTTCTGATCTTATATATCTTTGTATACTTCATCGTTACTTTCGGCTCCATACTGATCTCCCGGTATGCCGCCTGGATTTTTTCTTCTACACACTGCGGGATCTGCGCCTCTTTTTCCAGGATCTGTTTGATTTCTTTATCTGAATAATCCTTTCTCATACATTATCTCCTCTCTGCCGCCGGCTTTAAACTATACACCTGTCCCAGTTTTTTTCTTCCTCTGGACAATCTTGTCTTTACCGTATTTTCATCCATTTCCAGTATCTGCGCGATTTCCCGGATCTTAAAGCCTTCTCCGTAATAGAGAAGCAGTATGACCCGATATTTGTCATCCAGAGAATTCATCAGTTCCTGAAATTCATAATTTTTAAGCTCCATACATTCTTCTCCTTTTTCCGGCGGCGTCTCCAGAAGATGTTCCTTTTGATTCTGTCTTATCGTATCCTTACAATTATTGATCAAAATACGGATCATCCATGTTTTAAAATATTTCGGATCATGCAATTTTACGATGTTGTCATAACAATCCAATATTGTCTGGGAAACAGCATCCGCAATATCTTCATCTCTGCGCAGATAACTCCTCGCCACCTTATACATACTGGACTTATAAGTTTCCATTAGTTCCACAAATGCCTGGTCGTCCCTTTTTTGCGCTTTTTTCACTAAAAACAGCAATAGGCTTCCCCCTTTCTTCTCCTGCAGGTCGTTATTTTTCAGTGCTTGTCTCCCCCTTATCTTTACACTGTTCTTACATCTATTAGACGGTAAAACGAATCAGAAAGTTTCACTTTTTATGAATTTTTTTATTTTCTATACTAACATGGTGTTTTACCGCCGTAAACCATAGAAGAAGGCTTTCTTATATTTCTCTATATCTCTCCTAAACTTCCTTCTGTTAATCTATTTATCACAAATAATCCATAAAAAAACACCCGGAAGTTTTCACTTCCAGGTGCCTCTTCTCTCATTCTTCAAGGGTTATATACCTTCAAAACTACATACAAAAGATCTTTCCATCCATTCTCCTATCACCTTGCTTGGTTATGCCCTCGACCTATTAGTAACGGTCAGCTCCATACATTACTGTACTTCCACCTCCGCCCTATCTACCTCGTCGTCTTCAAGGGGTCTTACTAACTTGA